>NZ_JBXWQJ010000002.1:0-433492 GCF_059612325.1 Ruegeria sp. CDSA021
ACCGTTGGCGCCGGCGTTGTGTCGAAGATCGTAGAATAATCGATAGGCCGGGCTTCAGCCCGGCACATCGGTGAGACAAAGAAGGCCGCCCCACAAGGGGCGGCCTTTTTTGTTGAATAATACGTGCCGCTTAAGTTGTTCAGGGTTAGTGTCATAGTAGTGTGTCGAGGGTGAAGTCAGACAATACTAGTCGGCTAGAAATTTCTTGTGCTTGTGTGCGTCCAGAATACGTTCGCCAACCTATGGACCCAGTTTCATCGTCGATGACAATCTCAGCATGAACATT
This sequence comes from Ruegeria sp. CDSA021, assembly GCF_059612325.1. Lineage (NCBI taxonomy): Bacteria > Pseudomonadati > Pseudomonadota > Alphaproteobacteria > Rhodobacterales > Roseobacteraceae > Ruegeria > Ruegeria sp. CDSA021. The sequence goes on from NZ_JBXWQJ010000002.1 coordinate 287, forward strand.
TTTCTGATTTCGGATGCGCTCAGGTTGGAGTTTGGCCAAGGGTATTCTGAAAGCATTCAACCTATCTCGAACTGGCTTCAATGAGTTGCAGCGAAAACAGTTAGCTTGATTGCAATAAGTGGAGTTGTGCGTTCGTGAAGCACAGGGAACTTCACATGTCTCTCGAATGACTTCGTAAACTGAAAATAGCCACATTTTCGAAAGGCTAATTTGAAGAAAAAGAACCCCTCCATCGAACTTAGTTCCATATCGCTCTATTGCTAGCGCTTGCTCACGCTCCAGATCTCTTAATATCAGATCAAAATTCGCATCCAGATGTTCACATGCGTGTCCAAAGCTGTCATTTCTTGTATAGGCCAGCTTTGTGCCGACTTCGCACCATTTATCGTAAATATTCCTGTGATTGGCGCGCGCATTCTCAATTAATCTTTGCAAGCTAAAGGCGGTGGAAAATTCTTGAAGCATAGCTGTCTTGTTCGGTTGAGTGATTGATCGTTTGGGAACCTCATAACGTTCTAAATCTTAAGTCAGCAAAACCCCCTTACCAACACCGCCGATGCCCGCGAGTTCTCAACAAGAACGTCAAGGCGGGGTGATTCCCGCCTTTTGGGGTCGATGAGGGTTAGGGACGCGCATTCAGCCTCAGCAAGAATGTAAAAAACGAACCATAGGAAACGGCGCGGGAAGGCGTTTGTGCTGTTCGCGATGATGAAGGGGCGGATTTTCTCCTCAAACAGCGTGGCTGAGGCAAAGGTTCAAACTAGGGTTTTTGAATACCGTTCAGGCTGAGAATACCCGACGAAGGAGGTGAGAACGACTGTTGACGCTAAACACCTGAGCTTTCTCAGTCAGAAACGTCTTTCGAGCCCAAGCTCAAAGTTTGTCTCGGTAAACTTATAAGCCGGGATGTCGGAATCGGTTTGGATGTATTCAATCAGACCAAAGGGGGAAAACCCGTTTCCAATGAACAGGTCGTTCTTCTCAATACGCAAACGCGACCCCCAAGACGTTTCATTCGGGTTCCCGGTCAGCAGGGGGCTAGGTGTCTTGAAAGACTTGTTTTCCAGATAGACAGAGGGCTGGAAGGTAAACCCGCCGCGGGCGTCAAATTGGCCGAACACGGTCAGCCTTTTGCGCGTGTTGTTCTCTAGCGCGTCTTCAACGGATTTGTCTGGATAGAACGCGCTGACACCGACCAGGCCGCGGCCACCGACAGAGCGTCGCACACCAAACTCTCCTTCAAAGGAATGCCCGTCAAGCGTGCTGGAACGAGGGCTGTGCAGCCTTGACCCGGTCAAAGCTCCAAATATGGAACCCCCTAACAGGTTACGCCGTTCAAAGGCAGCCTCCAGCGAGATGCGGTTCTCATAGGTTCGTCCGCCAATCAGCCGGGTTCCTATTGCAGGTCCGAACGAGCTTGTGGTGTTTTCCGACAATGTGCGCAGGCCAAACCGCCCCACGAAGATGTAGTCATCGTAGCGTGAGGTTCGGGCCTCGGTCACGTCGAAGTTGAAGGACGCATAGGCGACAGTTTGCAGATCGGAAAACCCAAGGTTCACGGGTTGTCGAAAGTTTGCTGCGCCTGTGGCCCGAACCCCGATCTCGGACGATGTATCCCGATTCAAAGTGAAAGGCAGGTTGAGACCGGCGAAATTCAGCGTGATCTGATCCGTTTCGTATTTTCTGGGATTGCCGACGGTTGTGAACCTGAGGCTGAGGTCCCAGTCAAAGCCCCGGCGCGCATCAATTTCTCGGATGAAAGCCAAAACACGTATGCGCACCGAGTCGGGCAGATCGCCAGACAGGACAGTAAAGAATTCGTTTCGCGCGCGGTTCCACTGTCGGGCCATGAAGTATGCGCGTGCCAGTTCCAACCGCACCCGGGTCAAGTTTGGGTTTGCAGCCAGAATCGCCGAGAATTTTTCGATGGCGGCCTCGGGGCGGCCATTCTGCATGTCAGCCAGGCCACTTAGAAAGACAGCTTCGATTTCAAATTGATCTGCTGTCTGCAAAACGGTTTGGGCCGAATCAGCAGCTGCCTGATGCGTGGTCATCGTGCCTGTCAGGACGAGTATACAGGCTGAAACCATCAGAGCCCTGGTGACGCGGAAGGTTTTCATCGCATGGTCCCGCAGCGGTTGAAGTTCGAAACTTGGCATGATCCAAGAAACAGCGCGTTGCGGTTTGTTCGGCCCCCAAGACAGTGTCGGTCTTGCTATTCAAATTGAAACTGTCGCATTTGAGGCAACACTGAAAAATGCCTTTAGATTGAATTGATAACACGACTTGCGCCGTATGGATGAATTACTACTGTTTCGCCAAAACGTTGACTACGGAGCAGTTATGAATACCAAGATTAGTTGCAGGTTTGCAGCAATATTTCCGATTGTATTTTTGAGCGCCTGCGGCGGTATCGCCGGGTTGGATTTTGATCTGGATGATGATGACTCATCTTCGGGCGGGTCGGGTGTGTAGGGGCCAGTTTCGACGACACCTGCGCAAAAAATAAACCTGCCGCAGGACGGTACCGCGACATTGAACGGTCGTGCGGTTGTTCAGACTTTTACGACGAATCAAACTACGCGTGCCGTGGCTGTTCAAAGCCAATCGATTCCTTCAAGTTCCAGCGTAACCGTGTCTACAAGCGGGGGCGACATCATCGCATTTACCGGTTCTGCTACCGGGTCGAATGTGAATTTGGACAGCCGTACTGGTGACAACGTGCAACAGGGTGCAGTTACGGCGGTCTTCAATTCCCCTGATCTGGATAGAGGCGCTGTGTTGCTTGACCCGTCACGCACACGGTTCGAGTATCAAACCTTCGGGTCGTGGATCGAGGGGCGCAACCAAGCAAGGGGAACTGCGGCTGCGGGCTCTTACGGATCGGTTACGCCGACGGCTGACATGCCAACGGGGCGCAACGCGTCTTACCAGGGCGCCAGCACGGGTGTTGCCCGCCTGAGTGACGGCAATCAATATCAAACCAGTTCGAACATAAATGTGACCACCGATTTTTCCAGCGCCACGATTTCAAGCACGAATACAGATGCCACCAGCTTGGTGGTCGGCGTGCCAGACCGGGCTGCGCCTGAGCTGGACTTTAGCGGCTCGGGCAGCATCTCGAATTCCGGGTTCACGGCGACGGTTGCAGGGCCTGGCACTAACGGCGAAGCATTTGGTGTGTTTTATGGGCCAAACGCCGAAGAAGTAGGTGGAACCTTCCAGGCCACAGGAGCGAATGGGGTATCTCATATCGGTGCGTTTGGCGCCGATTGATCCGCATGACAGAGCCCTCGGACATCGAGGGCTCAGTTGTTTTTGCAGGGGCTGAACGGCGTGTTTGGCTCAGCCCCAAATCTCAGAATTACGACAGGGCCGACTCGACCGCCGCCCGCACGGCCTGAATGTTTTCGCCGTACACTTCTGGTTTCGTCACTGAGCCACCTTTGAACACGGCTGATCCGGCGACCAGAACATCTGCGCCTGCTGCCGCGACCAGCGGGGCGGTCGTTGGATCAACACCACCGTCGATTTCAATATGCACCGGGCGGTCGCCGATCATCTGACGCAGCTTGCGGACCTTGCTGGTCATGTCGATGAATTTCTGCCCCCCAAAGCCCGGGTTTACGGTCATCACGCAGACCAGATCAGTGAGGTCCAGCAAGTGCTCGACCGTTTCAGCCGGAGTTCCTGGGTTCAGCGCAACACCGGCTTTCATTCCAGCGGCGCGAATTGCCTGCAGCGTGCGATGTGTATGCGGTCCGGCCTCGATATGCGCGGTCAGAATGTCAGCCCCGGCATCCGCGTAGGCTTGGATGTAAGGGTCAACTGGTGTGATCATCAGATGCACGTCCATCACAGTTTTCACATGCGGGCGAAAGGCTTTGACGGCAGGCGGGCCAAAGGTCAGGTTCGGAACGAAATGGCCATCCATGACATCCACGTGGACCCAATCCGCGCCTTGTGCCTCGATGGCCTGAATTTCTTGCCCGAAATTGGCGAAATCAGCGGACAGGATCGACGGTGCGATCTTGATGGTGCGGTCAAAGCTCATGGTGGCCTCGTATCAGCTAAAGAGTCGCCGATGCGTATACCTGCGGGGCAACGGGTTGGATAGCCCCAGCACACCGGGGTGCGTTACAAAACTTTCACGACGATGACACATATTCTTTGAACGGTATCTGTAGCTGACCGCCAATACGAATTGGGGGTGGCCTGTGCTGCATATCAAGAAACTGACCAAACGCTTCGGTGACAACGTCGCGGTGGATGCCGCGACGCTGGATGTAGATAAGCCCTGCATGATAGGGATCATCGGACGATCTGGTGCAGGCAAGTCGACGCTGCTGCGGATGATCAACCGACTGACGGATGCCAGCGACGGTGAAATCCTGTTCGAAGGCCGCGATGTGACGCAAGTGAAGGGCCGCGACAAGCGCGCTTGGCAGGCTGATTGCGCCATGATCTTTCAGCAGTTCAACTTGGTGCCGCGCATGGATGTGGTGTCGAACGTTTTGCACGGAACGCTGAACCGCCAGTCGACACTGGCCACCATGTTCAACCTGTTTCCGATGGATGAAATCCATCGCGCTATCGACATCTTGGACCGTCTGGGTATTGCAGAGCACGCACCGAAGCGCGCCGAGGCCCTGTCGGGCGGCCAACAACAACGTGTCGCCATCGCACGTGCCCTGATGCAGGACCCAAAGATCATTCTGGCAGACGAGCCCATCGCTTCGCTGGACCCGATGAACGCTCAGGTTGTGATGCAGGCGCTGCGACGCATTTACGAAGAAGATGGCCGTACCGTCATCGCCAACCTGCACACGCTGGATACCGCGCGCCGCTATTGCGACCGCGTGGTGGGTATGCGCGACGGGCGCATCGTCTTTGACGGCTTGCCCGAGCAGCTGACAACCGGTGTTGCACGAGAGATTTACGGTGCCGACGCAAGCTTCTCGGAAGAGGCGACATCGACCGAGATCGAAACTCTGGACGCCACCCAGAAGGCCCTGATGGAAGCGGAAGCGACCATCTGAGCCACCAACCCCCTTTCATCGCCCGGCCCGATGAAAGGCCGGGGCAAACAAACTGGAGAGAGACAGATGAATAAACTGATTGCTGCCATTGCGGCTACCACTGCGCTTGCCGCCCCGGCCATGGCTCAGGACATCAGCGAATTCCGCATCGGAATACTGGGCGGTGAGAACGCTCAGGACCGTCTGAACAACAACGAATGCCTGCGTGAATACACCGAAGAGGCGCTGGGTGTTGAGACCAAACTGTTTGCGCCTGCCGACTATAACGGTGTGATCCAGGGTCTGCTGGGCGGCACCATCGACATGGCATGGTTGGGCGCGTCGGGTTACGCCAAAACCTATCTGAGCGATCCTGAAGCGGTTGAGCCGGTTCTGGTTAAGGTGAACGTGGATGGCGGCTACGGCTATTACTCGATCGGGTTTGCCCGCAAGGACAGCGGCGTCGCCTCGCTGGACGACATGAAAGGCAAGACCTTTGGATTTGGCGATCCGAATTCGACCTCGGGTTACCTGATCCCGTCCATCGAAATCCCACAGGCCACTGGTGCCACCATGGATTCGGGTGACTACTTTGGCGAAGTGAAGTTCACCGGCGGTCACGAGCAGACCATCGTCGCAGTCAACAATGGTGATGTTGACGGTGGAGTCACATGGGCTGACGGTCTGGGCAATTGGGAAGACGGATACAACTCGGGCGCGCTGCGTCGTGCCGTTGATGCCGGTCTGGTCGACATGAACGACATGGTTGAAATCTGGAAATCCAAGCCGATCCCGGAAGGTCCGGTTGTTCTGCGTACCGCGCTGCCTGCGGATGTCAAAGAAAAGATGACAGCCCTGATGGCTGGTCTGCACGAGAAAGACCGTGACTGCTTCTACGGCGTTGCCGCAGGTGAGGCGAAAGCGTTCGAGCCGATCACGCATGATGCCTACGAAATCATCATCGAAGCACGCAAGCTGAAGTCCAACTAAGCCTGCATATCCAATGTTCGGGGTTCGGTGAAAATCCGGGCCCCGTTTTTCCACTCTGGAGCATTCCATGACAGACCTGACTGCTGGGTCCCCGACCGTCGATCAGATCCGCGACGAATACACCGCGATGGCGCGACGCAAGAGGGTCTATGGTGGTATCCTTCTGATCTTGTTCGTGGCCATGATGGCCGCAGGATTCCGCACAGCCGACGGCCGCAATGCGGGCAGCTTCATCGACGGCTGGCGACGGATTTTTGACTATCCGACCGAGGTTCTGTCCGAGGCGTGGGAAAAGATCGCCGAGATGCCGGCGAACCTTGTTGAGTTCTTCCCGGCGCTTGTTGAAACCTTGAATATTGCCGCAGCGGCCACTTTGGTTGGTGCAATATTGGGAACGTTCCTGTCGCTGATGTCGACGCGCGGCATGGCCTACTGGCCATCGCTGATCCCACTGTTCCGCCGTATCTCGGATGTCTTCCGGGCAATCCCCGAGATCGTCATCGCGTTGGTTCTGATCTTTGTTCTGGGTGGTGGCCCGGTGCCTGCAATGATTGCGATTGCCATCCACACGGCGGGCGCGCTGGGTAAGCTGTTTTCCGAGGTCAACGAAAACGCCTCGCTGAAGCCGGTCGAGGGGCTGCAGTCCGTCGGCGCCAACTGGTCCCAGCGCATGTATCTGGGTGTGATCCCTCAAGTCGGACCGAACTATGTCAGCTATGCGCTGTTGCGGTTTGAAATCAATATCCGCGCCTCGGCCATCCTTGGGTTCGTGGGTGCCGGTGGTCTGGGCTATGAGCTGCGCAACGCCATGTCCTGGGGGCAGGGGCGTTATGATGAGGCTGCGGCCATTTTCCTTTTGCTTTTCGTAACAATCGTCGTCGTAGACCAGCTGTCTGGTGTCCTGCGCGACCGTCTGACTCATGGGTCGGAAAAAGGAGCCTCGGCATGAGCACCTTCGCAACCAATCTGTCTGTCGATGAGCTCAAGGCTGAAGCGGACCGCCTGTTCAGCCGCAAGAGGCTGATGAATTTCGGGTTGCCCGCTCTGGTGCTGGCTTATCTGGTCTACGTCTTCTTCGCCTTTGACGTGCCGGGAATTGCAGCGCGCGCGAATTGGGAAAACGGCAAGACGCTGGTGTCTGACAGCTACAGTTACAAAACCCATATCGAGCGTGACAACCGCACCGGCGAAGTCTCTGCCGCGATCGAGGGCGAGCGCAAAGGCGCATATCCCGAAGGTCAGGCCCCGGATTGGGTAGCATTGGGTGAGACAACGGTGATTGATCTCGAAGATGGTCACGTTGTGCGCTTTGGTCCTGAGACGGTGGAATATGACATTCCCGGCTATGGCACCATCCGCGCGACGCCTTCGCGGGCAGCCGGTGTGCAGGCGGAATTTCCCAGCAGAGAAGTCCCGGACTGGATCAACGTATCCAAGAACCGGCTAGCTGTGACCACTGACGCGGGTCGTTTGACAGTCACGCGCAACCGGTCGGAGGTGTTCCGCTATTTCACAGGGTGGGAGCTGTTCTGGTTCACGCTCGACAGTCCTTACTATGGAAAGTCGTTCCCGGAACTGGCCGGGCGCGCAGCGTCGGGCGAAGCGGGTGCGATCCTAAATGATTTCTGGACCAACAAGATGTGGCGGCATCAGGACGTGGCTTGGGCCATCTTTGAAACGATCCTGATGGCGTTTCTGGGTACGCTGGGCGCGGCCATGGTCGCCCTGCCGCTGGCCTTCCTTGCGACACGCAATTTCAACCCGATGAAATCCGTCCGCTTTGCAACGCGCCGTGTGTTTGACTTCGTTCGCGGCGTGGATGCGTTGATCTGGACCGTAGTCCTCGCCCGCGCCTTTGGTCCCGGACCGTTGACGGGCGCACTGGCCATTCTTGTTACGGATACGGGGACCTTCGGCAAAATCTTCTCGGAAGCGTTGGAGAATGTGGATCAGAAGCAGATCGAAGGCGTGCAGTCCACGGGCGCAAACGCCCCCCAACGGTATCGGTTTGGGGTTATCCCTCAGGTCACGCCTGTCCTGCTCAGCCAATTGTTGTACTTCCTTGAATCCAACACCCGCAGTGCGACGGTGATTGGTGCGATCACAGGCGGTGGTATTGGTCTTTTGCTGACACAGGCGATTATCACGCAGAAAGATTGGGAAGAGGTCGCCTATTACATCGTGCTGATCATCCTGATGGTGATGCTGATGGATTGGTTCTCGGGGTGGCTGCGCAAACGTCTCATTCAAGGTGAAACGGGCAAAAAGCGTAAACCGCGCGATCCCAATCGCAAGCGGTTCCTGCTGCCCTGAACTGAGTTAAGGAAGTCAAGAAAATGGCCAGGCTTAGTGCGGATCAACCGTTCATCCATCCCGACTGCCAAGTCACAAACAGCAGCTTTGGCGCATATGTGGAAATTGGCGCAGGCAGTCGGATCGCGAACTCGAACTGGGGGGATTACTCCTATTGTGACAGGACGTGTGATATCGCAAATGCAGAGATCGGCAAATTTGCGAATATTGCAAGCTTCACGCGGATAGGGGCCACGGATCACCCGCTGGAAAAAGCATCTCTGCATCATTTCCACTACCGTTCGGCGGATTACTGGGACGACGCAAAGGATGATGCGGACTGGTTCGCGCGTCGCGCCGGTCGGACGGCCCGGATCGGGCACGATACCTGGATCGGACATGCCGCGATCATCAAGCCGGAAGTCATGATTGGCAACGGAGCAGTCATTGCATCTGGGGCGATTGTCACCAAAGACGTGCCACCTTATACGATCGTTGCTGGCGTAACCGCCCAATCTATACGTCGCAGGTTCCCTGAGGATGTGGCGGACCGGATGGAGCAACTGTCCTGGTGGGACTGGGACAACGCGCGTCTGAGGACAGCTTTGCCCGATTTTCGAAACATGCGCGCTGAGGCGTTCCTGGAGAAATACGAATAGGTTTCGCAATCGTCTGGCCAGAGTTCCCGCGCCGAACGGGATGAGATCTCCGTAAGGAGGTCGAGGACGAGCGGGAGACCTTGCTGGTCTATTCTTCGTTCAGTGTCAGCGTGACACGCTCTCCCGCGAAAACGGTTCGGCCATATTCTACCGGTTGGCCATCGGGGTCCGCGTTTACGCCGACCGAGAACAAAACCGGAGCCCCTTCGGACAGTTGAAGCTGTAAGGCCTGTGTTGCGGTTGCACCGCGTGCGGTCAAGCGGGTCGAGATGCGCGTGTAATCTGCGATGCCGCAAGCCTGCAGAGCTTTTGTGACAGACTGCGTTTCGGTCAATGTCTGCACCAGATCGGGAAAACGCGCTGCTGGAAAAACGCTTTGAAACACGGCCACAGGCTGCCCGTCCGCCAATGAAAGGCCGTCATAGACATGCACAGGATCACCCTTGTCCAAACCCAGGGCGTCCGCTTCGGCTTCATCTGCCGCGCGTGTGGTGAGGGTCAGAATTTTCTTACCCGGTATTTTGCCGCTGGCCGAGATGTTCTTGTGATATCGCACCCTTTTGCCGATCGGGTAATCCGTTGGTCGCGCCGCCACAAACACGCCTGCGCCACGCCGGGCGTGGACCAGACCTTGTTCTGACATGTCGGCCAGTGCGCGCCGCACCGTGTGGCGATTGACGCCATACGTGGCAGCCAATTGTGCCTCGGTCGGCAAGCGATCTCCGGTTTGATAGCGCTCCTCGGCGATGTCCGAAGTCAGGCGCAGGGCTATGCTTTTCCAGATCGGTGTTTTGTTCATGTCATCAAATCTTCACACAGTTGCAGATTGCGCCTCGGAAGCCAAAAAGCTAATATTTGTCTAGTTGTATAGTTCATGTAGACAACCCGGCCAAGAGGCTTTGATGACAGAAAACACAAATATCACGACCGAGGCGCGGAAGGATTGGATGGGCCTGCTGGCCCGTGCGCCGGAAGACGCCCTGATGTCGCTATGGGACAGCATTCAGGACCGCCCGAGTTTTGAATTGCTGCGCAGTCCCGAAGTGGGCGGCGTCATGGTGCGTGGACGCACCGGTGGCACCGGTGCACCGTTCAACCTGGGCGAAATGACCGTCACGCGCTGCTCGGTCGTGCTGCAGGATGGCACGGTCGGTCACGGATATGTTCAGGGCAGGTCGAAGCCCAAGGCAGAAGCTGCGGCATTGGTTGATGCCATGATGCAGACGTCAGCTGCGGGTGAATTGCAGGCACAACTGCTCGACCCTTTGCACCAGCAGATGCAGGCGGTCAAAACCGCGCGTGCTGCCAAGGCGGCGGCCACGAAGGTCGAGTTTTTCACGCTGGTTCGAGGGGAAGACTGATGGCGGCACAAACACAGTTTTCCGGCGGCTTTGAAAACGCACCTGTCCAGGCCGCCCATGCGTTCCGCGCGGCCATGACTGTTATGGCGCGTCCGGGTGAAATCCGCGCCCTGGCGGGTATTGAGCCGCCTGCGCCCCTGTCCGTGTCGGCCGGCACGCTGTTGCTGACGCTGTGCGATCCCGAAACAAAGGTTCATCTGGCAGGTGATACTGACACTGAAGCGGTGCGCAAATGGCTGACCTTCCACACAGGTGCGCCGATTGTGTCTGCGGACCAGGCAGATTTCGCCGTTGGAACGTGGCGCGCGCTGGGTCCGCTCAACGCCTATCGCATCGGAACGCCGGAATGCCCGGATCGGTCTGCGACCCTGATTGTGGAATGCGACCAGCTTGAGCAGAGCGGCGCCGTTCTGAGCGGCCCGGGGATTAAGACCACCACACGACTGTCTCTGCCGGACATCTCAGCGCTTCAGGGCAATGCGACGCTCTTTCCTCTGGGGTGCGATTTCTTCTTTACCAGTTGTGACAAGATCGCGGCCCTGCCGCGCAGCACGCAGATCAGGACAGAGGGCTAAGCGATGTATGTTGCTGTCAAAGGGGGCGAAAAAGCCATCGAGAACGCCCATACGTGGCTGGCTGAAGAGCGCCGTGGTGCGACAGATGTGGCGGAGCTGACCCTTGCGCAGATCCGTGAACAGCTGAGCCTTGCGGTGAACCGCGTCATGGCTGAAGGGTCCTTGTTCGACCCCGATCTTGCTGCGCTGGCCATCAAACAGGCGCGAGGCGATCTGATCGAGGCGATTTTCCTCATCCGCGCCTATCGCACGACACTGCCGCGATTTGGCTATTCCAATCCAGTTGAAACTGGTGAGATGGCCTGCGACCGCCGAATCTCGGCTACGTTCAAGGATGCGCCCGGGGGGCAGGTTCTGGGGCCGACATTTGATTACACGCACCGTTTGCTGGACTTCAAACTAGCAGCTGATGGTGAAATCCCCGAGGCTCCTCAGGGCCCTGCACGTCAGGAACCGACGCCCCATATTACTGAATTTCTGAAGGGTGAGGACATCATTCAGGATGAACCGGCGAGTGATGAGACCCCGGGTGATCTGACGCGTGAACCGATGGAATTTCCGTCCAACCGTCCCCTGCGCCTGCAATCGCTGACACGCGGGGATGAGGGATTTGTACTGGGCATGGCCTATTCCACCCAGCGTGGCTACGCCCGCAACCACGCTTTTGTGGGTGAGTTGCGGATTGGCAAAGTCGTGGTCGTAATGGACATTCCCGAGCTGGGTTTTGCCATTGATATCGGTGAGGTCGAACTGACCGAGTGTGAGACGGTGAACCAGTTCACGGGCTCCAAGACCGAACCACCGCAGTTTACACGTGGCTATGGTCTTGTCTTTGGTCAGTCTGAACGAAAGTCCATCGCGATGGCGCTGGTCGATCGTGCCCTGCGTTGGGAAGAGCTGGGCGAAGACAATCGGGGTGCCCCTGCGCAGGATGAAGAATTCGTCCTTAGCCACGCAGATAACATTCAGGCCACCGGTTTCCTCGAACATATCAAACTGCCGCATTACGTCGACTTCCAGTCTGAACTTGAGCTGGTTCGTAAACTGCGTCGCGAGGCTGAAGAGCGTATTACGCAAAAGGAGGCCGCAGAATGAAGGCTGTCGTTTTTGACATCGGAAACGTTCTGATCCAGTGGGATCCACATCTGGCCTGGTTGGACGAGATGGGTAGCCGCGAGGCGGTAGCAGAGTTTCTGACCCGCATCGATTTCCAGGATCGGAACCTGAGGGCAGATGGCGGCGAGAACTTCACCGATCTGGCGTCTGAACTGGATGACGCCGAAGACCGGCGACGCCTGGGCGTTTACGTCGAACGCTATGCCATAACCGTTCCGCACAAGATCGAAGGGACCTGGCAGGTGCTCTATCGATTGAAAGAGCAAGGCACCCCGGTTCACGCGATCACCAATTGGTCAGCGGAAACTTGGCCTGTTGGCGTCGGCGCGCATCCGGAATTGGGCGACGTCTTTGGCGTGACCGTCGTGTCCGGGCAGGAAAGGCTGTTGAAACCGCAGCCCGAGATTTTTCATCGGTTATGTGAGCGGGCCGGGCTTGCTCCTGAGAACTGCATATTCATCGACGACGGGTTGCACAATGTCGAAGGCGCGCGCGCCGTTGGCATGGATGGCATCCACTTTACCACGCCTCAGGCGCTGGAAGGCGCGCTGATCGAAAGAGGTCTCCTATGAGCGAGTACAATTTCGCCTATCTGGACGAACAAACCAAACGAATGATCCGCCGGGCGATCCTGAAAGGTCTGGCCGTGCCGGGCTATCAGGTGCCCTTTGCCAGCCGCGAGATGCCTATGCCTTACGGCTGGGGAACGGGGGGCGTACAGGTCTCGGCCGCGACACTGACGCCCGAGGATACGTTCAAGGTGATCGATCAGGGCGCAGATGACACGACGAATGCGGTGTCGATCCGCAAGTTCTTTGAGAACACCGCAGGGGTTGCCACCACGGAAGAGACGGAAAAGGCCACTGTCATCCAGACCCGCCACCGCATCCCCGAGGCGAAGCTGCGTGAAGACCAGATCATTGTCTATCAGGTTCCGATCCCTGAGCCGTTGCGCTTCTTGGAACCGCGCGAAACCGAGACGCGCAAGATGCACAGCCTTGAGGAATACGGGCTGATGCATGTGAAACTGTATGAGGACATCAGCCAGCACGGAGCAATCTCGACCGCTTATGCCTATCCGGTGAAAGTGTCTGGCCGGTATGTGATGGACCCGTCTCCGATCCCGAAATTTGACAACCCAAAGCTCGAGATGGATGCGATCCAACTGTTCGGCGCCGGGCGTGAGCAGCGTATCTATGCGGTGCCGCCGCACACCAAGGTCGTGAGCCTCGATTTTGAGGATTACCCGTTCGAGGCGACCAAGGCCGATCATCCCTGTGACCTGTGCGGGGCCGAGGACAGCTATCTGGACGAGGTCATCATGGATGACGCAGGCAACCGGATGTTTGTCTGTTCCGATACCGATTACTGCCGGTCGCGCCGCGAGGCAGGCCATGTGGGCCGACTGGCCGAGGAGAACGCGGCATGACCCCCCTGTTGCAAGTCAAAGGCATCGAAAAGCGCTATGGTGCGCGGGTCGGATGCACGGAAGTGAATTTTGATCTCTACCCCGGGGAAGTGATGGGGATCGTCGGTGAAAGTGGCTCGGGCAAGTCGACCTTGCTGAATTGCATGGCCGGTCACCTAGAGCGGGACGCCGGGCAGGTGATCTTTGATACTCGCGTGGACGGACCTGTGGACACGGTTACCATGTCCGAACCCGAACGCCGGATGCTTAGCCGCACCGACTGGGCGTTTGTGCACCAGCACGCGCGCGACGGGCTGCGGATGTCTGTCAGCGCGGGCGGCAATATTGGTGAGCGGCTGATGGCAGTCGGCGACCGGCACTATGGCGACATTCGGGACAAGGCCGTCGACTGGCTGGGCCGGGTCGAGATTGATGCTTCTCGCGTCGATGACCGCCCCAGCGCGTTTTCCGGAGGGATGCAGCAGCGTTTGCAAATTGCGCGCAACCTGGTGACAGGTCCTCGGCTGGTGTTCATGGACGAACCGACCGGAGGGCTGGACGTTTCCGTTCAGGCGCGCCTGCTGGATCTGCTGCGCGGGCTGGTGCGCGAGATGGGGCTGAGCGCCATCATCGTGACGCACGATCTGGCTGTGGTGCGTCTGCTGGCGGACCGGTTGATGGTGATGAAAAGCGGTCATGTGGTCGAGGCCGGACTGACCGATCAGGTGCTGGACGACCCGCAACATGCTTATACGCAGTTGCTGGTGTCCAGCGTTCTGCAGGTTTGAGTATTTGGGAAAAGATGAAGCGATGATTGAACTGATCGATGTAAGCAAAAGCTTCACCCTGCATAATCAGGGCAGCGCCGTGATCCCAGTGATGGAAGGCGCGTCGCTCAAGGTTGAGCCGGGGGAATGTGTTGCTTTGACCGGCTCGTCCGGTGCAGGCAAATCCACGCTGATGCGTGTAATCTATGGCAACTATCTGGCGGCCTCTGGTCAGGTATTGGTCGGGGGGGTGGACGTTGCCAAAGCCGCGCCGCGCCAGATCCTGTCGCTGCGTCGCGACACCCTGGGTTATGTCAGCCAGTTTCTGCGGGTTGTCCCACGAGTTCCGACGCTAGAAGTTGTGGCAGAGCCACTGCTGTCTGTAGGCTGTGACAAGCAAGTGGCGCTGGACAAGGCGGCCGGGTTGTTGAAACGGCTGAATATCCCCGAGCGTTTGTGGACCCTCAGCCCCACGACATTCTCTGGCGGTGAACAGCAGCGGGTGAACATCGCGCGCGGCTTTGCTCATGAGTATCCGGCGATGTTGCTGGATGAGCCAACGGCGAGCCTGGATGCGCAGAACCGGGAAACTGTTCTGTCCCTGATCGAAGAAGCAAAGCACCGCGGTGCTGCGATTGTTGGGATTTTCCACGACCTCGAAGCACGTGAGCGGGTTTGCGACCGCGAGGTCAATGTTTCGGACTTTACAACAGGGCTGGCCGCATGACGCTTGCCCCTGTCATAGCCGTTGTCGGCCCCTCGGGCGTCGGCAAAGACAGCGTCATGCAAGCGTTGGAGGCCCGTTCGCCAGGCGTCCAGCGCTTGCGGCGTGTGATTACCCGCCCCGAAGGGGAAGAGGGCGAGGATTTCGACCGGGTGTCGGTCGAGAGATTTCAGCAGATGGACCGCGACGGTGCCTTTGCGTTGAGTTGGCCTGCGCATGGGCTGTTTTACGGCGTGCCGAACGCGATTGCGCAGCAACGGCAGGAGGCCGACGCTGTTCTGGTCAACCTGTCTCGTGCGGTTTTGGTGCAGGCGCAGGAGGTCTTTGGCGATCTGATCGTGATCTCCCTAACTGCCAAAGCCGAGGTTCTGGCACAACGACTGTCCTTAAGAGGGCGGGAAAGCGCGGGTGAGCAAGCGCAGCGGCTGGGTCGTGCCAAAGCGCCTTTACCCGACGGTTTGAAGCGGGTCATCGAAGTCGACAACTCTGGTGCGTTGGAAGACACCGTCGCCGAGATTCTGTTGCGACTTCAACCGGAGAGCGCATAGCGATGGATCAGGTGAAACCGCCCATCTTCAGCCTCGCCCATCAGGGCCAAATCGGTGATCTGAAAGGGTCGCGGCAGCAACGGGGCGAGATGGGTCTGCAGAGCGTCTTGGGTGGCCCTAAGGGTCGGTTTGTCCAGCTTGCCGCTGAGCGTGATGTGAAAGCGAAACGCGTCCAGCACGTAAGGATATCCCCACTGAACCAGATTGGCGTCCTGTTCCGGGGTCAGCCCGGCGGCGCGGCGGCGGGCCAGTTCAGCCTCAGATGCGGTTTCGCGAAAACCGTCCAACTCATGAACGCAGGCGTTGGCCAAGGTATTCAGCGCTTGCATTTCGCCCACCGGACGCAGAGCGAGAAAGCGGCCAAGCCGCGCGATCTCGAGACCATCCAACGTGACAGGCGGCTGGTTGGAGGCGAGCGAACCGCAAGCCATGTGCAAGGCCTCGTACGTATGCCCGTTGCGCAATCGGAAGGGCGGTTTGAGCGTTGCGTGCAGCCCGTATTTTCGCGGTACCGCCGTAACGGCGGCAACGTCGATGCCCCCAATGACCGGATGAGCGACCGGAGTACCGGCTTCCATGTCCCAACCCAGCCAGCTGGTTGCAAATTTCGTCCACTCGGCCCGTGCGGGTGGCGCAAAATAGATCGCGTATCGCGTGAATGTCACATTGGCCTCCTATTGCGTGGCCTTCCACTACCTCAAACTGTGTGAAGCTCAGATGACAGAAGACTTGATCCTTGCCAATGCCACGCTTGTGTTGCCGAATGAAACCGTAACCGGCAGCGTCCGGATTGTGGGTGAAACAATCGCCCAGATTGATACCGGAAACGCGGTTCCGGCTGGCGCGATTGATTGCGAGGGTGACTATGTCAGCCCCGGCCTCGTCGAGCTGCATACGGATAACCTTGAGCGTCACATTCAACCCCGCCCCAAGGTGGACTGGCCACATGCCGCTGCGATCCTTGCGCATGACGCGGAACTGGCCAGCACCGGGATCACGACCGTGTTTGACGCCATGCGCGTGGGGTCGATCCCATCAGGCGCGGCGCGCTACGGCAAATATGCCCGTGGTCTGTCGCAGGAATTGTGGGACCTGCGGGAACAGGATGCCCTTAAGATCAGTCACTTCCTGCACCTGCGGGCTGAGGTGTGTTCAGAAACTCTGCTCGAAGAACTGGATGAATTTGGGCCAGAGGACAGGGTTGGTCTTGTGTCCATTATGGATCACACCCCCGGCCAACGACAGTTTCGTGATCTGAGTAAGCTTGAAGCGTACTTGAAAGGCAAACATGCCATGGACGATGATATGTTCATGCAGCATGTCGCCCAGTTGACGGGACTTCGGGATCGCAATGGCGATGTACATGAAATCGAAACCGTCAAGGCCGCCCGTCGTTTCGGGGCCGTTCTGGCCAGTCATGACGACACAACCGAAGATCAGGTGAAAGTCTCTGCCGGTCACGGCATTCGCCTGGCCGAGTTCCCGACCACGGTCGAGGCAGCGCGGGCCTGTCACGATCACGACATCAAGGTCATGATGGGCGCGCCGAACATCATTCGCGGTGGCTCGCATTCGGGCAATGTCGCGGCGCGAGAGTTGGCCGAGCTTGGGCACCTGGACATCATGTCTTCAGATTATGTGCCGTCGGCCCTGTTGCTGTCGGCGGCCATGCTGGGTGAGATGTGGGATAATATGGCGCGCGGGATGAAAACGGTGACGCTGGCCCCGGCGCAAGCGGCCGGGTTGGAAGACCGGGGCGAATTACGCTCCGACGCCCGAGCCGATGTCATCCGTTTCCGGATGCGAGCGGGTGTTCCGGCCCTGAACTCGGTCTGGGCGCGCGGTCGGCGTGTGGCGTAGTCAAGCAGTGTAGAAAAGATATCGGTCCGGGGCGATCGTCTCGGGCCCTTTGATCTGGTTGAAACCGACAAGGGGTTGGCCGGAAATCAGCAACCCGCCGGGCTGCATGACCTGCGCGATCAAAGGGCTGAGACGCGCCGCCTCGGCGACATCTTCCCTTTTGATCCCGCGACCAAAATCGTAATGCGCCAACGCAATCCTATGCCCATCTGCCGCCAGTTTCTGCAGCATTGGCTTGGCCTCGCCTTGTAGGAAATCTTCGGCCGGAGGGGTGCTGTCCGGATGGCATTGCAGCACCCGATCCATCACCCAGATCCGGCGTTCCGGAAGGATTTCGCGCAGGTGATCATAGGTGCGGCCGTTGCCAAGCCCCATATCCAGAACATCGCCCGACTGACCGTTGATCCGCTGGGCTGCCCAGTTCAAACCGTCGCGTTGAGCCGTCAGTCGGCGCAGCATGGAATCCAGTCGACTCATGGTGATGTCCTTATTTGTTCATCGGTGCGACCCAGGCCGTGGCAGGGCCATTCAATAATTTGCGCAGTAGGGCCTCGGTAAAGGTCCAGATGCCCTGATCATGAACCAGATGATGGGTCAATACGCCAAATGGTTCTGCGTTGTCTGTGCGTCCTTCGCGCCGGTCCCGTAACAGATCAACTGTTTGCGCGATCAGGATATTGGGATTGATCAGCCCGCGTGTGCCGCGCCAGTCAATCGGGTCAAGATGCGTGTTGACCTGTTCGAGCCCCGGTGCGGCAAAGTGTGTTTTGCGGGGCGTTGATGTGGACAGGATACGAAAGCCCACAGAGGGAAGCCGCGCAGCCATCTCCGGCGCAATGCGGTTCCATGGGGGAACGAACATGGGCCGCACATTGTCATCGAACAGCATACCCAGACGTGCCAGCCCTGCCTTTGCATCTTCAACCATAAGGTCCAATGGTCGATTAAGCCGGAACTCGGCCTTTTTCTCTCCCTTTGGTGCGTGGTTCGCGTGTGCCCAGCCGTGAATCACAGGAACCAAAGAGGGTCGGTCCGCGACATACTCGGCCAACGCCGGGGTAGCGTCCTTGGGAATGACAGCTAAATGCACGGGCAGACCTAATTTCTCCGAGATTTCAGCCAACTGGTCCAGCTGCGGCGTCGGAGCGATGGCGTCATCATCACGCCACCAGAGCGGCAATGACATACCCGACGCGCGCCAGTGATCCAGTTCCGTGTCCAAAGGCTGCCAATCAGGGGTCATGCGGTCTGCCCCAGCAGGCGTTTGGCGATGCGCACGCTTTGGGCGGCTCCGTCAAAGCCAAAATCCTGCTTTGTGCGGGGACCATCGGCAAGGATGCGTTCAACTGCTTGGGCCAGTGTGGTTCCGCTCAGGTGCCGACTTTCAAGCACTTCGATTGCGGACAGACCCGACAGGCTTTGCCCACGCAAGCCTTGTTCAACCTCTTTGCCGTCATCGAATGGTACAAAAACCGCAGGCGTGCCGCATTGCAGAATATCCATGGCGGTGTTGTAGCCACACATGCTGACCGAGGCCGCGGCGTGCGGCAGCATCTGACGAAAGTCCGGGCGCACCGGTTCAAGGATGACCGAGGTTCCTTTGGCCTGTTCCGAAAGGTCCGCAATCCGCGCCTTCGCATCTGTCCCGCCCACCAACAGGCGCCAGCGCCTGTTGGGAATCTGGCGGGCGGCCTCGATGGCCGCGCGAAAGATCGGTTGCCCCACGGACCCGCCGCCAGCGCTGACCAGAATTTCACCATCACCCACCGCATCCGGGTGAGGTTGAGGTAATTCAGGCGCGACAAAGCCAGTATAGTGTAACCGGTCTGCTAGTTGATCTGACACCGGCCAGCTGACCGACAGAGGCGTCACGCTTTCGGTCGAGTGAACCAGGACGCCGTCATAATAACGAGTTACGATGTCGTCCGCGCGCTCCACTTTGGCGGGTTTCGAAGGCGGGGCCAGAATGTCCCGGATCGATCCCAGAATAATCGGGCGTACCGGCAGCTCTGTTGCTGTGCTCAATGCTGCGTCGAACTCGGCAGTCAGAGATCGGCGGCCAAAGGGATATAGCTCGGTGATCAGCACCTGCGGATGGAACGTCTTTACGGCCTGCACCAGAGCCGTCATCCGCGCCGCATGATAGTTGGCATCGGCCTCTTCGCCGGTTTGGGTCAGCAAGCGGGTGAAGTTGGTGCCATCCGACCTTAAGGGGGGCAGGCCAAACAGGGTCATTCCACTGCTGTCCAACTGAGACGCAGGCATACCACCTGAGACCACCATGACCTCGTGACCATCATCCCGAAAGGCGCGCCCAAGGGTCAACGCACGGCTGAGATGTCCTGTTCCCAACAGGTGCGTGACGATGATCATCACCCTCATTGCAGGGGCTCGCGTTTTTCAAGACGAACAGGGTCGGGGTCGGCGGTCATGGTGTTCATATCGACGATATACAGCCTATTGCGTTTGATCTTGAAGGGGGCAGAACCCTCAAAGTTCCAACCCCACGCTTGGGCCAGAATGACCCGCATGATGCCGATGTGGCAGACTGCCACCGTGTCGTGTTGCAGCGTGGACAACCAGGGGCGCAACCGGTCGCGCACATTCGCCGGGCTTTCCCCGTTTGGCGGGCGGAAGTCCCAACTCCAATCCTCAATATGCTTATAGCCGCTTGTGGTATCAGCGATCAGATCGACGCCGCGCTGACCTTCCCAATCGCCCCAGTTCATCTCGGTCAGCGCGTCTGATGTCTGCGGGCTGCGGCCCGAGACGATTTGGGCCGTCTCATAGGCACGCTGCAACGGGCTGGACCAGATGTCGGCCTTTGTCCAGTCGTCCGGCAGGCGATAGCCCGACAGTTCGGATCGTGCGCCATCGTCCAGGGGTATGTCGCTGCGGCCCTGTATCTGACCGGCGCGGTTCCAATGTGTGTGCCCATGGCGAAGCAGCGCAAGCTTAGTCATGACGTCTCCTTCAGCAAAGGGCGGAGGGTTGCCCAAAGACGGGCAGTGGCTAGTGGCAAAAGGTGGCGGTCAGCCACATATCTGCGTGCAACCGCGCCGAGGGAGCGGCGCAGCGGTGCGTCCTCCATCAGAGTTTGCAGGTGCTTTGCAAAGCCCTGCGCCCCTGCGTCAACCGAAGGGTAGGTTGCAGGGGCCAGCACATCCCGCACGCCCGGTCGATCTTGCGCAAGCACGGGCAGGCCCGCAGCCTGCGCCTCGAGGTAGATCATACCGTAAGCCTCGTTCACACCGGGCCAAACCAGCAGAGAGGCGTGTTCATAGGCCGTTTGCAGTGCATTCCGATCGAGCTGACCCAGAAAGCTGACTTTTTCTCCGAATGGGGCCATCAGGGCCTCGACTTCAGGTCGTGCGGGCCCATCCCCGGCAATGTTCAGGTGCCAATCATCTTCCAGATGCGAAAGCGCTTCGGCTAAGATCTGGTAAGAGGCCAGCTTGTCCCCGTGGCGCATCATGCCAACGGTCAGCATTGGGCCTTCCCCGCCTGCTGCTGGGGGCAGCCCGGATACCGGCAGAAAGGGTGGCAACTCGGTCAAAACCTGATCGCCAAAGCGATCCCGTTCCAATGTGATCAGGTCGTTGGCGGTGTGATAAAAAATGACGTCGGCGGCGTCGCAGGCCCGATGTGCGGCGGCGGCAAAATCCGCCCAAGGCCCGGTCAACCTGCTGGATGCGCGGGTGCTTTCCAACTGCACATAGGGAATGCCGCGAGCCTTGCTGACCTGCGGACCCAACAAATCGGGGGCTTTGTAATAGTTGTGATACGTCACCCAAAGGGCTGTATCGGATGGCAGGTCGGAAGTTAACTTCCTGGCTTCCTTTTCTGCCGCATGCTGCAAGGCGCGTTGCAGCTTCGGATCACCGCTCTTGTCGTAGATCCTAAGGTCTGAGACCAGATCAATCGTGTCGCCTTCGGCAGCGAGGGCCTTGATGAGGTTCCGCGCCATTTCGCGGTCGCCCGAGGGGGTCGGGCTGTTGGGGGATTTCATCGGTGCATAAAATGCGACCCGTGCCATCATGGGTTTTCCATGCACATGGCGTTCAGACGTTTCGAGAGATGGGCGATTCCCGGGTCCATCTGAAACTCGGCAATCAGTCGATCATAAGCCGCACCCGCCATTTGGGCTGCCTGTTGCGGATCGTTGGCCAGTGCTTCAATGGCTGCCGTCAGCGCAGCCGGATCGTCGTCAGACAGGATGCCATGCGTTCCGGTTTCGATGAATTCCGGGATTGCCGAGACCGGGGTAGAAAGGATCGGCAATAGCTGAGATGCCGCCTCCATCAACACGTTCGGCAACCCGTCACGATCTCCATCTGCCGCAATACGGCTGGGCAGTACAAACAGATCGGCCCTTCGCATCGCCTCGATCACCTCGGGCTGATCACAGGCCCCTTTCCAGGTGATGCGATCTGCGATGCCAACTGCGCGCGCCTGTGCGCGCAGGGTATCGCCCAAATCGCCGCCGCCGATATGGGTCCAATGCCAGTCCAAAGTGTCAGGCAGCAAGGCAAAAGCTGCGATCAACCGATCGAACCCTTTTTTCTCAACCAGCCGCCCGACCGAGATCATGTGGAAAGGACCGTTTGCGGCGCGCAACGTGCGCGTCGGCGGGGCAGGAAACCGTGACAGGTCGAGACCGTGATAGATCAGGTCCATACGATTGGAGTCATCCGCCAGACCCCGCAGATGCTCGGCCCCGATGGCCGTGCAGGTGGCGCCGAACGTGGCCCCGTATGTTGCAGCCTGCAGCTTTTCACGCTTTTCCCATTCGGGTGACGTCCAGATGTCCTTGGCGTGGGCAGAGAAACTCCACGGCAATCCGCGCATGATCGCGGCGTATCGGGCAACCGATGACGGCGTATGCATGAAGTGCGCATAAAGTCCCAGAACTTCGCGGGGAAGTTCAGCGGCCAGAACACAGGCTTGCCCGAAGCGTCGGATGCGATTTGGTGTCAAGTCGCGGCGCAAGTCCTGCCGCCAAATCCGGTAAGCCTCGGCATAGCCGGGCATGGCTTGCGCAATCGCACGCGCCGCCCACACACGCTGTGGCTCCTGATAGAGGTATTCCGGCAGGTAACGAACCTGCCCGGTGAAGCGGTCGTGCAGGGGATGGCGCTTGGTATCGGTTGGGTGACGCAGTGACCAGATGTCGAACCGATGGCCCGCGTCCTGCAGGGCGACAAGTTCTTGGGCAATAAATGTTTCAGACAGTCGCGGCCAACCTTTGACCACAACCGCCAACGTAGGGACGTCT
This sequence comes from Ruegeria sp. CDSA021, assembly GCF_059612325.1. Taxonomy (NCBI): domain Bacteria; kingdom Pseudomonadati; phylum Pseudomonadota; class Alphaproteobacteria; order Rhodobacterales; family Roseobacteraceae; genus Ruegeria; species Ruegeria sp. CDSA021. The sequence goes on from NZ_JBXWQJ010000002.1 coordinate 22,880, forward strand.
GAATTCATCCGGTGGCTCGTTCCTGTTCCCAGGTCAGCAGGTCGTCGATGCGGTCGGTGACGTAATCCAGCCCGTCCAGCAAACCGGTCTGGATGGCCTGTGATGGCAGGGATTGCTCTGACAGGCTGCGGATCGCGCGGATCATCGCCTCGGGGGTCAGGCCGTCACGATGTTCGTCCAGCATTTTGACCAAGCCCAACTCTTCTGCGCGCGAGGCGCGAATCCACTGCTCCAACCGAGGCGTGGTGCGGGGGACGATGACGGCGCGTTTGTCGAAGGACAGAACCTCACAAAAGGTGTTGTAGCCGCCCATGCACACAACGCCTTCGGCCCCTGCAAACAGCGTTTCGATCTGGGATTCAAACCCGACCGCGGTCACACGCCCGTTTAGCGCGGCGACCCGGGTTTCGAAGTCTTCGCGTAATTCGCCCGACAGGAAGGGGCCATAAACCAGCATTGCGCGCGGAGACAGGTTTGGATCCTTCTCGTAAGCAGACAGAACGAGGTTCACCATCGCCTTACCGTCGCCACCACCACCGGGGGTGATCAGGATATAGGGCTGTTCGGGTGGTTCACCCACGGGGCCAAGATCCCGGCGCAGGTATCCCGTCCAATGAATGCGGGATTGCGCGTTTGAACTGAGCGGCAAGCCTTGGGTCGGGTCATAGATCGACTTCAACCCATAGACCCAGATTTCGTGATAGAACCGCTCGGTCGCCTCAACAGATTCTTTGCGGGCCCACTCGGTGGCCAAAACTTCGGGTTCGTCCAGAACGTCACGCAACCCAAGCACCATTTTCGTGCCGCCGTTCCGTTCCAGATAATTCAGCGTTGGCAACAGCTCACCCCGGAACCCGGTCGGTTCTTTATCGACGATCAGAACATCGGGTTCGAACTGCTGAACGGCCGTCTGAATCAGGCCCGAGCGCAGTTCGGTCACTTCTTCGATGCCCATTCCGATTGTGCGCGCTGCGTAAGAGCCATCGGCGCGCTTGGTCACGCCGGGCAGTCGCACGTGATCGACGCGGCGGGGAAATGTGAAACGGCCTGCAACCGGAGATCCGGTCAGGATAAGCGCCGACGCACTTGGGTCGGCCTGCGTGATCGCAGCAGCCAAAGCCCGCGACCGGCGCAAGTGGCCGAGCCCAAACGTGTCATGGCTGTAAAACAGGATACGCGGCGCGCGGTCCGTTTTGGAGGTGGTGGTGCCTAGGCTCATAGAGTTGCCCGTCTTCTTAATCTCGGTGCGAAACCCGCGCGTTTGCAAGCGTTATCGTATATTCTTTGGCTCTGCTTGCCAAAGGCGGAAATGCGTCCCTGCAAATGTTCTAAGCATTGCGATTTGGCAACAGCATATTGACGAATTAGCGACATATTGCACCAAAGCTTCGGAAAGATCACAAGAGGATCACTATAATCACCGACATACAGACACGCGCGAACTATGCTATGTCATATTCAATTTTCGCCAGATTGAAAATAGCTGCCAAAAGACTGTGCGCCAAGAACACGCCTAAACACGATCTTGAGACAGTAATGTGCGAGTGTTTGAACTGCCTTCAACGCTTCACTATTCTGACCCGCATCGGAAAAACTGGATGTAAGACCCTATGAAAAATACCTTTCTGGCCGCAATACTATTGGCTCTATGGGCTTTCGTCCTGGCGTTTCCAGCTGGTGTTTCAGCACAAACGTCCCTGATCCCCGGATATGGCTCGGGCTCGAGCAGCACGTCCGATACCGCACCGGAAAGCGACCTCGCTACCGCAATCCGCGCGGCCAGCGAGGCAGGCGCAAGCGTCATTGTCATAGACAGTACTGGTCAGGTCGTGACAACGGCAGGCGGAGCTGAAGCCAGCTCGGCCGAGGGCGGCGACGCGTCGAACAACCCCATGGGTGACGGATCGCAGCTGATGAAGGCGCAGGAGCGGTTCTCGAAATTCCGTGAGTCGATGCAATCTCGGCTTGAGGCGCTTCCTTATTCGGTGTTCGAAGTGAAGTATGTCCTGCGTCAGACCAGCCCGGACGGTCGCATTCAGACCTATGTAGAAGTTCTGGGCTGGAACGTTCTGTTTCTGTTGTTGGGGCGCTGGCTGTCTATTGAGATCTACGGAAAACGCTTCGCGCGCCGCTGGGTCGTGGCGCGGATCAAGGACGAACCACAGGGCTACCGTGAAAAGATGCCCTTCCTTTTGTTCCGGTTCCTGATGGGGATCGGAGCCACGGTTTTTGCCATGCTCATGGCCCTGATCGTCGGGTATCTGTTTTTTGGCGAAGCAGGCGATATCTCGACCCAATTCACGGTCACGGCGATCTTCACGGCGTTTTTCCTGTCGCGCACCGTTTCCGATTTGTGGCGGATGGTTCTGTCGCCTTATCTGAGCCAATACCGCCTGCCGCCCTTCTCGGATAAAAACGCGCGCAGGCTGTACATCTGGGCGTCCGCGCTGGCGACCTATGACATCTCGGTTGTTCTCTTTTCGACCTGGGTCGCGGATTTCGGCCTGAACTACAACGTCTATGCCATGGTTTACGGTGGGCTGACGATGTTCGGTGCGTTGGGCAACGTTCTGATGATCCTGTTCAATGCCCGCGCCATCTCGAATGCTATTCGGGGCGGGCGAACTGCCGATCAGGTGTCTTGGCTGTTGCGCTTCGTATCCTTTGGCTGGGCGCCTGCTCTTATCGTTTATGTCGTTTTCAGCTGGTTCCGCCTGGCCGTTGACCTGGCGTTGGAAAACCCGACACCGCTGCCCCTGATTGCAAGCAGCTATATGATTTTCATGTCTGTTGTAATCGCTTATGGCGCGATGAACTATCTGCTGGAGCGGTACTTCGACCGCTCGCGCATGATCGACGAGATAAATGTAGAAACCACCGCTGAGGATGAAGATGCCGAGCCGGCGGAAACGCCGGAATCCGAGCAGCGCAAACAGTACCTTCTGACGTATGAAGATTTGGCCCGTCGCGTGGCTGGAATCTTGGCCTTTGTCATCGGCGCCTACGCGCTTGTGGTGATTTGGTATCCCGATGCGGACTGGAGCCAGGACCTGCTGGTCGAACGTGCGTTGGATGTGATGGTCATCATCTTCATCGGGTACATTCTCTTCCACTTCTTCCGCATCTGGATCGACAGCAAGATTGCCGAAGAAGTCGATGACGGAACCGAGGCTGAACTGGGCGATGAAGGCGGCGAAGGCGGTCAAAGCCGTCTTGCAACCCTGTTGCCCTTGTTCCGGGGTGCGATTTTGGCCGTTGTCGTTGTGACGATTGTGTTGATCGTTCTGCTGGAGCTGGGCATCAATGTCAGCCCATTGTTTGCGGGTGCCGGTGTGGTGGGTCTGGCCGTAGGCTTTGGGTCGCAAACACTTGTGCGCGACATCTTTTCGGGTGCGTTCTTCCTGTTGGATGATGCGTTCCGCAAAGGCGAATATATCGACATCGGGGATGTAAAAGGCACGGTCGAGAAGATCTCGGTCCGGTCCATGCAACTGCGGCATCATCTGGGTGCGCTGAACACCATTCCCTTTGGTGAGATCAAGGTGCTGACCAACTATTCCCGCGATTGGGTGATCATGAAGCTGCCCTTGCGCGTGACCTATGACACGGATGTCGAGAAGGTGCGCAAGTTGATCAAGAAACTGGGTCAGGAATTGCTGAGCGATCCAGTGATTGGAGACAACTTCATCCAGCCCCTGAAATCCCAGGGCGTGATTGAAATGCAGGATTCCGCGATGATTATCCGGGTCAAATTCATGACCAAGCCGGGCGATCAGTGGTTGGTGCGCAAGAAGGTCTATCAGGAAATCCGCGAGCTGTTTGCCCGGGAAGGCATCAAGTTTGCCCATCGCGAAGTCACCGTCAGGCTGGCGGACGGAAAAGAGGCCGAGGATCTGACGCCGAAACAGCGTGAAGCCGTGACCGGTGCGGTACAGGCGGCAATTGACGAGGATTATCTGGACGATATCGGCCCGGGAGGTGACGACCGCTAGGCCGTTCTCCCGCCATTTTGAGGAACGTCTCTGACGAGACGCCTCATGAAATGTTGGACCCAGTCGCGCGTTCCGCGCCGCGGTTGGGTCAACTGACGGTAAAGGGCCAGACGGGCTTTGATGTGCCCAGTTTCGACGCAGGCAGATCCCAGCGCATTGATGCCTCACCGACTTGCAGGGCAGGGTTGAGGCGATGACCGGGACCCCAGCCGGAGGCTTCTGGTTCCGCGTTGTAATCTTTAGACGTCGGATTGATTGGTGCTGCTTCGGCATCGTCCTTACCGAGCACGGCCAAAAGTTCAGCAGTTCGGGCAAGGGACAGGTGGGCGTGCATGATGGAGTTGCCCGATGCGGCCTCTGACAAGGCTGACAGAACGGCGGCAGCCATCAAGTAACCTGTTGCGTGATCCAGGGCCTGAACCGGCAGGGGGGTCGGTTTGTCTGCCTGCGCCCAGCCCATGCCGGTATGGGCAATGCCCGCGCTCATCTGCACAAGGCTGTCAAAACCGCGCCGGGTGGACCACGGGCCCTGCCAGCCATAAGCATCCAGTGTGACTTCGATCCGGTTCGGAGCCAACTCGTCGCGTTTGGCCCGGGTCAGGCCCAAAGCGTCCAGCGCGCCGGGCCGATACCCATGTACAAATACATCCGCTTGAGACATCAGCTCTTGCAGCCGCTTCAGACCATCTTCTGCCTTCAGGTTCAGATAGGTACAGTGTTTCCCCAGCGAGATATCGGGGATCACCCCCGGTTCGTCCCAGTCTGGCGGGTCGATACGCAGGACCTCGGCCCCAAAACCGGCAAGTGTACGGGTCGAGACCGGACCGGCCAGAACCCGGGTCAGGTCAAGCACGCGTAGTCCCGCAAGCGGACGTTCGGCGGTTGCCTGCGGCCTATCGCGTAGTTTGACATAGCGCGGCCCCTGCCAGCCAATCAGCGGATCGCGTGACACGGCACGGCCTTGCGGGTGTTCAAGCCACTCGGTGCGACTGCGCATGGCCGCTGCCACACCGCCTTCTGCGACGACAGTGGTTTCAAGATCCGCAATCGCCCAGGACTTAACGGCGTTTGTGACGGCTGCCCGCTCGGGCGGAGTGCCAAGGACTTTCAGTGCGGCCTCTCGGTGACGCGGCAAGTTGGTGTGCAGTCGGATCCACCCGTCTGAAGCCTTATAGTCGCCCGCGACCGCATCCCACAGGCTTGGCATGTCCCAACCGTCTGGTTTGAAGGAATAGCCGAACCAAAGAGAGGCCAGCCGGTGATCGACGATGACCTCTGGTTCCTTTGTGGACAGGTTGAGCGCTTGCATCAGTCGGGTCATTTGCTGACCTACAGTCGCAAAGCTGGCGGTGGCCAGCTCGGACACGGCGAAAGCGCTTGGAAGAGCGCCCGCGCCGACCTTGCGGTAGCTGTCCGTCGAAGGAAGAGTAGCTAGAAGGCTCATTGCTGATAGGGGTCCAGACTGTCGCGCAGCCCGTCACCCAGGAAGTTGAACGCCAGTACGATCACGATGATCGGCAGCATTGGAATGGCCGTCCACGGGTAGATCTCGATCGAGGCAAGGTTCTGTGCGTCATTCAGCATCACACCCCAGCTGACGGCAGGCGCACGCAATCCCAGCCCAAGGAAACTAAGCGCCGTTTCCCCCAGGATCATGGCCGGGATCGACAATGTGGCCGACGCGATCAGGTGTGACATGAAATTCGGTAGAAGGTGCTTTCGGATCACCCGGCCCGAACTTGCGCCCATCATCTCGGCCGCGCGCACATACTCCTCCTCGCGCAAAGACAGGAACTTGGCCCGGACTGAACGTGCGAGGCCTGGCCAGTCAAGGATGCCAAGGATGATTGAGATGATGAAGAAGACCGCGACGGGGCTCCAGTTCGACGGCACGGCGGCCGACAGAGCAAGCCACAGAGGCAGTTCCGGCAATGAGCGCAGGATCTCGATAACCCGGTTGATGATCCAATCTATACGCCCGCCGAAATAACCGGCTATCGACCCGAACAGGATGCCCAGAAAGAACGACACAGAAATACCAATCAAACCAACTGTCAGCGACAGTTGCGCGCCATAGAGGATACGGCTGAAGATATCGCGCCCCAGCCTGTCAGACCCCCACAGGAACAGAGTGGCACCTTCGGGAGGGCAGAACAGATGGGTGTCGGAGGCGATAAGACCGGCCAGCCAGTATTCGGATCCTTCGCAGAAGAACTTGATCGGGCGTGGGTCATCCGGGTCGGGGACAAACTTCCACTGGAATGTTTCCATGTCGGCCTCGGCGACGATGGGATAGGCATGGGGGCCGATGAATTCGCCTTCGTGGAACCAGTGAACCGATTGTGGCGGGGCATAGAGGTGTTCGCCATTGCGATCATTGGGCCCGTACGGCGCTATAAACCCGGCAAAGGGCAGCATCAGATAACACAACAGCAGGAAAACGCCTGAGATCAGGCCAAGCTTGTGGGTTCGAAACTTGCGCCACACCAGCACCCAGTTAGGTGCATCCAGATCGGCGCGCTCCAACTGCTGAATGGAGGCTTGCGGATCGAACGGAGCGTCATCGACATAGCGATTGTCAGGGCGGTCGGTCATGCTTCGCGCCCCTCATATCGAATGCGAGGATCCAGCATCACCAGCAGGATATCGGAGATCATCGTACCGATCAGCGTCAGCAAGGCGACGAACATCAGGATGAAAGCTGAAAGGAACTGATCCTGCGTTTTCAAAGCCGTCAGCAGCGTTGGGCCGATGGTTTGCAAACCCAGAACCACTGAAACCAGAACTGATCCCGACACCATCGACGGCAGCAGGTTGCCGATATCAGCCACGAAAGGGTTGAACGCCACACGAAGGGGGTATTTGGTCAGCATCCGCGATGGGGCCATGCCTTTGGCAATCGCTGTTTCCACGTAGGGCTTGCCAAGCTCGTCCAGCATATTCGCCCGCAGACGCTGCATCATCGCCGAGGCTCCTGAGGTGCCGATGACAAAGGTCGGCACGATCAAATGAATGAGGATGGACTTCAGTTTATCCCAACTCATAGGCTCGCCTTCGAACCGAGGATCCATCAGACCCCCGATGGGAAGATTGAAATATTGGTGTCCGTAGTAGAACAGGATCAGTGCCAGCAGGAAGTTCGGCGTCGCCAGACCCAGATACCCCACAAAGGCCGATGTGTAGTCGATCCATGTCCGCGACCGAGCAGCGGCGATCACGCCAAGGGGCAGAGCCACGGCATAGACAAACAGGATCGCGGCCAAATTGACCACCACTGTAAGCCAGAGGGTGTCCCCGACGATTTCGGAAACCGGGCGGTCAAATTCGAAAGACCAGCCATAGTTGCCCTGAATCAACCCAGAGAACCCGTGCGGCCCGGGCCAGAACCCGATCCAGATCAGGTATTGCTCCCAAATGGGGCGATCCAGGGCGTATTCCGCGCGCAGAAACTCTGCCTTGGCTACGCCCGCAGACTGGCCGGATGCCTGAAGCTCGGCAATCTGGTTGCTCAGGTAGTCACCGGGCGGCAGGTTGATAATTGTGAAAACCATAACCGAAACCACCAACAGTGTCAGCAGCATCGTGAAAAAGCGATACACCGCATAGCGCAGCATGACCATGTTGCTGCTCCTGCTCAGTCGGCGAAAAAGAACTCGTCCGGGCGATGGACACCAAAATGCGCGCCGGGTTCCCATGCCCACATGGCCTGTTCCGGCACGTTGCGCAGACGGTTCGAGACAACGATTGGCTGTGGTGCACCGTTCAGGATGCCAATCGCATACAGTTGATCCGCATGTATTTTCAGCATTTCCGTCCAGGCAGCTGTGCGTTCTTCAGCGCTTGAAGCGACTTCCCAGTCATGAGCCAGTTCCATCAGGCGTGCGGCTTCGGGCAAATCGGGGGCTTCGCCAACTTCACCGCCTGTCTGGTAATACTGACCCCATTTCGGCCAGGCCAGGAACACCTGATCTGTGGGTGCCAGATAGGAGGGTGACGTGTGTGCTTGCGGAATGCCGTCATCCCATCCAAACCAGACCGACGCCATCGAATTGCCGGCAAACACCCGGTTGCGCAGAATGTCACGGTCCAGAGGGCGCATCACCAGTTTGACCCCAATGTCGCGCCAGTTGTCGGTGACAATCTGCAAGGCATTCTCGACTTCTTGCCTTTCACCGGCGGTTTCGATGATTAACTCCATCGGACGGCCATCGGGCAACAGACGGATGCCATGCTTGTTGCGCTGATCCAAGCCAGCCTCGTCCAGCAGGGCATTGGCCTGATCGATGTCGAACTGCGCCCAAGCCTTGGCATTGTCATCGTTGTAGAAAGGTGAGGCAGGCAGGACCGACATCGCGGCGGGATGTGCCAGTTTGAAATACAAAGCCTGATTGATCGTATTCCGGTCGATCGCCAACGACAAGGCACGCCGCACACGAACATCACGAAGCACTTCACGCCAGACGTCATCGGAAAAGTTAAGATTGGGATAGATCGCGATTTGCGATGCCACCCCGGTTTTCCAAAGCAGCGTCTTGTAGCCGCCTTGTGCCTCGCCTTTTTTCAGGATCGATGCATCGCGAAAAGCCAGACCACGGCCTTGCAAATCGCTCTCACCGGCATTGGTTTTCGCGGCCACCAGACCGGGGGCCACAATCTCCATCTCGACTACGTCGATATAGGGCAGCTGCACCCCATTACTGTCGATACGGTGGTAATAGGGGTTACGCACAAAGTTATGACGAATCTTTTTGCCCGAACTTGCGTTTAGCCATGGCTGCAGTGTCGGCAATTCGTGGTTGTCGAATTTGTAGAGGTTGTCCAGCTTGTTGTGCAGCGCGGCCCAGCTTTTGACCCTTGCATCTTCAACTAGAAAGGCAAGTTCCTCGGGATCGGCGTATTTCTCGTGGTACTGTTTGAGGAAGGCGGACGGCCGGTAGATAAAGGGTGGCCGTGCTTGGGCCAGCGTTTGCAGGAAATCCGGATTGGGATCCTCCCATTCGAAGATCACTGTGCTCTCGTCCGGGAAAGCAACCGTGGGTGACTTGCCGTCGACGATCAGAAATTCAAGCGGGCCCGAAGGGCTGAGCAATTCGTTATTGGCTACGTCTTCCCACCAATAGCGGAAATCTTCCGAGGTGAAGGGCGATCCGTCTGACCATTTGTGACCTTCCCGCAGTTTCAAAGTGAACTTGCGATTGTCTTCATTTTCAAACGAGGCCAGCAGGTCAGGAACAATTTCATAGTCCTGATTGTAACCGACGAGGCGAGCATACCCGTAGACAACCATGTGGCGGATATCTTTCGACCGCGTCACCATCGTACGCAGGGTGCCGCCTTGGGTTCCGAATTCGCGGCCTTTAGCGGCCAGATCAACAACCAGCGGTTCTTTGGGAATGCGCTCTTCAATGGGCGGAAGATTGCCGGCGTCCACCTCGGTGCTCCAGAAGGCGCTTTCCTGAGGCGTAGGAAGGGTTTCTGCCGTAGCGGGCAGCATCCCCGACAGGGCCAGTGCTGCGGCCAGGATCAGGGGGCGAGTGGTCTTAAACATGGCAACGTACCTTATGGCCCGGTTCCAATTCCACCAGTGAGGGTATCACGGTGTCCGAGAAACGAAAGGCTTCATCCCAACTGTCCGGCGCGCCGGCCCCCAGAGAAACCAGTTTCAGGTCGATCGGGCGATTGATGTCGGGTTCGGGTTGAGCGGCAATCAGCGCCTTGGTGTAAGGATGGCGTGGATTGTAGAAAAGCGTTTCGGGCGGGGCCTGTTCGACAATCAGACCGCGCCGCATAACGGCAACTTCGTCAGCGATCCGGGCGACAACGGCCAGATCGTGGGAAATGAACAGGTAAGACAGGTTCAGACTGTCCTGTAGGTGTTCCAGCAAGGACAGGATCTGTTCCTGAACCGAGACATCCAGAGCCGATGTGGGTTCGTCACACACAATCAGCTGCGGGTCCAGCATCATGGCGCGGGCCACGGACAGGCGCTGCCGTTGTCCGCCGGAAAAGGCATGAGGATAGCGTTTAAGCATGTCTTCGGTCAGGCCAACGCGCTGCAACATTTCGGCGGCCTTGTCACGCTGTTCGGCTGTTGTGCCGATCCTGTGGATCTCAAGCGGCTCGGTCATCGCGTCCTGAATGCGCATTCGGGGGCTGAGCGAGCTGTAGGGGTCTTGAAACACCATCTGCGCCTTGCGCTGAAACGCCGTGCGCTGGGCGCGGGTCATGCTGTGCACGGTGATAGGATCGACGTCGGGCGCGGTTCGAAACAGAACTTCGCCGCCGGGATCGGGCAATTCGGCACCAAGGGCAATCCGGGCCGCAGTCGTTTTTCCCGATCCGCTCTCACCGACAATGGCCAGCGTCTTGCCGCGTGCCAGGTTCAAGTCAACGCCGCGACAGGCATAGATCGCCTTTTCGGACTGCCATCCCTTGCTGGATCGCATGGTATAAGTCTTGGACACGCCCGTCATCTGAAGAATCAGATCTTCGTTCGGCATCGGAATACCCACGGCATCCTGATCCGGAATTTCAGGTGCGGCATCGAACAATTGCTTTGTATAGGGGTGCGCCGGGGCGGTGAGGATCGGTGCGGCTGGGCCTGCCTCCATGATGCGGCCCTTATGCATGACGACAACCTGTTCGGCCATGTTGGCAACGACGCCAAGATCGTGCGTCACAAGGATCAGCGCCATGCCGGTCTCGCGCTGCAATTCCTTGATAAGGCCCAGAACCTGCGCCTGTGTAGTTACGTCCAGCGCCGTGGTTGGTTCGTCCGCAATCAGCAGTTCAGGCTTGGATACCATCGCCATGGCGATCATGGCGCGCTGTCGCATACCGCCCGACAGCTCGAACGGGTAGGAGTCATATGCGCGCTGTGGGTCCGGGAAACCCACGCGGTCAAACTGGGTCAGAACTTCTTTGCGGGCCTCGGCTTCGGACAAGCCGCGATGCAGCCACAGGACCTCGCTGACCTGATTGCCGATCTTGTGAAGGGGAGACAGCGAACGCATGGGTTCCTGAAAAATCATCGAAACCCGATTGCCGCGAACGTTGCGCATCTCGCGTTCAGAGACCGACGTCAATTCACACATCCCTTTGGAATCGTTCAGGGTAATAGTGCCGCTGCGGATCTGTGCCGACCGGGGTAGAATACGCAATGCAGCCCGGCATGTGATTGTTTTGCCCGATCCGGATTCACCCACCAGTGCAAGTGTCTGACCGGCCTCAACGTCGAAGTTCACATCCGTGACCACGGAATTGCCCGTACCAAAGCCAATGCTGAGGTTTCTGACGGACAACAACGCGTTCATGCGGGTTTTCTACCCGTTTGGCCAATAGGTGACATCGGTTAATTCAACTCCCCGTGATTTTTTCGTCAGTGTCGCGCGGTTCCGCCCATCTAGTCAAACCCGTTCTTATGCTGAAATGTCGCGGAATTGTGAAACTTTGGGCTTCATCGCTACACAAAGTCTTGAGAATTTGTCATCTAGGGCCGCATCGGGCGCATCTATGCTTCCGAATAGTATCAAGGAGATATTTGCCGGTGTCCGAGAATCAAAGCCGCCTGGATCTGTTCATCGACCGCATGGTGTCGCAACGTGCCTGTCTGGACTACGCGATCGCGCACACTGCGGATATGACCGGCCCTGTGTTCGAACTTGGCCTGGGCAATGGCCGCACGTATCACCATCTTGTGCAGCACATCGATGAGCGTCCGGTTTATGTGTTCGAACGCGCGGTCGCCTCGCATCCCGACTCGACCCCGCCCGAGGATCGGGTGATTCTGGGCGATGTGCGCGAAACGCTGCCGGCATCCGTTGACCGGTTTGGCGCAACGGCCAGTCTGATCCACGCAGATCTGGGCGGCCATAACCGCGAAAAGAACGACAAGTTTGCGCGGTTCGTGTCGCCGTTGATCGAACCATTGCTGGCACCGGGTGGCCTGATGGTTTCAAGTGATCGGATGTATTTCGACGGGTTGACAGAAATGCCGTTGCCTTCAGGCGCAGTTGACGGGCGATGCTTCATCTACCGCCGTTGATCGGAAAGGGCCGCAGGAATGATTTTCTACGATTGCTCAACGGCCCCCAACCCTCGTCGCGCACGCATGTTCATTGCGGAAAAAGGGCTTGAAGTAGAGACCCGAGAGATCTCGATCGCTGAAGGCGCACAACTGAGCGGGGCGTTCCGTACTGTCAATCCACACGCAACAGTTCCGGTTCTGGTCACGGATGACGGCACGGTTCTGACTGAGAACCTGGGTATCGCCACATATCTTGAGGCGCGTTGTCCAGAACCACCTTTGATGGGCCGAACTCCGGATGAAAAAGGTCTGGTCCTGATGTGGAATGCGATTGTCGAACAGCAGGGCGGTGTGCCCGTTGCCGAAACCTTGCGCAACAGCCACCCGGCCTTCAAGGATCGCGCCATTCCTGGCCCGTACAACTATGTACAAATCCCGGAATTGGCGCAGCGTGGAAAAGACCGTGTGGCGCGGTTTTTCGATCTGTTGGAGGCCCGGTTGACGGAAAGCCAATTTATCGCAGCGGATGGGTTCACTCTGGCCGATATCTCGACCTTTGTTTTTGTCGATTTTGCGCGGGTGATCAAAATGCGAATCCCTGAGGACAACGCAGCCACAATCGCGTGGTTTGAAAACATCCAGTCCCGCCCCAGCGCCAAGCTTTAGCTACCAGGATTCCAGGACCTTATTTCCCGCCGACTTAGACTGTACAGAAATGTCTAGACAGAGGTGAACAGTGCTACTAGCGTCTACCCAGATTCTGTTTTGGGGAGGTTCGGATGAAATCGCAGTATCGCGTTGTGGTTATTGGGGGCGGGGTCGTCGGAGCCTCGGTTCTGTATCACCTGGCCAAGTTTGGCTGGTCCGATGTTGTGATGCTCGAGCGGCGGCGACTTGCATCGGGTTCCTCGTGGCACGCGGCTGGCGGCATCCATGCGCTGAATGCGGACCCGAACATGGCGACATTGCAGGCCTACACAATCGACCTGCTCAGCGAGATCGAAAAGGAATCGGGCCAGAATATCGGTTTGCATATGACCGGTGGACTGACCCTTGCCGGAACGCCCGAACGGTGGGAATGGTTGCAGGCCAATTACCGCATTTTCCAGTCTATCGGCATTGACGATTGTGAGTTGCTGACACCGCAAGAGGCGCAGAAACGTTGCCCGATCATGTCCACCGATGGCGTTCTGGGGGCCATGTGGGCGGACCGCGAGGGATATATCGACACAACCGGAACAGTGCAGGCTTATGCGACAGCGGCCCGGAAGCGCGGTGCTGAGTATTATGAGGAAACCAAAGTCGAGGAACTGATCCAGACAGATGACGGCTGGCAGGTTGTAACCGACAAGGGCACCATCACTTGCGAACATGTGGTCAATGCCGCGGGCTTGTGGGCCAAGCAAGTGGGTCGCATGGCTGGGGTCGAGCTGCCGGTCTCGCCTTTGAAACACCACTATCTGATTACCGATACAGTTCCAGAGATTGCACAGGCAGATTTCGAGATGCCGATGACCGTGGACCTCGAAGGGTTCACCTATATGCGGCAGGACCAAAAGGGTGTTCTGATTGGCATCTACGAGGTCGATCACGAACACTGGGCCATGGACGGCGCGCCCTGGAACTATGGGGAAGAGTTGTTTCAGGAACAACTGGACCGGATCGAGAACGAATTGACGCTGGGCTTTGAACGCTATCCGTCAATTCAGAACGTTGGCATCAAGACATGGGTGAACGGGGCTTTTACGTTCTCACCGGATGGTAATCCGCTTGTCGGGCCAGTCCCGGGCAAGCGCGGCTATTGGTCGGCCTGTGCGGTGATGGCGGGCTTCCTGCAGGGCGGCGGTGTTGGCAAGACACTGGCCGAATGGATGATTCACGGTGAACCCGAGGCAGACGCCTGGTCAATGGATGTGGCGCGCTATGGCGACTTTGCGCAGAACAAACGATACATCAGGGAAACCACTGGGCAGTTCTATTCCCGCCGTTTCGTGATGACCTATCCGAACGAACAACTGCCCGCAGGCCGCCCGCTCAAGATGGCCCCGGCGCATGACGCGATGACTGAGGCGGGCTGCAAATGGGGCGTCAGCTGGGATCTGGAGGTGCCACTGTATTTTGCGTCAAAAGGGTTCGAGGAAACGCCGACGCTCAAGCGATCCAATGCGCATGACATCGTGGCCGAGGAATGTAAGGCCATCCGCGAAGGGGTGGGCCTTATGGATATCTCAGGCTTTTCTCGGTTTGAAGTGACCGGCCCGAATGCCCAAGCGTGGCTAGACAAGGTGATGGCCTCGAAACTGCCTGCGCCGGGGCGTGCAAAACTGGCCCCCATGCTGGGTGAAGACGGGCGGCTCAAGGGTGATTTGACCGTGTTGAACTGGGGCGACGGCACCTGGTGGATCATGGGCAGCTATTATCTGCGCACCTGGCACATGCGCTGGTTCGATGATCACATGATCGACGGCGTTGATCTGCGCGATCTGGGCGAGGAATACTGCGGCTTCGCCGTGGTTGGACCGAATTCGCAGGCGGTTGTCGAGAAATTGGCGGAACAGGATATCTCTGGCCTGAAATTCATGGGTTGTGGTGATTTCGACATCGGCCTTGTCCGGGCACGCGTGGCGCGCATGTCGGTGACGGGTGAAAAAGGGTATGAACTCAACTGCCGCTATGGCGACCATATCAAACTGCGCCGTATCTTGTTGGATGCGGGAGCCGAAGAGGGCATTCGCGAGGTTGGTTTCAACGCCATGGGGTCGACCCGGCTGGAAAAAAGCTTTGGCATTTGGTCTGCGGAGTTCACGCAAGCCTATACACCCGGCATGACCGGCATGGATCGTTGGATTGATTGGGGAAAAGAGTTTGTCGGCAAAGAGGCCGCGCTTGCTGAACGTGACGGCAATGGTCCGGCACAGGTGCAGGCGACGTTGGAAATCGATGCGGTTGACGCGGATGCCAGCGGGTACGAGCCGATCTGGGCCAATGGTGAACGTGTAGGCTTTGTGACTTCGGGCGGCTACGGGCACTATACTGGCAAATCGATGGCGATGGCCTTGATCGATCGCGACAAGGCTGAGCCAGGCACGGAATTGTCCGTCCACGTGGTTGGCGTGGAACGGTCCGCGCGCGTGATTGCGCCGTCGCCGTACGACCCGCAGGGCAAAGCGATGCGAGGCTGACCATGACCGCACCGAACCGAGGACGCAGGCGGCGAGGGCGGGGGGGTGAGCCTGCCCCGCAGCCCAGCCGCGACGTGAACTATCGCCAGCTCAGGAACCCTTTCCCGCAAATGGAAGTCTTCCCGGCGGATCAGATCGCCGACATGCATGAGACTGCTTTGCGCACGTTGGAAGAGCTGGGTGTAAAAACCTTGCTGCCCGAAGCACGCAAGCTTTTCAAACAAGGTGGCGCGCGCGTGGATGAAGACAGCGAAATGGTCTTCATCGGGCGCGAGATGGTCGAGGCCGCCGTGGCCTCAGCCCCAAAGTCCATCGCCTGTAGGGCGGGCGCGCGGCGGCGGGATTTCACGCTTGAACTAGGTTCTCTGGTCTTCCAGCCCGGTGCCGGGGCTCCGAACGCAACCGATCTGGAACGGGGGCGACGCCCCGCGACAGGTCAGGATTATCTGGAGTTTCTGAAGCTTACGCATCATTTCGACGTATTCCAGATGATCTCGCCTCAGGTCGAGCCGCAGGATGTACCAACCCATCTGCGCCACTATTTTACCTCGCAAGCGCAGATGGAGTTGACGGACAAGTTCCCGTTCTTTTTCTCGCGCGGCACACCCCAGGTGATGGATTGCTTTGAGATGCTGTCCACAGCCCGCGGCCTTTCGGATGATGAGTTTCAAGGCGACGCGCATTGTTACACGATCATCAACACCAACAGTCCCCGCACGTTGGATATTCCAATGGCGCAAGGTCTGATCGACTTTGCGCGGCATGGTCAGATGTCGATCATCACGCCATTCACCCTGATGGGTGCCATGGCGCCGATTACGGTGGCCGGGGCGATCACGTTGTCCCATGCCGAGGCGCTTGCCGCTTTGACCCTGACGCAACTAGCCAAACCCGGTGCTCCGGTCTGTTATGGAACGTTCACAAGCAATGTGGACATGAAATCTGGTGCCCCAGCATTCGGGACGCCTTCGCATTTCCAGGCCTCTTTGGCGGCGGGCCAATTGGCGCGGCACCTTGGCTTGCCATGGCGGTCTGCTGCCGGATCCGCGTCAAACATCAACGATGTACAGGCGGCGAATGAGAACCAGTTCGGCCTTTGGGGCTGCCTTATGTCTGGTGCAACCGTGATCATTCACTCCGCTGGCTGGCTCGAGGGCGGATTGACCGTGTCCTTCGAAAAGTTGGTCTGCGATGCAGAAGTGCTCAACATGGTGGCCGAGCTCTGCGCGGGCGCACAGGCGGGCAACGCCGAGATCGGTTTTGACACAGCCTTGCGTGAGGTCGAGCCCAGTGGTCACTTCTTTGCCTCAAGTCAGACAATGGAGCGCTACAATACTGAGTTCTATCAACCACATCTCCATGACTACGCTAACTTTGGTACGTGGACTGAACGTGGCGCAGTGGATGCCAACAATCGAGCGACGGCTGTTTGGAAGGGCATCCTAAACGACTTCAAGGCACCCGCCGATGACAATGATCGGTTGGGTGCTTTGCGCGACTTTATTGATCGCCGTACCGCCGAAGGCGGCGCACCGCCGGAGAGTTGAATGAAAACTAAACCTGTCCTTCATCGCGATGATCCCGAGGCCGAACCCTTGACCGGCAACGTCAAGGTTACGCGTGACGATTGGCTGAATGTGGCGATGGATGTGCTGATTTCGGACGGCGTGGACCAGATCAAGGTTCTGAACCTAGCCGAACGGATGGCCGTATCGCGCTCATCTTTCTATTGGTACTTCAAGTCGCGGCAGGAGCTGATGGATGCCCTTCTGGCCCGCTGGCAGGCGACCAACACTGCAGCGTTGGTCGCACAGGCCGAAGCCCCGGCCGAGACAATCACGGCGGCGGTCTGCAATGTGCATCGGTGCGTTGTGAACACCGATCTGTTTGATACCGCACTGGACTTTGCCGTGCGCGATTGGGCGCGCAAGTCTGGCAAAGTGCGGCGGGCGCTGGACCAATCGGACGCGCGACGGCTTGAGGCACTGCACGCCATGTTTGCCCGTTATGGCTATTCCGAGATCGAAGCTGAAACCCGCGCGCGTGTATTGTATTACATGCAGATTGGTTACGATCTGGCGCAATTGAACGAACCCATAGAGACGCGGATTTCTATGGTTCCGCATTACCTCTACGCTTTCACCGGCGTTGAGGCTAAACCCGAAGAAATTGAAGAATTCAGCGCATATTCAATGCGTTTTTGGAAAGGAGACCCGACATGAGCCAACCAGACGCAATCATCATCGGCACGGGCGTGATCGGCGCGGCCATTGCGTTCGAGATGTCCAAGGCGGGGTGGAAAACTCTGTCTCTGGATCGGAACACTCAGGTTGGGCACGGCTCAACCGCCGGGTCCTGTGCAATAATCCGAATGCATTATTCGACCTTCGACGGAACAGCTTTTGCGTGGGAAGGCTATCATTACTGGCGCGACTGGGCCGACTATCTGGGTCTGCCAGAGGACGCCAACCTGGCCCAGTTCCGCGAAACCGGCTGCCTGGTCATGAAGACAGAAGCGAACGGGCTGCTGGAAAAACACATGCGCAATTCTTCCGATTTGGATTGTCCGTTCGAGGAATGGTCGGGTGAGAAAGTGGTGGAACGTCTACCAGTTTACTCACTGGACAGTTTTGCCCCGGCGCGCCGTATGGATGATCCCGAGTTCGGACAGCCCAATGGGCGTAAGATGACGGGTGGTGTTTATTGGCCTCAGGCGGGATATGTCACCGACCCGGCGTTGTCGGCGCAAAACCTGATGGACGCTGCGAAACAGCATGGGGCCGAGGTGCGAACAGGTGCTGAAGTCACGGAAATCCTGACCCAGGGCGGGCGCGTTTCCGGCGTTAAGCTGGCGTCGGGTGAGGAAATCCACGCCAAGGTTGTTGTCAATGTTGCGGGGCCGGGCTCGGCGATCATCAACGAGATGGCCGGTGTTCTGGACGACATGACCATCAAAACCCGGCCTTTGCGGCAAGAGGTTGTCCACGTTCCCGCGCCTGAAGGGTTCGATTTCGAAAATGACGGAACCATCGTGTCGGACAGCGACATCGCGTGTTATTGCCGCCCGGAACATGGCAACCATATCCTTGTCGGATCGGAAGACCCAGAATGTGATCCGCATCAGTGGTGCGAGGACGATGTGAACTATAACCGAGAGTTTACTGACCAATGGACCACACAGGCTATGCGCTATGCGCAACGAGTCCCCAGCCTTGGTATTCCGTCGAAAACGCGGGGCGTTGTTGACCTCTATGATGCGTCTACCGACTGGATTCCGATCTATGACAAATCCTGCCTGCCGGGATTCTACATGGCCTGCGGTTCCAGCGGGAACCAGTATAAGAATGCGCCGATTGCGGGTAAGATGATGACGGCCCTGATCGCCTATTGCGAGGGTGGCGCTGATCACGACGCAGAGCCGCTGCAATTCGAGTTGCCTTATATCAAGCGGAACATCGATGTGGGCTTCTATTCGCGCAAACGTCCGATCAACGAAGAAAGCAGTTTCTCGGTGCTGGGCTAGCCCATAGCCGTAAACGATCTATGTCATGCGGGGCTGGCAAAGAAGGTGGCCCTGCTATGACCGACAAACAGACCAAAGTTCTGATCCTGGGCAGTGCCCCGTCAGCCATGGAAGCGCGGACATGGTCGCGTAAACCCTTCACACATATCGTCGCTATTAACAACGCGTGGCGAATCCGCAAGGATTGGGATTATCTGATCCACCCCGAAGATTTCCCACATGAAAGGCGCCCGTCGGACACAACAGACGCTCAGTGCATCGTTACGGCGAAAGACTATGTTCCTAGGCAGAACGCCTATGGCGGGTTTGTCTACGCTGGTGGCACGATGGCGTTCACGGCAGGGTATTGGGCGCTGTCGGCTTTGAAACCGGATGTATTGGCGTTTTTGGGATGCGATATGATGTATTCGGGTTCGGCGCGGACCCATTTTTATGGGACCGGAGCTGCAGATCCGTTGCGGGACGATGTAACCCTGCGATCGCTTGAAGCCAAGTCTGCGCGTCTTGGGCTTTTTGCTGCCGCACAAGGATGTAGAGCCGTGCGGTTGTCCAATGGGCCCAGTCGATTGGTGTTTCCATCGGTCAGCCTGTCTAATCTATCTGCGCGACCTGTTGTTGACACAACCGGAATGCGTGCAGCGCGGCAGGTTGAGCATGACCTGGGATATTATGTCGTTTCAGGCAGGTACTGGGAAGTTGAACATAGGTTCGATCCAACAGAAATCGACGCGTTGGATCGGATGTGGCTTAGGGCCTTCAGGGCAGGAGCTGTGGATGACGCGGCTTAACCTGCATCAGCTTGCGGCAAAAATGACCCAGGCCCAGACCATCGCCACATAGGTCAGGTTGTGCATCAACTGATCCAACCCGGCGGCGCGCCAAAAGGCGGCTTGTGTCGGCTTAAGCTGGTTTTTGTCAGAATAGCTGGCTTTGACGAAATCGATATTGAAATGGATGATCCACTCCAGCGCTGCAACGATCAGGATGAAGGACAGCGGAGCGCCGAATATGGCAAACACAAGGATTGAGCCCAAAACATGCACCGCTGCGTGTTGAGCCCGTCCCAAATGAAAATACTCACCTCGTCCAGCAAGCATTTTCGGAGTCTGGAGGTAATAGTCAGCGAACATATGCTTAACAAGCAACAGGCAAAGCATAAGGAACACTGCGCCAAAACTGGCAGTCAAAAGAACCCTCCCGATATCGTCCTGATGCCCACTCTAGGCAAATAAAAGGGCATACGTAAATGAACTAGTTCACATAAGTTTAAGAATTCGCATTTTGGGGAAAAAAATTGCTTATTATGTCTGGATGGCAGTAGAGTCATGCTGTTGAATTTGCGTGGATAACATCTGAACCGCGTCGTCGGTCAACAGCAGGGGCAGGTTCCATAGAACGCACGATTTTCCGCTTTATCTGGAAGTATTCCAAGCGCGACCAGTTGATCTTGCTGGCCGTGACAGCGACGTTGTTCCCGCTGCTTTATCTGACACTGGAACTGCCAAAACGCATCATCAACGACGCAATTGGCGCGCCGAACCCGGACGTGATCGTCTTGGGTTATACGATGACACAGACGAACTTTTTGCTGATCCTGTGCTTTGCCTTTTTGGCGGCCGTGCTGGGGCATGGCCTGATGAAAATGCGCATCAACACAATGAAAGGTGTGTTGAGCGAACGGATGCTGCGGCGCTTTCGCTATCAATTGATCAGCCGTGCCCTGCGCTTTCCCCAACCTTATTTTGAGCGGGTTAGTCAGGGTGAGATGGTGTCGATGATCACCGCTGAAAGCGAACCGATGGGCGGGTTGATGGGCGACGCGATCAGCCAGCCGGTATTGCAGGCCGGTCAGATGATCACGATCCTGACTTTTCTGTTTTTGCAAAGTATCTGGTTCGGCTTGGCTGCGGTGGCGCTGATCCCGTTGCAGGCTTGGCTGATTCCCAAACTGCAACGCCAAATCAATCTATTGAACAAAAAGCGTATTCAGGAAGTACGGATTCTTGCCGCCCAAATCGGTGAGAACGCTGCGGGTGCGGCAACCCTGCGTACAAATGGTGGCTGGCGTTATCGCCGCGCGATGATCTCGGATCAGTTGGGGCGGTTGTTCGGCATCCGGTTTGAAATCTACCAGAAGAAGTTCTTTATGAAATTCATAAACAACTTCATCTCTCAGCTGACCCCGTTCATGTTCTATCTGGTGGGTGGACTGCTGGTGCTGCAAGGTTCGGTGTCGCTGGGGGCGTTGGTCGCGGCGCTTGCCGCCTACAAGGATCTAAGCTCGCCCTGGAAAGAGCTTCTGACCTATTACAACCAGACGCAGGACATGTCCTTGCGCTGGGACGTGGTGATCGACCGTTTTGGGCCCTCAGGGATGCAGGACGAAGCATTGTTTGAGGGCGAGCCTGAAGCGCGTCCACATCTGCACGGTGATCTTGTTCTGGATCATGTGTCGGTCCGGGACATGGACGGCAACCAAGTGCTGGACGATCTGAACCTCAGCTTTCCGGGAGGCAAGACGATTGGCATTTCCGCCCCCAGCGAAGAAGATCGCCGTGCAATCGCCGAACTTCTGACGCGCGAAATCTTGCCCAGTGGCGGCAAGGTTCGGATCGGGGATGTGAACCTGGCCGAGCTGCATCAGGGTGTCGTGGCAGCACGCATCGGCTATGCCACGTCCCGACCCGTAATGTTTCAAGGCACGTTGGGCGACAATGTGATGATGCCGATGCGGTTCCGGCCACTGGAAGACAGTACGGATGACCCCGGATTTCCTGAAACCTTGCGGGCAGGAAACAGTTCCGATCCGTTTAATGTGGAATGGCTTGATCCATCTCTGGCCGGATTTCAGGATGCAGTGGCGCTGCGGGATTGGTGGTTGCAACTGGTTGACGGGATGGGCTCGGGTGCGGCCCTGTTCCAGCGCGGAGCCGAACAAAGCTTTAACGCGGCCGAGCATTGTGAGCTGGCACAAAAACTGGTCGAACTGCGACCGCTTGCACGCAAGGCCGTTCAGGACGCGGGTCTTGAACAACAGGCGTTGATTTTCGACCGCAATCTGTACAACCCGGCCCTGCCTGTGGCTGAGAACCTGCTGTTTGCCACGCCCCGTGTGCCAGTGACACACGCTTTGCTGGTAGAACAGAAAGTCTTTCTGGGCCAATTGCGAGAATTGGGGCTGGATGAAACGCTGATCGCTCTGACCCGCGACGTGATCGAAATGTTGCGTCAGATCTTTGGTCTCGATGGGACGGATCATCCGTTGTTCCGTAAGCTCGGGTTGGATGCGAAGACCTATGAAGCTGCCGTTGATTTGGTGGAACAGACCCGCAAAGAAGGTTCGGCGGGGCTTGATGATGAACAGTTGGCCAACATGCTGGCGGTGCCCTTTGTGATCTCGGCTGAACAGATCGGGCCAGCGTTCACCGAAGAGCTGAAGAACCGCATTCTCGAACTGCGGCACAGCCATTCCGAGAAGCTGATGCAGCGTCTGAAGGATGTTTTTGTTCCGCTGGACCCAGAAGTTTACGCCCCCGGTCTGACCGTCATGGAAAACGCGCTGTTCGGCAAAGTCAGCCAGATTGGCGGCGCCCGTTCCGATGAAGCTCGTAAGCTGATTGTCGATTTGCTGGCCGAAAACGGAGCGCGGCCATTGGTTATTGAATTGATCTATGACGTACCGTTGGCCTTGGGCGGTCAGAATCTGCCAGCAGTGTTTGCAGAGCCGTTGGCCTTTACACGTGCAGCGATCAAGAAGCCGGACATCCTGGTCCTGGAAAACGCCTTGGCCAGTTACGACATGAAAACGCAGGTGGCCGTCTATAAGAAGCTGCGTGAGTTGCTGCCGGATACAACTGTTATCTACCTGAACGATCAGTTTGAAAACCCCGATGTGTTCGACATGTTCGTTGAAATCCGGCAAGGTCGTGTGGTCTCGGACGGAGGACCGGTAGACGTGGAGGAAGACAGCGCAGCATCTGCAGACCTGGCGCGGAAATTGCGTGCTCTGGAACAGACCCCCCTGTTTTCCGGTCTGGACCGACGGCAGCTGCGCCTGTTGGCGTTCGGTGCGCGTTGGTTCGAGGCCGAGCCTGGGCAGGTGGTGTTCCTGAAAGACGACCAACCAACCGATGGTGCCTATGTTGTGCTTGAGGGTGAGGCCGGTCTGTACCTGCCACAGGATCAAGGGCCGGATCAATTGATCACCACAGTTGGGCCGGGCGCTTTGGTCGGAGAACTGGGCCTGATCCGCAAGGAACCGCGCGCGTTGAGCATGGTGGCAGAAACTCAGCTGTCCTGCCTGCGGATTGGTGAAGAGGAATTCCTGGCCGTCGTCGAAAACGACGCTGCAACCGCATTCAAGCTGCTTCAGGTGATCGCGGGTTATGTTTCCAGTTAGGGGTCAACTGTCCTCTGCGCAAAACAGATCATACAACAGGCTGATCAGTTGTTCAGTGTTCCCATCACGCAGGGAATAGTAGATCGTCTTGCCGTCTCTGCGGGTCGAGACCAGCCCCTCTTCGCGCAGTCGGGCCAGCATCTGGCTGACGGCGGCTTGCCGCAACGCAAGCAGGTCCTCAAGCTGTCCCACGGATTTCTCACCGTCCCCAAGGTGGCACAAGATCATCAGCCGCCCTTCATGGGCCAACGTCTTGAGGAACGCAGCCGCGCGGGCGGCATTGTCTTTCATGTCCGGCAGAGTGTTTGTGCTGCGCGTCTGAGGATCGGTTTCTTTAAGTGCCACGTTTCGATCATTGTTCCGAATATTATTGGATCAATATGCCTCAAACACGCAGGTGTTGTCACCCCTCGGTTGCCGGGGCACCACCTTGAAAAGCGTTGCCGTTGACGTAATCGCAGGGGTTTTCCTGCATTTGCAAGTGTAAGTCGCGACCATCATAGGGATGCGCGCGGGCCAGGGCTTCGTCGACATCAATACCAAGGCCCGGCGCTGTTGGTGCGGTCACGAACCCGTCCTCAACCCGAATGGTCCCTTTGATCAATTGATCGTGGAACGGTGTTTCGATGGATTCCAGCAACAGCAGATTAGGGATCGATGCGGCCAGATGGATATTGGCGGCCCATTCCACCGGCCCTGCATACAGATGCGGAGCCATCTGAGCGTTGAAGACTTCGGCCATGGCTGCGACTTTCTTCATCTCCCAGATCCCGCCCGCGCGCCCTAACGCCGGCTGCAGGATTTCCGCAGCTCCGGCTCGTAGAACAGCACCGAATTCGGCCTTGGTCGTCATCCGCTCTCCGGTGGCGACGGGGATGCGGACATTGCGGGCAACGCGGGCCATATCTTCGATCATGTCTGGCGGCGTGGGTTCTTCGAACCAGAGCGGCTGAAACGGTTCCAAAGCTTGCCCCAGCCTGATGGCCCCGGCGGTGTTGAATTGACCATGCGTGCCGAACAGCAGATCGGCCTTGTCGCCAACGGCTTCGCGGATCGCCTTGCAGAAGGCAACGGACATGGAAATGTCGCTCATCGCGGGCATGTGGCCGCCCCGGAGCGTGTACGGGCCTGCCGGGTCGAATTTCACGGCGGTATAGCCGCGGCGGACCATTTCAGCAGCCGTTTCGCCCGCCTGTTCGGGAGAAGTCCAGAAATCGGTCAGGTTATGCTGGGGCAGGGGGTAAAGATAAGTATAGGCCCGGATCCGATCGTTCATCTTTCCACCCAGCAAAGCATAGACCGGGCGGTCGCGATCCTTGCCCAGAATATCCCAGCAGGCGATCTCCAACCCTGAAAACGCGCCCATCACTGTCAGGTCCGGTCGCTGGGTGAACCCGCTGGAATAGGCGCGACGGAACATGAGCTCGATGTTTTCTGGGTTTTCGCCCTGCATATGCCGTTCGAACACGTCCTGAATGACATGGCGCATCGCCTCTGGCCCAACGGACGAAGCATAGCATTCGCCCCAACCGGTGATGCCAGAATCTGTCGTCAGTTTGACCAGTATCCAGTATCGCCCACCCCAGCCCGGTGCAGGCGGGGCGGTGACGATAATGTCGAGATCTTTCAGTTTCATACTAACTTCTCCCGTTTGGTCAGCTTAGGTCCTGTCGAACAGGATTACATTTCGCTTGGCCGATCCGGTTTTTGTGTCGGCGATGGCCTCGTTGATCTGATCAAGGGACCAGCGCCCCGAGATCAGCTCATCCAGCTTCAGGCGCCCCTGTTCATACAGGTCCACCATCCAAGGAATATCGCGCTGGATCACCACGTCGCCCATCTTCGACCCAACAACGCCCTGACCAAGGGCCGCCAGAACAACGGGTTCATAACTGGCCATGTCACCGGAATGCGGCATCCCGATCATGATCGCCTTGCCGCCACGTCCGAGATAGCGCGGCGCCTGATTATAGGCAGGAATCGCGCCGACAGTGATCAGAACCGCATCTGCGCCGCGTCCACCCAACGCCTTGTAAGCGGCCTTCCACGGTTGGTCCAAACTGGCCAATACGCCGTGGGTCGCGCCGAACTCTTTGGCGATCTCAAGCTTTTCCTCGGTCATATCCACGGCTACGATCCGCCGCGCGCCAGCGATACGCGCGCCCTGAATGGCGTTCAGGCCAACGCCGCCGGCACCAATGACGACGACATCCTGGCCGGGGCGCAAGCCTGCCGTGTTCACAGCAGCCCCAATCCCGGTGATCACACCGCAGGACAACAAGCTGGCAAGGTCCTTGGGTAGGGTTTCCGGGATTTTGACAATCTGGCGGTGGCTCACCACAACTTTTTCAGCAAATGCGCCGCATGCCATGGCCTGTTCGAGCGGGTCGCCATCACCGGTTTTCAACGGGCCTTCGACGGTATCGTATGGTGTTTCGCAGATTGTTGGTTTTCCGCCCGCGCAACTGGGGCATGTTCCACAAGCACGGATCAAAGTGACAACCACGGGGTCGCCGACTTTGAAATCTCCTGCGGCCTCTCCGACCGCGCTGATCACACCTGCGGCTTCGTGGCCGTAGACGGCGGGTAGGAACCCACCCCAGGCCCCTTCGGCAAATGATATGTCCGAATGGCAGATGGCCACGGCGTCCAGCGTAACCTCGATCTCGCCCGCGCCGGGGGCAGCGAGCTGAATTTCTTCGATCACCAAAGGTTCGCCAAAGGCCCGACAGACTGCGGCTTTGATTGTTTGCATGTTGTCCCTCATTCCCGTTGGGTTCACGGTGGCGCGGGAAACAGCAGCTCGCAAGGCAGAAATCGCCATTTTTATGTCGTTGTTACGCCACGACAGGCCGGGACCTGCGAAACAACAAGAACCCTGCCAGCATCAGTACAAGTGCCAGCAGGAAGGGTGCGCCGGGTAGATAGAGCGGGGTGTCGGGCCGGATAAACTGCGCGAAAACCGAGGTCATCAGCAAAGGTGAGATCACCATCGACAGCGCGTGCAATGCGGTTAGCACGCCCTGCAATTCACCTTGCTGCGAATCTGGTGTGGCCTTGGACATCATGGCCTGAAGGGCGGGTGTGATGACCGCTCCGATGGCCGTTATTGGAATGAGAAGCAGCGCGATGAGGCCGTTGGTGAGAAAGGCCAGAAAGGCGAAGCTTATGATCTCAAAACCCATCCCGAAGATGATCGTGCCCCGTTCGCCCAGAAACCGGATGGCGGGCCGGATCAATCCGCCTTGCACAATGGCCATGCCGATACCGTAGACACCCAGGGAAAGGCCAATCATCTGCGGGGACCATCCGAACCGCTCGGTCGTGAAATAGGACCAGATCGCAGGGTAGACGTAGATGGACACCGAATACAGGAAATAGACCCAGAGCAGCGGTCGGATACCGGGCAAAGCGGCAATGGCGCGCAGCGAATTGAGAGGGTTTGCGCGTTGCAGGCTGAAGGCGCGTCGGGTCTTGTCGGTTACGGTCTCGGGCATCACGAAGCAGCCGATGCAGAAGGTCAGCGCCGCCAAACCGGCAGCGGCCCAAAACGGTCCACGTGTGCCATATTCACTGAGCAATCCACCGATGACAGGCCCAAGGACGAAGCCTATACCAAAGGCAGCACCCAGGAGGCCAAAGTTCGCGGCCTTGTCCTTGGGGTCGGACACGTCTGCCATAAACGCCGCAGCGGTGGCATGGGTGGCAGCGGTTATACCACCTACGATCCGACCAACCAGCAACAGCCAAATGCTGCCTGCAACAGCCATGACGACATAATCCAGTGCCATGACAAACAGGGACACCAGCAGAACGGTTCTTCGTCCGTACGCGTCTGACAGGTTTCCAAGAATGGGTCCGAAGATAAACTGCATCGCGGCGAAGGCTGTGCTCAGCACGCCCCCCCAGATCGCTGCATTGGCAAGCGTGCTGCCCTGAACCTCGACAATCAGTTCCGGCATGATCGGCATCACCAGACCGATGCCCATGGCGTCGATCATGACGATGCTGAGGATGAAGAAAAACGGCAGACGCATGGGACCCGGCAAGTGAACTGTTCAGCGCACCCTAGGCAGGCTTGCCGAATGAGGAAAGAGAGAGTTCAGCGCCGATCAAAATGCCGTCGCGATAGGTTAGGGCAGTCTGTCCGCCAGTTCGGACAGCATTTTCGCAAGCTCGCGTGGGTGCGAGAAGAACGGGGAATGCGAACTGTTGATCGTGCGGCGCAGATCTTCGGGGATGGGGTCGCTCATCTCGGCCTGGTATTCCGTTGGGATTGTGCGGTCGTCGATGGTACGAAGGTACGCTTTGGGCACACTGTGGAAATTTGCACCCGTTGGAAGGGGCGTTTCCTGTGGGCGAATGGCCTGAGGGCACAGGCGGGCATAGGCATAAGGCAGGATGCCGTCAGGGCAATCATGGTAGAATAGCTGGGGGATAGCCTCGGCGGAAACGGTGTATGACATCCCATCCGGGGATTTTTCAACGGCGTGGGCGATGGTCTGTCTCGGGCCAAGCCTGCGCATCTCGGCCATGGCCAGGCCGTTTTTGGGCACATAGGCGCACAGATAGATCAGCGCGCGCATCGCGTTGGG
This sequence comes from Ruegeria sp. CDSA021, assembly GCF_059612325.1. Lineage (NCBI taxonomy): Bacteria > Pseudomonadati > Pseudomonadota > Alphaproteobacteria > Rhodobacterales > Roseobacteraceae > Ruegeria > Ruegeria sp. CDSA021. The sequence continues at coordinate 50,597 of NZ_JBXWQJ010000002.1, forward strand.
TTGCGCCTCGGCGGCGGCGCTGATCGGATAGCCGCCCCAGGAATGGCCAACAATGATTGTATCCGCCGTGCTGGCGTGCAGCACAGCGTCGCGGCAGCTGTCCAGCGTGACCTCGGCCACTGGTGTTGGGTCTGCCCCATGGCTGGGCATGTCGATGGCTTTGACGGAATGACCAAAAGCCTCAAGCGCGGGGATCAGGTCGCGCCAGCACCATGCACCGTGGCAAGAGCCGTGGACCAACAGGAAAGACGCCATTGCCGTTCTCCTTCAGATATGTCCGATTTCGGTCAGAAAACCAGTCAGGATTTCTGCGTATTCCTCTGGTTTTTCAACGCAGGGTAAATGTCCGGCCCGGCGGATCAACTTGTACCTGGACCCAGGGATCAGATCGACGGTTTCCCGCACCAGATCGGGGGGTGTCGATCCGTCTTCGCTGCCTGCAATGCCCAAGGTCGGCAGGCGCAACCCGCTTGTTGGGGTATAGAAATCTGTGCCTGCAATGGCCGAGCAGCAGCCCAGATATCCCTCAGCCGGCTGGCCCACCATCATGTCGCGCCAAGGCAGGTGGTATTGCGCGGTGCGAAAATCACGCGAAAACCAACGTTCCATCGTTGCATCGGCCAGTGCTTCGATCCCGCCTTTGCGCACGGCCTCGATCCGATCCTGCCAGACCGAAGGAGTGGCGATTTTGGCGGCTGTGTTCGAAAGGACCAATCCGCGGATCTGGTCCATGCGCTTGATGGCAAGCCCTTGTGCAATCATCCCACCAATGGACAGACCCACAAAAACACAGTCGCGGACCTGTAGGTGATCCAGCAATGCCTCAGTATCGCGTATCAATGCGCCCATCGAGTAAGGCGCGGGCGGCACCGAGGATTTCCCGTGGCCGCGTTTGTCGTATCGGATCACACGCAGCCCTGCTGGCAGATGTGGCAGTAGCGCGTCCCACAAATGCAGGTTGGTTCCCAGGGAATTGGCGAACACCAAAGGTGCCCCGTCTGTCGGGCCGTCGATGCGGTAGTTTAATTGCACGTCGCCAAGATCAGCGATTTTCATGACTGGCTTCCTTGTCGCCATGGCCTTAGGGGTGCAACATGCACATGTTATGCATCCCTGTCAGGTCAGGAATTCCAACGCCCTTGCAAATACTGCGGGATCGACGTTGCCGCCAGACGCAACCACAATCACGTCGTCACCTTCGATCTGATCGCCTCGGAACAGGGCCGAGGCCAGAGCCACCGCGCCGCCGGGTTCCAGTACGATCTTGATGCGCAGAAAGGCCAAAGCCATAGCGCGCAAAGCCTCTTCTTCCGTGACAGACAAGCCCGGACCGCACAGACGGTTGAGAATCGGAAACGTTATATCACCTGGTTGCGGCGTTAGAATAGCATCGCAAATGTTACCCGAAGCCGCTTTGTTGTTTTGAATCTGGCCTGACGCCAGTGATCGTTTGACGTCATCGAAACCTTCCGGTTCACAAGGGCGCGCGCGCAGGTTTGGCGCGTGTTTCTCCAGGGCCAGAGCGATTCCCGAGGTCAGGCCGCCCCCGCCACAACAGACCAGCACATCCGCCTGAGTTACCCCCAGATCCGCCGCTTGCTGGGCGATTTCAAGCCCGGTGGTGCCTTGACCTGCAATAACCTGAGGTTCGTCATAAGGTCGGATCAGGGTCAGGCCGCGCTCGGCTGCAATGCCCTCGCCAATTTCTTCCCGTTTTTCGATTGCGCGGTCATACAAGACAACCTCGGCCCCGAGCGCACGGGTATTTTCGATCTTCAGACGTGGCGCATCCGACGGCATGACGATGACCGATGCAATGCTGTGTTTCGAGGCCGCCATGGCGACGCCTTGCGCGTGGTTGCCCGAGGAATACGCGATCACACCGTTCTTGCGTTCTGCCTCATCCAGCGCAGAAATTGCAGACCATGCCCCCCGAAACTTGAAACTACCGGTATGTTGCAGGCATTCCGGTTTGATCAAAATCCGACGTCCGGCGAGCTTGTCGAGAAAAGGGGAAGACAGGATCGGTGTTTTGCGGATGTGTCCGTTCAGCCGTTCTGCTGCGGCTTCGATCATCTCAATTGTGCTCATACGTCGTTCTTCAATACCTTTTGTATTAAGGCCAAAGATTGAGGTTCGTTTAGAAACGGAACATGCCCGCGATCGGGAACTTCGGTTGAGATCAAGCCCGGATGGCGGTCGTGCATTTTGGCAATGGTATCAGCGCTCAGTACGTCTGAATTTGCCCCTCGGATTACACCTGTTGAAATGTTGCTCAGGGCGTCAAAGAACATCCACAGATCAGGCGTGGCCCCGCTTGCGGCTTGCTCGATCAGCGCCTTGCGCAGTGCAGGGTCGTAGCGCAGAGCCAAACCATTTTCCTGTTTTTCGTACTGAATTTCGGCCTGCATGCGCCAGGTTTCCAGCGGAACACCAGGGAATTGAGGCTCCATTACCTGTTTCAGCGCCACTGCGGCCTCATCATAGGTTTTTGCAGTTGGCTGCGCGCCCACATAAGCCATGATTTTGGCAATGCCGGATAGCTCAATGACAGGTCCAACATCATTCAGGATCACCCCGGCCAACCGTTCAGGATGACTCGCGGCCAAAGCCATCGCAATCAGACCACCCCGCGACGTGCCCAGAACAAAGGTTTTCTCGATTCCCAGAAAATTCAGCAACTCAATCGCGTCATGCGATTCGCGAAAGATGTTGTAGTTCATGAAATCGGCGTCATAGCCCGACCGACCGCGCCCCCTGTAGTCCATTGCAATCATGCGCAGATCGGCGGCATGAGGGGCAAAAAACGAAAAGTCGCGGCTGTTTCGGGTCAGTCCAGCCAGACACAAAAGCGGCGTACCGGTGCCGGTGTCCTCGAAATAGATGCGTTGGCCATCTGTGGTTGTGAAGTCTGACATCAAAGCCCTGCTAAATTCGGGATCGAGGTTAAATCGGACAGCACGTGCGCAGGTGTCCACGGCAGGCGGTCCATCGGCTCGGCAGCCCTGTTGACCCAGGCGGTGACAAAGCCGTACCCGCTGGCGCCGGCGGCGTCCCAACCGTTTGAACTGACGAACAAAACCTCATCGCGCGCGCAGCCAAACCTGTCTTGCACCAGATCGTAGACCTTGGCATGGGGCTTGAAGATACCGACACTTTCTACCGACAGCACGTCATCCAGTACCTCGCCAATACCGGCAGACCGAACCGCACCATCCAACATGGGCGGCGATCCGTTGGACAGGATTGCCGTTTGCATCCCGCCATCTTTAAGCGCTTTCAACATGTCGGGAACTTCGGGGTAAGCCTGCAGTTCCCAATATAAATCAAGCAGGCGCTGGCGCAGTTTTGGGTCGCCTTGGAGGCCAGTGGCTTCCAGCGCCCAATCCAGCCCGTCCTGAGTGACATCCCAGAAATCGGCATGTGCGTCGGCAACGGCACGCAGCCATGTGTACTGCAATTGCTTCAGACGCCAATGCCCCGCGACCGTGGGCCATTTGTCTTTGAGGGCTTCAAATCCCGGTTCGTCCGCAGCCTGGCGGGCTGCTGCTGCAACGTCGAAAAGTGTTCCGTAAGCGTCGAAGACACAGGTGGTGATCGGCATGTGATCCTCCTCTGATCGCGCGCAGGTTGGCACAACAACGAGGGGGGTGAAAGAGCCAGGGGTTTACAAGATTGTGTCAGGCCCTAGGTTTGGCCGCTCAATTCTACAAAACGGCCGGAGGCCACGATGACCGAGATCAAACAAGGCGACACGGTTCGCATCCACTACACCGGTACGCTGCTGGACGGCAAAGTCTTTGACAGTTCGGACGGGCGCGATCCGTTGGAGTTTGTGGTTGGATCTGGCCAGATCATTCCCGGGCTGGACAGCGCGATGCCTGGCCTGTCTGCAGGGGACAAAAAACGGGTCGAAATTGCCTGTGTGGAAGCATACGGTCCCATCAATCCGGCGATGCGTCAGGAAATTCCCCGCGAAGGCATTCCCGACGACATCCCGCTTGAGCCCGGAACGCAGTTGCAAATGCAGACACCAGATGGCCAGGCCGTGCCGGTGACAGTGGTTGGCGCGGACGAAGTGACCGTAACGCTGGACGCCAACCACCCTTTGGCGGGTCAGGATTTGGTTTTTGAGATTGAGGTCGTCTCGATCAACTGATCTTCGGCTCGGGTCGGTTCCCCGGCCCGGGATTCACCCGATCAGTGTTTCGATCGCCGAACGGACTTGCGGTTGAGTGAAAAAGACAAACGCCAACAACATACATGTCAGCGTCAGCAAAAGAACTCTGGCCCGTTGACTGAGTAAACCGGACTTTCTCCGGCTTTGCGTTGCACGTGCGTTGTTTGCAATGATTTGATCTAGCTTGCTCATATCAATTTCCTGCCGCCCAAAGATGGTGAAAACTTGGCGGCGGCAGGGAAAGATATGGTCACATAAAGTCAGGCTGCGGCATACCCAGAACGTGGAAGCCACCATCAACGCGGATAATCTCACCAGATGTACAGGACCCTGCTTCCGAAGTCAGGTAGACAGCAGTTCCGCCGACAGCCTCAAGCGTTGCATTTGCCCGCATCGGAGCGTTCTGGTCACAGAACTTGTAGGTCTTGCGCGCGCCGCCGATGGCCGCACCGGCGAGGGTTTTCATCGGTCCGGGTGAAATAGCGTTCACGCGAATGCCGTCAGGACCAAGGTCATTGGCCAGATAGCGTGTCGCCGATTCCAGAGCCGCCTTGGCCACACCCATGACGTTGTAATTCGGTACAACGCGGTTCGATCCCTGATAAGTCAGGGTCAGAAGTGAGCCGCCATTGTCCTTCATCATCGGATAGGCGCGACGCGCCACTTCGATGAAGGAATAGGCCGAGACATCCATCGAGTGTTTGAAGTTCGCCCGCGTGGTGTTCAGGAAACGGCCCGTCAATTCGGACTTGTCCGAATAGGCGATGGCATGGACGACAAAATCGATGGTCGGCCAGCGTTGGGCCAGTTCATCAAATGCACGGTCCAGCGATTCGTCATCAGTGACATCCGCATCCACCATGAAATCGCTGCCAAGGCTTTGGGCCAAGGGTTCCAGCCGTTTGCCGAATGCCTCGCCCTGATAGGTGAATGCCAGTTCGGCACCGGCCTCGTGCATGGCCTTGGCAATGCCCCACGCGATTGAGCGGTCATTGGCCACGCCCATGATCAGGCCGCGTTTACCTTTAAGAAGATCCGACATCACTTTCACCCGTTATACTTTGACAGAATCATGGACCCGTTGGTGCCACCAAAGCCGAAGCTATTGGTCATGACACTGTCCAGTCCTGCGTTTTCAACCACTTCGGTTGCAATTTCACCGGGCAGGATGCCTTCGGCAAGCGTGTCGACGTTGATCGACGGTGTAATGAAATCATGGTCCAGCATCAGCAGGCAGAAGATCGCCTCAAGCGCTCCTGCGGCCCCCTGCGCGTGGCCGGTCATCGATTTGGTCGACGAAATCGGCGGTACGCTGCCTTGGCCAAAGATACGGCGCACGGCCTCAACCTCACCCACATCGCCAACCGGAGTCGAGGTGCCATGGGCGTTGATGTAATCCACTTTGCGGCCTTCGGGCAGAGTGTCCAGAGCCAGACGCATCGCACGCTCACCGCCTTCGCCGGACGGGGCCACCATGTCATGGCCGTCCGAAGTTGCCGCGTATCCGGTGACTTCGGCATAGATCTTTGCGCCACGAGCCAGAGCGTGTTCCAGTTCTTCCAGCACAACGATCCCGCCGCCACCGGAAATCACGAAACCGTCGCGGTTTTCGTCGAACGCACGCGATGCTTTCTCGGGCGTGTCATTGTATTTCGAGGACATCGCGCCCATGGCGTCGAACAGACAGGACAATGTCCAGTCCAGTTCCTCACCGCCGCCGGCAAACATCACGTCCTGCTTGCCGAGCATAATTTGTTCCGCCGCGTTGCCGATGCAGTGCAGTGATGTCGAGCAGGCCGAGGTGATCGAATAGTTGATGCCCTTGATCTTGAACGCTGTCGCCAGGTTTGCCGAAATCGTCGAACACATGCATTTTGGCACTGCAAACGGCCCGATCCGCTTGGTTGCGCCAGTTTTCAAAACAGTTTGATGTGCCGACAGCATGGCGCTGGTCGACGGACCACCCGAGCCAGCGACCAAACCAGTGCGCGGGTTAACAACCTGATCCTCGGTCAGACCGGCGTCGGAAATCGCCTGGCTCATGGCGACATGAGCATAAGCAGCACCGGGGCCCATAAAGCGTAGGGTGCGCTTGTCCACATGCTCAGAGACGTCGATCTTGAGCGAACCGGCGATCTGGCTGCGAAAACCGTGTTCGACCATCTGCTCGTTGGCCTCGATCCCGGATTTGCCTGCTTTGAGCGAGGCCAAGACCTCTTCGGCATTGTTCCCGATGGAGGAAACAACCCCCAGACCGGTGACGACGACGCGACGCATAAGCGTACTCCTGTAGTTCGTTTTCAGTGACGTGTCAGAAAGCCGGGGTTAGCTTTCAGACAGTGCAACCTTCATATCCTTGACCTGATAAATCACTTCGCCATCGGCTTCGACCCGGCCATCCGCCACACCCATGGTCAGGCGACGGGTTTGAAGGGCTTTCGTGAAGTCGATATAGTATGTTAGCATTTTGCGGTCCGGGCGGACCATTCCGGTCAGTTTGACCTCGCCCACACCCAGCGCATAGCCGCGTCCCTGCCAGCCGCGCCAGCCCAGATTGAAGCCGGTCAACTGCCACAGGCCATCCAGACCCAGACAGCCCGGCATGATCGGGTTGCCGGGGAAATGGCAGTCAAAGAACCAAAGGTCAGGTGTAATATCAAACTCGGCTACCACATGGCCTTTGCCATGCGCACCACCATCGCCCGAGATGTCGGTGATCCGGTCCATCATCAGCATCGGCGGCGCGGGCAATTGGGCGTTGCCGGGGCCGAATAATTCGCCGCGGGCGCATTTCAGCAGATCATCTTTGTCAAAACTGCTAGGGAACTGGGCCATTCTGCCGCCTTTCCTGCCGGGGGTCTGTCTATATATCTGGCCTCGTCTATCACCCGTTTGCAAGGTCCTGCAAGAGCGGTGCGCCACATCATCTTGTGTACGTACCCATCTTGCGAATGAAATTCATTTGAAATTGTCGACTATGCGCCCCTATATATAAAAGAAGCAACTATGAGTATCGGATTGATGACACCTCAGAGCCGCGAAATAGCAACGGGTTGGCTGGTGAATGCTGGCTTGCGACCCACGCGCCAGCGTGTGGCGCTGGCCGAGCTTTTGGTGGGCGATGGCCGTCATCGCCATGTTACCGCAGAAAGCCTGTTCGATTCTGCCAAGGCAAACGGGGATGCGGTTTCTCTGGCCACGGTTTATAATACTCTTCGCGCGTTTTGCGAGGCAGGTGTTCTACAAGAAATCACCGTGGATGGCTCGAAAAGCTATTTCGATACCAATACCCACGATCACCCCCATTTTTATTGGGAAGACGAAGCCCGTCTGAGTGATGCGCCCTCGGATCAACTGGTCATTCAGCGCCTTCCCGAAGCGCCCGAAGGGGTTGAGATCGCGTCGGTCGATGTTGTCATCCGGTTGCGCAAGAAATAGGTTTTCAATTCTGCTGCAAACCATCCTGTAGAACGCGTTCAGCCAGATCAATTGTTGGGTCGGCCGGGCCTGTACCGTGACGTGCCAGAACCACAGACTCAGCAGCGTCCGGGTCGGTGATCGGAATACCGACCAAAAGTCGACCGTCATAGCTGATCGAACTGGGCGGGCTGGCATAGCTGATTCCGATTCCCTCGCCATGGGCTGCAAGACTGCGCTGAATCTCCAGCGATGCTGCCCGGTGCGCGACTGTTGGGCGCAGACCCATGCGCCGAAACAGGCCAAGAATGTGCTGCGCAGAAAGCCCTTCAGTTGACAGGATCAAAGGGTGGATTGCGATATCGGTCAGGGTAACGCCATCCGTTGATGCCAGCGGATGATCCGGCGACATCAACGCTTTTGGTTTGCTGTCGAACAGCTTTGCTCGGGTGAACCCGGCATCCATGGTCAGATCATAAGTGATCGCTATGTCGATCTGGCCGTCGATCATGCTGTTCAGAAGCCCTTCGAAAGACGCGGCGACATAGGAAATTGCAAGATTTGGGAAGGCAACGCGCAAATGATGCAGGGCAGGGGCCAGCAAGAAGGGGGCGAGGTCCGTAAAACACCCCAACCTCAATTGTGTCATACCCGGTGCCGGAGTCTCAGAGGCTTCGATTCGGGCGGCATCGTTCAGCAAAGCCTCAGCCTGTTCGATAAACCTGCGCCCCTGAGGAGTCAGGGCCATGGCTGCACCCCGGCGACGGGTGAACAACGGATGGCCAAGATGCTCTTCAACACGTGTCAGCGCAGTGGACAAGGCTGGCTGCGACACATTCAGGTGCTGTGCCGCGACCGACAGGCTGCCGTGGCACCCGATCGCGCAGACATATTCATATTGGCGAAGTGAAATATATAACATCAAGTTATTTATTACTTAGAAAGATATGATTTGAACAGAATGCACGTTCAGAGCAAAACCGGGATAAAGCCAAAGGAGATCCGGATGCCTCACCCACTAGTTTCTCAAGCGATGATCGACACCTATCAGCAAGATGGCGTTGTCCTGATCAAAGGGCTGTTCACGGGGTATGTGGATCAACTGCGCGATGGGGTGGCCGCAAATATGGCTGAACCTGGCCCTTATGCGTCTGAAAACAAAAAGTCTGGCGAAACAGGGCTTTTCTTTGATGACTACTGCAACTGGACCCGCATCCCTCAGTTTCGCGAAGTCATCGAAAAATCGCCCGCGGCCGAGGTTGCGGCCGATCTGATGCAATCGCAAAGCGTTCAGATGTTCCACGATCACGTGCTGGTCAAAGAGCCCGGCACGTCGATGGCCACGCCCTGGCATCAGGACGGACCGTATTACTTCGTCGAAGGCCAGCAGAACATCAGCTTCTGGTCTCCGCTGGATCCGGTGCAGCAGGCGACGCTGCGCTGTGTCGCCGGATCGCATCGGTGGGAGAAAGAGGTTCTGCCGACCCGTTGGGTGTCAGAGGAAGGGTTCTTTCCGGACGAAGGTCAGTACATCCCCGTCCCGGACCCCGATGCCGAGGGCATGAGAGTTGTTGAGTTCGATATGGAGCCCGGCGACGCTGTGGCGTTCAACTATCGTACGTTGCATGGCGCGCGGGGCAACCAGTCGGACAGCCGCCGCCGCGCATTCTCGCTGCGCCTGGTGGGGGATGACGCGCGTTACGTTGAGCGCCCGGGTCGGACCTCGCCCCCGTTCCCCGGTCACGACATGACACCGGGCCAACGCTTGCGCGAGGACTGGTTCCCGATGCTGTTGCAACGCTGAGGCGTCTCAGAACCACTGACCTGATTCGATCAAACCCAGATCCAGAAGTTGGCGAGACTGCCATTCAAACGGAACTGAGTTCCGCCAGCGAAAGCTGGGGATGTCAAACGTGGACCCTGCATTTGTCTTTAGGGCTTTTGCTGCCCGAAAAGAGCAAATGGCGGCAGTCATGTTGTGATGCCAGGGGCAGGAATAGGTGTTGTATTCCGGTTCATTGAACGTGTGGTCGGGCCTCAGCGCCAGCCCTTTTTGCGATTTGAACAGGGCAATCCGGTCGATACGGCGGCGTTCGTAAGGAACGTGCTCTTCGTATCGCCAGCGCAACCCGCCCGAGATATTCACCTGCCGGTCCAAAGGCTGGCCGCTTGGGTCGTGGCGGGTATGGGCATAGTAGTCCGTGCTGTCGAAGAGCGCCTGATCAGGCGCGACTCCGTTGGGATAGGTGCTTAGATCATCGGCATAGAGGTCAATGACATAGCTGAGCATCGCATTGCGCCGCTCTTCGCTGTGAAAGGCCAGCATTTCGCAAACGCTACGCGTTTCGCAAAATGGGTAAAAAAGGTACTCGGCGTTATAACAGTAATACATCCAAAGGCCGGCTGCGGCCTGAATAATCCGGTTTATGGTTTCAAACACCACAGTTCGGGGCGAGCATTTCAGTGTGATCCGATGCACGTGATCGGCCAGCTCAGGGTCGAGAGCCAAGTCTTGCGGCATGAACACAAGCACGGATTTGAACCCCAGATTCAGGTGGTGCCGCACAGTGCTGTCCAGCTCGATTCCGTCTTCGGCAAAAATCAATGCGATGGGACCTTTGGCCAATGCGGTCTGACCCGATTTCAGAAAATGGTTCGGGGATTCGTACTTCATCGTGTGTTTTCGGTTTTGCCTTGCTGGAAAGTCCTGCCAAATTCGGGTAATTGCGCTCGCATTGCAAGCGGCGTTCGAAGCATATAGATGACGCCGGTCCCGCGAATGCAAAGGCCCGATCCATGTCCGAACCGAAGAAGCTGTTTATCAAGACCTATGGCTGTCAGATGAATGTCTATGACAGTGAGCGCATGTCTGAGGCACTGGGCGGGCAGGGCTACGTCGAAACCAAGACGCCCGATGATGCGGATATGATCCTGCTGAACACCTGCCACATTCGTGAAAAGGCTGCGGAAAAGGTCTATTCCGAACTGGGCCGGTTCAAGGGTCTGAAGGCCGAGAATCCTGATCTGAAAATCGGCGTCGCGGGATGTGTCGCGCAGGCTGAAGGTGAAGAGATCATGCGCCGCCAACCGCTGGTCGATCTGGTCGTTGGTCCGCAAAGCTATCATCGTTTGCCCGAGATGGAGGCCAAGACCCGCGCAGGCGAAAAGGCACTGGATACGGATTTTCCCGAAGAGGACAAGTTTGAGAAATTGAAGAACCGCCCCAAGGCCAAGCGTGGCCCGACGGCGTTTCTGACTGTTCAGGAAGGCTGCGACAAGTTCTGTGCCTTCTGTGTCGTGCCTTACACGCGTGGTGCCGAAGTCAGCCGCCCAGCCGATCGCATTATTCGCGAGGCGCAGGATCTGGTCGAGCGCGGGGTGCGCGAGATCACTCTGCTGGGGCAGAATGTGAATGCCTATCACGGTGCAGGCCCGAACGGGGACATGACTTTGGCAGGTCTGATCTGGGAACTGAACAAGGTCGACGGGCTGGAGCGGATTCGCTTTACTACGTCGCACCCCAATGACATGGCTGATGATCTAATCGAGGCTCATGGCACTTGCGACAAGCTGATGCCTTACCTGCACTTGCCGGTGCAGTCGGGCTCGGACCGCATTCTCAAGCGAATGAACCGCAGCCACACGGCCGAAAGTTATTTACGCCTGATCGAGCGTATTAGAGCGGCCCGCCCGGATATTGTGATGTCAGGGGATTTCATCGTCGGTTTCCCTGAAGAGACCGATGAGGATTTTCAGGCGACGATGGATCTGGTCGAAGAGGTCAAATACGGCTACGCCTATTCCTTCAAATATTCTACGCGCCCCGGAACGCCGGCGGCCGAACGGGCTCAGGTCGATCCGGCGGCAGCGGATGAACGTTTGCAGCGGCTTCAGGCCCTGATCACCCGTCACCAAAGGGAAATCCAGGACGGCATGGTGGGCCGCACCGTCCGCGTTCTGTTCGAAAAACCGGGCCGCCAACCCGGGCAGATGGTCGGAAAGTCTGAGTATTTGCATTCGGTTCACGTGAGGGGGGCCGAGATCGCCATTGGAGACCTGAAGAAGATTCGGATTACCGAGTCGGGTGCCAATTCGCTGGCGGGAGAGTTGCTGTAGATCGGCGAATATCCACTGATTTTCCACCATAATTGGTGGATGTTTCTAAAATTTACCCTTGATTTATTGCTTGTAACTATGCTCGGAGAAGAGCCAAGTTTTTCCGGGCGTGATGTTTTGCGTGCAAAAACGGTTTTGGGCCGGTGTTGTGGCCGGAGTTATGGAGGCACGAGTGACGACCCTTACGAACTTCAGACATCCAAGTGTTGTCAAAACGCTGCCTGCTGCGTCGCTTGTTATCCTTCTGGCCAGCGCATCGAACGCGGGCGATCTGGAAGGCCCGGTGACCGAGCCTGAGGTGATCAGCCCATCCAGGATCGGTAGTGATGTCCATGCCTTCTATTTGGGATTGGCCGGTGGCTATGGCGCGGGCGGGGATGATCGGTTCGGCCTGACAACGCCTACCGGTTTGTTCGACATTGGGGATCAGGATCTGTCTGGCTCTTATGGCGAGTTGCGCGGTGGCTGGCGTGGCGTCTTGCCCGCCAGAGGCGGGCGCGACTTCGTCTATGGCTTTGAAGTCGGATATCAATTTGGGTCACTTGACGACAGCGTTAGCGCTCGGATTTCGGGGGTCGACGTGCAAGGTGGCACAGAAGTGTCTGACGTACTGGCGATCCGATTGCGAAACGGCGTGACAAACCGTAGCGGCAGCATTCTGTATTTTGTCAGTGTCGGATATATTTGGGGCGATATCGAGACGACCAACAGCATCGCGGTGGGCAGTTCGGTGCAGAATTTCTCGGTTACAGACCGGCGCGGCGGGTATTCTGCAAGCATCGGGGCTGAGCATAAACTGACGGATGATTGGTCAATCACTGGTGAGTATGAGTACGTTCAGTTCAAATCGCAAACGGTTGAGTTCAGTTCGGGTTTTTCGACGAAGTCGACGCCCAAATACGGTGGCTTGAGATTCGGGCTGAACTACACGTTCTGACGCCGTTACGATCTGCACTTGTGGGCCGTTTTGTCATCCAAGCACTAAATTTTGAAACTGTGGCTTGCGCCCACCGAGTTTTGTTGTCTACGCTCGGGGTGAACAGCCAAGACAGGAGAACGGATTGGCCATCGGTGCCCTGAACCCACCGCAAAATGAAATGCCCCAGCGTGAGGCATTTGTAGAGTTTCCTGACAACCGATTGTTGATTGACCTGTGTGGTGAATACGACCGCAACTTGACTGATATCGAAAGCAAGCTTTCGGTCCAGATCGTGCGTCGCGGCAACCAGTTGGTTGTCATGGGGGACGAAGATGCCCAGAAGCAGGCCGTAGAGGTGCTGCAGTCGCTCTATACCCGCCTGGAAGGCGGGCGCGAGGTTGAGGCTGCGGATGTAGATCGCGAGCTTCGCATGGGTGTCTCGGAACAAGGAACGGGCAGCCGCGACGGCGATCAGCTTGAGATGTTCAAAGGCGGAACGGTCGAGATTAAAACCCGCAAGAAACTGGTCGAACCGCGCACAGATGCCCAAAAAGCCTATGTGCAGTCGCTCTTCCAGAACGAGCTGGCCTTTGGCATTGGTCCTGCGGGAACGGGGAAAACTTACCTGGCGGTTGCTGTGGGTGTTTCGATGTTCATCGGCGGACATGTGGATCGAATCATCCTGAGCCGCCCTGCCGTCGAAGCGGGTGAAAAGCTGGGCTACTTGCCCGGCGACATGAAGGATAAGGTCGATCCGTATATGCAGCCGCTTTATGACGCGCTGAACGATTTCCTGCCGGGCAAGCAATTGGCCAAGCTGATTGAGGAGAAACGAATCGAAATCGCTCCGCTTGCGTTCATGCGCGGTCGGACGCTGGCCAATGCCTTTGTGGTTCTGGACGAAGCCCAGAATGCGACGACCATGCAGATGAAGATGTTCCTGACCCGTCTGGGGGAGGGTAGTCGTATGGTCATCACCGGCGACAGATCGCAGGTGGACCTGCCGCGCGGGGTGCAGTCCGGGCTGACGGATGCTGAAAGGTTGCTGAAAACGATACCCAATATCAGCTTCAACTATTTCACTTCGAAAGATGTGGTGCGTCACCCGCTTGTCGCGGCCATCATCGAGGCGTATGAAGCCGACTCAGGCCGTGAAACCAGTTGAGAGCATGGCCCATACAGGGGCTGGTCTGCAGTACGATGAATCTGGAACTCACTGTCGAAGATGACCGTTGGCAGGGTCTTGAGACCCTGTCGCGCAAGGCGATTTCTGCCGTTCTGGCTTTTGCCGAGATCGACCCGGAGTTTTGCGAAGTCAGTGTTTTGGGCTGTGATGATGCGCGGATTGCCGAATTAAACTCAGAATTTCGCGGCAAACCAAGCGCCACCAACGTACTGAGCTGGCCCGCCGAGGATCTGGCCCCCGATGTGCCAGGGCAGGTGCCGAATGCGCCGCAACCGGATTTCACTGGTGAAATCCCCTTGGGCGATATCGCGATTTCCTTTGAGACCAGCGCACGTGAGGCCGCCGAGGCAGGTAAAGCCATGGACGATCATGTGATCCATTTGCTTGTTCATGGAACGTTGCATTTGCTGGGGTATGATCACATTCGTGATCCCGATGCCACCTTGATGGAAGGGATTGAGGTCAAGATACTTGGCAAATTGGGTATTGATGACCCATATAGAGTGTGAAGGGGTCTAAGGACCCGATTAATTGGAACAAGGTAATGGGCGACACAGACGGCAGTTCTAGGGCGGCGCAAAGCGCGCAGCCACAGGACAGCAGCAATGAGACAGAAGAGAAAAGCGGGTTCTTTTCTCGAATACTCGATGCGTTTTCGGGTGACGAGACCCAACCGCTACCAACGGCGAACGGGCAGAATGCGGCAATGCCTCAGTCCCGTGGGATGATCAACCTGCGCCGGATGCGCGTTGAAGACGTTGCCATTCCAACTGCTGAAATCATATCGGTCGCTTCGACGATCACCAAAGATGAGCTCGCGGATGTGTTCCGTGAGAGTGGCCTGTCCAGAATTCCGGTTTACGAAGGAACGCTGGATACGCCATTGGGATTCGTCCACCTCAAGGATTTCGCTCTGACCCACGGGTTCAACGGAGGGGGCAGTAGCTTTGATCTGGTCTCGATGCTGCGTACGCTGTTGTTTGTTCCACCGTCGATGCCAATTGGGGTGCTGCTGACCAAAATGCAGACGGAACGGCGCCATATGGCACTGGTGATCGATGAATATGGTGGCGTTGATGGTCTGCTGACTATCGAGGACCTCATCGAACAGGTGGTGGGTGAAATCGCAGACGAACATGATGCAGACGAAGATCAGCTGTGGGTGCAAGAGAAGCCCGGTTGTTACGTCGTGCAAGCCCGGGTCCCGCTTGAGGATTTCGAAGCCGAGATTGGCCGCTCGCTGACCAGCCACAAAGACGTGGATGAAGAGGAAATCGATACTCTGGGCGGGCTGGTGTTCATGTTGTCGGGCCGGGTGCCCGCAAGGGGAGAGGTTGTGATCCACCCCGAAGGGCCTGAGTTCGAAGTGATCGATGCCGATCCGCGACGCATAAAAAGACTGCGCGTTATGTTGCCGGATATCGCTGCATGATCCCAGTCCGGGACTGGCCTTTTGCGCTAAGACTACTGGCGGCTGCCGCACTGGGCGGTGCGGGTGCCTTTGGTTTGGCACCTTATGGGTATTGGGCGTTAACGGTCCTGTCTCTGATTCTGATCGTGCCAATTTTTCTGGCCAGCGAAACCCGGGCGCGGGCGGGTTGGATCGGATGGTTCTTTGCCACCGGTTACTTTGTCCATGCGCTCAGCTGGCTTATCGAACCGTTTCAGGTGGATGCAGAGCGCCACGCCTGGATGGCGCCGTTTGCGCTGGTGTTTATGGCAGGGGGGCTGGCGCTGTTCTGGGCTGCGGGATTTCGGTTGTCGCGGCATCCTGGTGCTTCGCAAACCCTCCAGGGTATGTGGCTGGTTGTCACTTTGTCGCTGCTCGAGATGGCACGGGGATACATACTGACCGGGTTCCCCTGGGCCGGGGTTTCGCAAGTCTGGGTGAATACGCCAGTGGCACAGTTGTTGTCTTTGGTCGGGCCGTACGGGTTGAACGCACTGACTTTCTCGGCGGCGTTTTCGATCGGAACAGCAATATGTCATGACAGGCCCTTGCGGGGGCTGGTGGTGCCCATGAGCGTTACCGTTGCCCTGGTCTGCCTAGCATTGGTCTATGCAGCGATGCGTCCGCCTGTGCAGGACGGCCCACATACGATTCGCGTGGTTCAGCCAAACGCGCCCCAGCATCAAAAATGGGATCCTGCTTATGCGCCTTTGTTTTTCGCGCGTCAGACCGAATACACTGCGGTATCGCCTCGACCTGACTTGATCGTCTGGCCCGAAACTGCTGTTCCAGCGTGGTTGGGAAGTGCGCAGCCGTTCCTAGCTGCCATTGCAGAAGCGGCTCAGGGGACGCCGGTCATCTTTGGAATTCAACGCGGCGATGGTCCGCAGATATACAATTCAATGGTCTATCTGGACGAAACGGGACAACAGGCGGGGCTGTATGACAAGCACCACCTTGCCCCGTTTGGCGAATATATTCCTTTTGGCGACCTGTTGGGGCGCTTCGGCATCCGCGGGCTGGCCGCGACAACCGGGAACGGTTTCAGTGCCGGGCCCGGGCCCGAACTGCTGGATGTAGGAACGCTGGGCCGTGCCTTGCCGCTGATCTGTTACGAAGCGGTGTTTCCGCAGGACCTAAGGGTGGGATCGGGACGCGCTGATTTCCTGTTGCAGATTACAAATGACGCTTGGTTTGGAACCTGGTCCGGACCATACCAACACCTCGTGCAAGCCCGGATGCGGGCGATCGAGCAAGGCTTGCCAATGATCCGGTCCGCCAATACCGGGGTGTCCGCCATGATCGATCCGCTGGGTCGTGTTACCGCGTCGCTGCCTTTGGATGAGGCTGGTTATGTGGATGCGATCCTGCCGCAACCTCAAAAATCAACCTATTATTCTCGATTTGGCGACAGTCTTGTGTTGATGGCGCTGTCTGTTCTCGCGCTTCTATTGGTTTTATATACCCGTCGTACCCAACGAGATTAGCGATTGACCACATCTGTTCGCGGGCGTATGCGTCTCTGACCTGTCACAACGGCTTCCTGGCGTGACAGAGAAACCCCAATGGAGCACATTTATGTCCCGACAGAACTACACATTTACTTCGGAGTCCGTTTCCGAAGGACACCCCGACAAGGTCTGTGACCGCATTTCGGACGCCGTCCTTGACGCATTTCTGAATGAAGAACCCGAAGCACGCGTGGCCTGCGAAACCTTTGCCACAACCGACCGCGTCGTTATTGGCGGTGAAGTCGGCCTGTCGGATAAAGACAAGCTGCACGACTATATGGGCCGTATCGAAAAGATTGCCCGTGATTGTATCAAAGACATCGGCTACGAGCAGGACAAGTTTCATCACGAAACGGTCGAGGTGACAAACCTGCTGCACGAACAATCCGCTCACATCGCGCAGGGCGTCGATGCTGCGGACAACAAGGATGAAGGGGCAGGCGACCAGGGCATCATGTTCGGCTACGCCACAACCGAAACCCCTGCGCTTATGCCTGCACCGATCCAGTATTCGCATGCCATCCTGCGGCGTCTGGCCGAAGTGCGCAAAAGCGGTGCCGAACCCGCGCTGGGTCCGGATGCCAAGTCGCAATTGTCCGTCGTGTATCGTGATGGCAAGCCGGTTGGCGTCAGCTCGGTCGTTTTGTCGACGCAGCACCTGGATGAAGCGCTGACATCTGATGACATCCGCGAAATCGTCGAGCCGTATATCCGCGAAACTCTGCCCGAAGGCTGGTTGTCTGCTGATACCGAATGGCACGTGAACCCAACGGGTAAATTTGTGATTGGCGGCCCGGACGGCGACGCAGGTCTGACCGGTCGCAAGATCATCGTGGACACCTATGGTGGCGCGGCCCCGCACGGCGGCGGCGCGTTCTCGGGCAAAGACCCGACCAAGGTTGACCGTTCGGCAGCTTATGCAGCGCGTTATCTGGCCAAGAACGTTGTGGCTGCTGGTATGGCAGAACGCTGCACGATCCAGCTAAGCTATGCGATTGGGGTTTCCAAACCGCTGTCCATCTATGCAGACACGCATGGAACAGGTCAGATTGCAGATGCAATTATCGAAAAAGCCGTTGGACAGGTCATGGATCTGACCCCGCGCGGCATTCGTGAGCAGCTGCAAATGAACAAGCCCATTTATCAGCGCACCGCAGCTTACGGCCATTTCGGGCGTGAACCCGATGCAGATGGCGGCTTTAGCTGGGAACGTACTGATCTGGTTGATGCGCTGAAAGCCGCAGTCTGATCTGAACAGCAAAAAAGCGCGCCCTCTGTGGCGCGCTTTTTCTTTGCGCGTGCGGCTCGCACTTGCAACGCTAAGGCGCGCGCAGTATGGCCACCGCCATGAGCACCGAGACCCCACAACGCCCGCGCAGGAATTTTTATGGCCGCTTCAAGGGCAAGACCCTGAAGCCCAGCCAAAAGACCTATCTGAACGAAGATCTGGAAGCGCTGTCGCCTGGCGCAGTGGATTGGGAATCCAACCCCGAACGCAAGTCATTGGACTTGGATGGTCTGTTTGGTGGCAAGCCTGTCTGGCTTGAAGTGGGCTTTGGCGGCGGCGAGCATCTGGTGCATCAGGCGCAAAGCAACCCGGATATCGGCGTCATTGGGGCAGAGCCTTACATCAATGGCGTTGCCATGTTGTTGGGCAAAATCCGGCAGGCGGGCGTCGAAAACCTCGCCGTGCATCCCGGCGATGCGCGCGATTTGTTCGATGTCCTGCCCGATGCCAGTATCTCACGTGCCTTTCTGCTGTATCCGGACCCATGGCCCAAGACCCGACACCATCGTCGCCGTTTTGTGACACCAGAACACCTGGAGCCATTGGCGAAGGTGTTGAAACCCGGGTCGATCTTTCGCGTTGCCACAGATATTTCCGACTATGTGCGCCAGACGCTGGAAGAAGTTCCGCGCGCGGGCTTTGAATGGTTGGCGGAACGCCCAGCTGACTGGCGTGAACCTTGGGACGATTGGATTTCTACCCGCTATGAACAAAAGGCCCTGCGTGAGGGGCGGGTGCCGCATTATCTGACCTTCCGTAGGACTGAGTCCTGATCTGTTTCAAATTTCTGTAATCCTGGACGCTATGCTAGGCTGTGCTTGATGTAGATAATTTTAGCATAGCTTTTTGCCTAGGATTGCCATGTCTGATATTCGGATCACGAACTGCCACACGCACCTGTTTCATGCGCGCCACGTGCCAGAGGATTACCCCTATCCCGCGCTCAAGCCATTCAAGAAGATGCCCTGGTTGATCAAGGGCCTTGCATTTGGTGCCCGCCTGATTGGTCAGCATACAGTTGCCGAGAAACTGGACAGGCTCTATCGCTTTCAGCGGGAAACGGACGCGGGCAGCCAGCGTGATATTCTGGACAACCTGAGGCGACACTATCCGAGCGACACCCGCTTTGTCGTCCTGCCAATGGAGATGTCAGCTTTTGGGTTTGAGGCACCTGAGGTTCCGCTGAGCGCGCAACATGACGAATTGGCGAAGCTGTCCGGCGACCCCGAGGTCGGCCGCTCTGTGATACCCTTTGCAACGATTGACCCGCGGGCTGACCCTCAGGCGAAAGAACTCTGGCGTGCCATTGATGGCCTGAAGTTTCGCGGCATGAAGCTCTATCCGCGGTTGGGGTTTGCGCCGGACGATCCGGTTCTGATGCAGCATGTTTATCCGCGGCTAGAGGAACTGAACTTGCCGGTGATGTCCCACTGTTCACGCGGTGGCGTTCAAGGGCGCTATCTTTCGGACTATTGGGCTGACCGCTATACCGAGCCAGAGGCGTTTGTTCCCGTAATGCGCGCGCATCCCAAGCTTCGCATTTGCCTGGCGCATTTCGGCGGTCAGCGGGACTGGGATGCCTATGTAAATCCGGATCGCAAGAACCCGCTGGACGACGCGTTCAACCGGAATTGGCAGGTGGCAATCCGGCACATGATTGGCAGCGGAAACTATCCGGGTCTTTGGACTGACATCTCTTACACACTGTTCCAGTTCGAGGACTACGCCCCCTTCCTGCGCATTTTTCTGACCGGTGAGGATGAAGAAAGTGAGCGTCTCAGGTCCCGCGTCCTATTTGGATCGGATTACTACATGACCCGGCAGGAAACGCTGTCAGAGAGAGCGGTCTGTTTCCGGTTGCGGAACATCTTGGGCGAGGAAATTTTCCGGCAGATCGCCGAAGAAAATCCGGCGAAATGGCTGGGAGAGGTCTGAGAGACAGCTTCGCACTCATTGCCGCTGGACCAACCCGCTCCAATTCGCTAATTCGCCTTGAGCTGATAGCGCAAAAGGAGCCCCCATGTCTGGACACGGCACGCCCATCCCCATGACCTCGCATCCCTGCGGCCCGCTGACCGGCACGGCCGAAGTGCCCGGTGACAAGTCAATCTCGCACCGGTCGCTGATACTTGGCGCCATGGCTGTGGGTGAGACCAAGATTTCGGGCCTGCTGGAGGGCGAAGACGTTTTGGATACCGCCAAGGCGATGCGGGCCTTTGGGGCAGAGGTCACGGACCACGGTGGCGGGGAATGGACCGTGCATGGCGTGGGCGTCGGTGGATTTGCTGAACCGGATCAGGTGATCGACTGTGGTAACTCAGGTACTGGCGTGCGCCTGATCATGGGCGCGATGGCAACCT
Source organism: Ruegeria sp. CDSA021 (assembly GCF_059612325.1). NCBI lineage: Bacteria > Pseudomonadati > Pseudomonadota > Alphaproteobacteria > Rhodobacterales > Roseobacteraceae > Ruegeria > Ruegeria sp. CDSA021. Next base: position 71,024 of record NZ_JBXWQJ010000002.1, read on the forward strand.
CTCCGATCTCGGCGACCTTCACCGGCGACGCCAGCCTGAACAAACGTCCGATGGCGCGGGTGACTGACCCTCTGGCCCTGTTTGGCACGCAATCGGTCGGTCGGTCCGGTGGACGTCTGCCGATGACCGTCGTGGGCGCAGCGGACCCCGTACCGGTGCGATACGCAGTGCCGGTACCTTCGGCGCAGGTAAAGTCCGCCGTGTTGCTGGCGGGATTGAATGCCCCCGGCAAAACAGTTGTGATCGAGAAAGAAGCAACCCGCGACCACTCCGAGCGGATGCTGGCCGGGTTCGGGGCTGAGATCACGGTGGAAGATACCGATGAAGGCCGTGTCATCACTCTGACGGGTCGCCCTGAGTTGAAGCCGCAGGTCATCGCCGTACCGCGCGACCCGTCAAGCGCTGCTTTCCCGGTTTGTGCTGCGCTGATCACACCCGGATCAGATGTGCTGGTGCCCGGCATCGGCCTGAACCCGACCCGCGCTGGCCTTTTCACCACATTGCGCGAGATGGGTGCAGACCTGACCTATGAGAATGAGCGCGAAGAAGGCGGCGAACCTGTTGCCGATCTGCGCGCAAAGTACTCGCCGAACATGAAGGGGATTACCGTACCGCCAGAGCGTGCGGCCTCGATGATCGATGAATACCCTGTTCTGTCCGTGGTTGCGGCAAACGCCACCGGCACCATGATGATGGGCGGTGTAAAAGAGCTGCGGGTGAAGGAAAGCGACCGGATCGACGCCATGGCCCGCGGTCTGCGCGCAAACGGCGTTACGGTAAACGAGGGTGAGGATTGGTGGTCGGTCGAAGGGCTGGGCATTGGAAACATTCCAGGTGGCGGCACCTGCGAGAGCTTTCTGGACCACCGCATTGCCATGTCGTTCATGGTGATGGGCATGGGCGCGCAGAAGCCGGTAAGCGTGGATGATGGCGGCCCGATTGCCACGTCTTTCCCGATTTTTGAACCGTTAATGGCGTCGCTGGGTGCAAAGGTTGAGCGCACGTGAGCTTCACGGTCGCGATTGACGGGCCTGCGGCTGCGGGTAAAGGCACGATTTCGAAAGCCGTTGCGGCGCATTTTGGGTTTGCACATCTGGACACTGGGCTGCTCTACCGTGCGGTAGGTCGGCGTGTCTTGACGGGGGTCGATCCGGTGGAAGCGGCAAAGGCTTTGACCGCCGAGGAATTGGAGCAAGGCGATCTGCGCACCGCCGATATCGCTCAGGCGGCGTCTAAAGTGGCAGTCATTCCCGAGGTCCGCGCCGCGTTGGTGGATTTTCAACGCGCCTTTGCACGCAGGGCAGGCGGGGCGGTACTGGACGGGCGCGACATCGGGACGGTGATCTGTCCAAATGCCGAGATAAAGCTTTTTGTAACGGCCAGTGCCGAAGTGCGTGCTGAACGGCGGTATCTTGAGCTTAGCGCCAAAGGTGCTGATGTGACGCGCGATCAGGTTCTGGCAGATGTCAAAGAACGCGACGCGCGCGATGCTGAGCGTAGCGCCGCTCCGATGAAAGCTGCCGATGATGCGGTTCAGTTGGACACGACCGATCTGAGCATTGAGGCAGCATTGGCAAAAGCGCTGGACGCCATCAATGCAAAATTGCCCGCGACGCGCTAACGCCGCGGGCAAAGGGTTGGCTCTTACAGTTCTCCCACAGCGACGCTTTTGATGTTTGCCCACTGGTCGTCGGCCGTTTTTGCGGTGCTGACGACGTCCTTCAGAAAGGCCGCGCGGGTTTCAGCGTTCAGGAACAGATACAGCTTGCCGTCTGCAACCAGATACTGATCTGGATCACCGTCAAACTTTTTGCCGACTGACACGCCGAACGAGCAGAACCCGCCATGCTGCGGCAAGTAAGCCACTGGGTTTGCTTCGAACGCTTCCACGTTGGCGGCCGTGGTGAAATAGTAGGATGCACCGTTATAGGTCGCAGAGTGAGTGGCAAAACCCTCGACCGGGTTCCCATCGTTGACCAGTGCAACCAGATCGACACCGTGTGCGGCCAGCGGCGCGCCTGCGGCCGAGATACCGTTGGATACGTTTATTTCGTCAGCGGCAAAGGCCGGGGTGGACAAGGCGATTGCGGTTGCCAAGGCGGTGAAGAGGATATGTTTCATTACACGTTTCCTTTTTTGATTCTGTGTTCAAATCGGCTGGGTCAGTGGCCGATGAAACATAGTTAGTCGGTCAATTGCGGACGTGTAATCGCAGAAAGGCCACCAGATATTGCAGATCGTACAAGTCTTTGAATGGAGGGAAGAGTGCGTTCACTAAGCTTTGTTTGGTTTGTGTGAATTCCAGTGCGTATGGTGAAGATGTGCCTGCAGGAGTGACCTCATGATCCGACTAGCTTTTATCCTGATCTTCGCCGCCGGGCGTCTTGTCGCGCAGGAGGGCGAAGCTGAAACCCCGAACATCGAGCCACCGATGACCTATGAGCGGTTGGGCAACATCCTGTTTGCTCTGGACCCCGAAGCGCAACCATTCGGCCCCGGATTCCAGATGACTGTGGCGGATGTGCAGGTTTTGGTGATTACCGACATCAATGCAGACCGCATGCGCGCGATGGTCTCGATCCGTAGTGCCGAGACACTGTCGCAAGAAGAACTGGTCCGGATGATGCAGGCCAATTTCGACAGCACACTGGACGCGCGTTACGCGATCGCAAATGGCACATTGTGGGCTGCCTTCATTCACCCCTTGTCGTTGTTGGAAAAGGAACAGTTGATATCGGGGCTGGCCCAGACCGTGAACATCGCAAAGACGTATGGAACGCTGTACTCGGGTGGCGCCGCGGAATTCGGAGGGGGCGACAGCACGGATCTGCAACGCGCTCTGATCGAAGAGCTTCTGAAGAAGGGCGAAGAAATCTGACCCGCGCTTTGAACCTGTACAGTTCCTGAGACCCGCGTTTCTCTCATAAGCCGCCGCGGTGAAGGTGAAACATCGACATCGAGCATTTCGCCGGTTTTTGTGTCTCGGGAGAAAAGCGTGCTTTTTTGACCTGCGAAAGTGGACGGGCTGAAATGCGTGCGCAAGTGGCATCATAAGCCCTAGATGGACGCAGGAAAGCTGTTATAGTTTCCTTCAAGCAAAAAGGGAATGCTGCAAAGAAACCCCCAATAAAGGGGGAGGCAGCTATGAAATCCCCCAAGCCAACAGGGACATAACCACATGAATAATCGTTTGAATGAGATCACCATCGTGGGCGGCGGTACGGCAGGTTGGATGACCGCGCTGATCCTGGACATGGTGTTTGCCCGCACGTCCTCGCAGAAGGATCGCCCGCGCATCTGCCTTATCGAAAGCCCCAATATCTCGACCGTCGGGGTGGGCGAGGCTACGGTGCCACGCATGCCGGTCACGCTGCGCCAGGCAGGCATTACAGAGCGGGATTTTTTCCGCGAGACCAACGCATCGTTCAAACTGGGCGTTAAGTTCTGCAATTGGAACAAGGACCAAAAGGGCAATCGTATCGACTATGTGAATCCCTTTGCCCACGGTCAGATGTTGGAGGGTTTGGATGCCGCCGAGTATTTCCTGCGTTTCGGCAACGGGGATCGGGACTTTACCCAATCAATCTCGCCGCATGATGATCTGGGGCGGCTGTGCAAAGGCGCGCGTCAGTTAGGTCAGCCCGAATTTGAACAGCGGTTTGGCTACGCTTACCATCTGGATGCAGTGAAATTTGCCGGGATGCTGACCAAGGTCTGCACAGAGCGGGGTGTTGAACATATCCGGGATGAAGTGCAATCGGTTGAGTTGGACGAGCAGGGCAACGTCAGTCACCTAATGCTGGAGCGCAGGGGCCGCCACGACATCGAGATGGTTGTCGACTGCACCGGGTTCCGCGGGTTGATCATCAACAAGGCGCTTGGCGAGCCGTTTCTGGATTATTCGGATTACCTGCCCAACGATCGCGCCATGGCGTTGCAGATCGAGCATCCCAACCCGAAGAAGATTGAGAGCCTGACACGATCCACCGCACTTGGCGCAGGCTGGACATGGCGGGTGCCGCTCTACAACCGTGTGGGGACGGGGTATGTGTTTTCATCGGCGCATCGAACCGATGATCAGGCCGCGGATGAGTACCTCGAATGGTTGGGGGACAGCGGTAAGGGTTTGACGCCGCGCATCATTCCGATGCGCGTTGGACGTGTGCGCAATGCCTGGGTCAAGAACTGTGTCGCCATCGGTCTGTCCGGCGGATTCATTGAGCCGCTTGAGAGTACCGCGATCCATATGATTGATCATGCGGTGCGCTGGTTCGCCGAGCATTTGCCAACCCGCGACATCGAACCTTCGCTGCGGACAAGATACAACCGGCAGATGGACAAGCTTTATAACGAAGTGCTGGAATTCATCTGCCTGCATTATCGCTTGGGCAATCGTACGGATGATCAATATTGGATCGACGCGCGGACACAGATGAAGGTGCCGGACCGGTTGGCCGAGAATCTGGAGCTATGGCAGCACCGCCTGCCGATGGATCACGATGTCGAGTTTGCCACACTGTTTGACCATCGCGTGTATCAGACGGTTCTTTTGGGCAAGCAAGTCTATGATACTGGCTATGGGCCAGGCATCCGGGATCGGGTGCGACCGTTGAAGAAGGTGATCTGGTATCAGGGTATGCAGCGCGCGAAAGAGGATCTTGCACAAATCGTCAGATCAATGCCGGATCACAAAACACTGTTGCGCGATATCCGCGGAGAGCTGGAGCGTCCGTCCTTTGGTAAAGGGAAGGTTGCGCAGCCAACTGTTGCGATGCCGGGCACCGCACCAGCGCCTGTTAGGATCCAGAACATGCCAAACTTTGCCGAAATCCAAAGCGGTGCGAAGGATTTGCAGTTGTTTTAGAGAGTCTTTGCGCTCGGCGCGTGGAGTATTTTCAAAAAAGATGAAGGGCGGGGCGAAATCCCCGCCTTTTGTTTCCCGTGGGCTTTACGAGCATTGGAACAGGTTCTTGTGTGTCCTTAAATTGTAATGTAATCACATTATGAACTTAGGGAATGTGCGCGGTGCAAAGACAGGCAGACCAAGGCTGTAGGTACGGCAAAAACCTTCGAACGGGCCTTAAACGTCGGAGGCGGCAGTTGCCGCCAATGAAAATGTATGACTCTTTACCGCCACGGTTGCGGCAGTGGCTTGCCTCGGCGAGCTTACCGTGGAGCCCTGCTTCGGCTCGGAAAATCTGGAACAGGGCCGGCGGCGCGCGCAACCCAACCGCAGCCGTGATGCGTTTGAATGAAATCGAGCGGGCGATGCTACGACGCGATGCCGGGGTTTGGAGCGCCAAAAGCTGGACTGAGCACTCGCAAAGACCTGCCGAACCTTGAAAACATGGGCTTTGCCCTTGCACATACCGGGGAATCCGCCTATACGCGCGCTGTCGATACAAGGGCGGTCAACGTCCGGATGACGTTTCTGAGCAGGGCCGGGTTACCTCGGCCCTTTGTGTTTGTTTGCTCAGGGGCGCACCGGATCACGCTTGAAGACATCATGAAACAAGACCGGCGGAGACAACCGCTCGGCCAGTAAAAACGTATGTAAAGGAAAACACTGCCAGATGGCTGATACAACCATGGAGGAATTCGAAGCCCTCCTGAACGAAAGCTTCGAAATGGACACGCCCGAAGAGGGTTCTGTTGTCAAAGGTAAGGTACTGGCGATCGAAGCCGGCCAAGCCATCATCGACGTCGGCTACAAAATGGAAGGCCGCGTTGATCTGAAAGAATTCGCAAATCCTGGCGAAGCCCCTGAAATCGCTGTAGGTGATGAGGTAGAAGTCTACCTGCGCGCCGCAGAAAACGCCCGTGGCGAAGCCGTCATCTCACGCGAGATGGCCCGCCGTGAAGAGGCATGGGACCGTCTGGAAAAAGCATATGCCGACGACCAGCGCGTCGAAGGCGCTATCTTTGGCCGCGTCAAAGGTGGCTTCACTGTCGATCTGGGTGGCGCAGTTGCGTTCCTGCCCGGCTCGCAAGTTGACGTGCGCCCCGTGCGCGACGCTGGCCCGCTGATGGGTCTGAAGCAGCCGTTCCAGATTCTGAAAATGGACCGTCGCCGTGGCAACATCGTTGTGTCGCGTCGCGCAATCCTGGAAGAATCGCGTGCCGAACAGCGCGCCGAAGTTATCGGCAACCTGTCCGAAGGTCAGACCGTCGAGGGTGTCGTCAAGAACATCACCGAATACGGCGCATTTGTTGACCTGGGCGGCGTTGACGGCCTGCTGCACGTCACCGACATGGCATGGCGTCGGGTCAACCACCCGTCCGAGATCCTGACGATCGGCGAAACCATCAAGGTTCAGGTCATCAAGATCAACAAGGAAACCCACCGCATCAGCCTGGGCATGAAGCAGTTGCAGGAAGATCCGTGGGATCTGGTTGCTGCCAAGTACCCGCTGGGCTCGGTTCATCAGGGTCGCGTTACCAACATCACCGACTACGGCGCGTTCGTCGAGCTGGAAGCCGGTGTCGAAGGTCTGGTGCACGTATCCGAGATGTCCTGGACCAAGAAAAACGTCCACCCCGGCAAGATCGTTTCGACCAGCCAGGAAGTCGACGTCATGGTTCTGGAAATCGACGGCGCCAAGCGTCGCGTGTCTCTGGGCCTGAAGCAGACTCAGCGCAACCCGTGGGAAGTGTTTGCAGAAACACACCCCGAGGGCACCGAGGTCGAAGGCGAAGTCAAGAACATCACCGAATTCGGTCTGTTCATCGGCCTCGAAGGCGACATCGACGGCATGGTTCACCTGTCCGACCTGTCCTGGGACGAGCGTGGCGAAGATGCGATCCAGAACTACCGCAAAGGCGACGTCGTTCAGGCGGTTGTCTCGGAAGTGGATGTCGAGAAAGAGCGTATCTCGCTTTCGATCAAAGCCCTGGGCGGTGACAAGTTCGCCGAAGCCGTGGGCGGCGTGAAACGTGGCTCGGTTATCACCGTTGAAGTGACCGCAATCGAAGATGGCGGCATCGAGGTAGAGTACGAAGGCATGAAGTCGTTCATCCGTCGTTCCGACCTGTCGCGTGACCGTGCCGAACAGCGCCCCGAGCGTTTCTCGACCGGTGACAAGGTCGACGTCCGCGTCACCAACGTCGACAGCAAGACCCGCCGTCTGGGCCTGTCGATCAAGGCACGCGAGATCGCCGAAGAGAAAGAGGCCGTGGAACAGTACGGTTCTTCCGACTCGGGCGCGTCGCTGGGCGACATTCTGGGTGCAGCGCTGAAGTCTGGCGACTAAGCCCGAGGCGCATCTCAGACAAGCTTTTCGGCCTCGCGCATCAGCGCGGGGCCGTTTTTGTTGCGAATCAATATGTTCCAAACCGCTGGCTTATTTGTGATATTGTTCGCGCTTTAAGTGCGAAAATTCCTCTGTCCGACAAAAATTCTTGTGAGAATGTGGCAAAATAAGGCCTCAGCGCGCAGAGTATCCGTTCCCCCGTTCCGGATTTTTTCCTATACTGTCAAATCAGTAGACCTGACACACCGGCTGCCTGGGAGGGTATCACGCATGATCCGTTCAGAACTGATTCAGAAAATCGCTGACGAAAACCCGCATCTCTATCAGCGTGATGTCGAGCGGATTGTGAATACCGTCTTCGAGGAAGTCACCGATGCAATGGCCCGCGGCGACCGTGTTGAACTGCGTGGCTTCGGTGCATTTTCCGTGAAGAAACGGGATGCGCGCGTGGGGCGCAACCCGCGGACGGGTGAAACTGTTCAGGTCGAGGAAAAATGTGTACCGTTTTTCAAAACTGGTAAGTTGCTAAGGGACCGATTGAACGGTAAAGCCTGACCTTATGATGCGCTATATTCGATACGCTTTTCTCGGGGCTCTTGGGGTTATCCTGATTTCGATATCTCTGGCCAATGTTGAATCGGTTGAACTCAAGTTGATGCCGGATCCACTGGCTGAGCTGCTGGGCTTTAACCTAAGCACGTCCTTACCATTGTTTCTGGTGGTTTTGGGCGGTGTTGTGGCTGGTCTGGTCATCGGGTTCCTGTGGGAATGGATGCGTGAACATAAGCATCGCCGTGACGCAACCGCGAAGAAAAGCGAAGTGCGCAAGCTTGAGCGAGAGGTCAAGAAGCTCAAGAAAAAGCAAAACGAGGGCAAAGATGACGTTCTGGCCCTTCTGGATGAGGCAAGCTGAGCCCTAGTCCCATGTCTGATGTTAGGTTCAAAATTTGCGGCTTGACCGCCCCCGACCACGTGCGTGCTGCTGTTGAGGCTGGTGCGGGCTATGTTGGCTTTGTTTTCTTTCCGAAGTCGCCCCGCCATCTGGACGTCGCGCAGGCTGTGGAACTGGCCCAAATGGTTCCAGCGGGCGTCGCCAAGGTGGCATTGGTGGTGAACGCCACTGACGAAGAACTCGACAGCATCGTGTCTGTGGTTCCGCTTGATATGTTGCAGTTGCACGGCAAGGAGTCTCCTCAGCGGGTAACGGAGGTTCGTGACAGGTTTGGATTGCCCGTGATGAAGGCAATTGGCGTGGCCGAGGCCGAGGATCTGGACGCAATAGATTTGTATTCCGAAGTGGCCGATCAATTGCTTATCGACGCAAAACCGCCGCGCGGCTCGGAACTGCCCGGAGGTAATGGGCTGTCGTTTGACTGGCGCTTGCTGGCCGGTCGGAAATATTGGCGGCGTCCGTGGATGCTGGCCGGTGGTCTTACACCGCAGAACGTTGCTGAAGCTGCCAGGATGACCGGCGCGCGGCAGGTCGATGTCTCTTCGGGCGTTGAAAGCGCACCGGGTGTAAAGGACGCGGCTCTGATCCGCGAATTTGGGGCCGCTTTGCGGTGATCTGATTCTGAGATTGCTGCGTATCCCTCAATGCGGAGGGATAGAGTATGTTGGCGGCAATAGGTGGTGTTTCCCTGAAACATTGGTACAACGCGCCCGAGTTTTTCTGGCGCGCGGGGCAGGCGTATCGGCAGGCAAAAGGCGACCCCTTGTGTCTGCACGCAGCTGTGTTCCGGCAGGATGGCCTCTATTTTTCACTCAGCGTGTGGCACGATATCGAGGCGATGCTGACCTACGCCCAATGCGGCCCCCATCGTCGCGTCATGCTGGCAGCAGATCGGCTGGCGGATGTGAATAGGTTTCACCATTTTCCGTGTATCGGTGTGCCCACCTCAGAGCAGGCGATTCAGATTTGGCGTCAAAACGTGCTGGTTGCGGAATGATGCGTTTTGCCCATGGCAAATCCCGCCGCCACCTCCTATGAACAACGGATACGACGAGGGAGACACCCATGGCCAACGATCTTTTCAATTCCTTCATGTCCGGCCCTGACGAACAGGGACGCTTTGGCATCTTCGGCGGGCGTTTTGTCAGCGAAACACTGATGCCGCTGATCCTGTCGCTGGAAGAGGAATATGACAAAGCCAAGGATGATCCCACCTTCTGGGCCGAGATGGATGATCTTTGGGCGAACTACGTGGGCCGTCCTTCGCCGCTGTATTTTGCGCAACGCCTGACCGAGCATCTGGGCGGCGCGAAAATCTATCTTAAGCGCGATGAGCTGAACCATACCGGCGCGCACAAAATCAACAACGTGTTGGGTCAGATCATTCTGGCGCGGCGCATGGGCAAGACCCGGATCATCGCGGAAACCGGGGCAGGGCAGCACGGCGTGGCCACGGCCACTGTCTGCGCCAAGTTTGGTCTGAAATGCATCGTATACATGGGCGCGCATGACGTGCAGCGTCAGGCCCCGAACGTGTTCCGGATGCGTCTGCTAGGGGCCGAGGTGATCCCGGTAACCTCGGGTCGTGGCACGCTCAAGGACGCGATGAACGACGCGCTGCGCGATTGGGTGACCAATGTGCGCGACACGTTCTACTGCATCGGCACAGTGGCTGGTCCGCACCCGTATCCGGCGATGGTTCGCGATTTCCAGTCGATCATCGGTAAGGAAGCGAAAGAGCAGATGATGAAGGCCGAGGGCCGTCTGCCCGACACGATCATTGCTGCTATTGGCGGTGGGTCGAACGCGATGGGCTTGTTTTACCCGTTCCTTGACGACAAGGAGGTGAACATCATCGGTGTTGAGGCCGGTGGCAAAGGTGTGAACGAGAAGATGGAGCATTGCGCCTCTCTCACCGGCGGACGTCCGGGTGTACTGCATGGCAACCGCACCTACCTGTTGCAGGATGACGATGGTCAGATTCTTGAGGGCTATTCGATTTCGGCTGGTCTGGACTATCCAGGAATCGGTCCTGAGCATTCCTGGTTGAATGACATTGGTCGCGCAAACTATGTCTCGATCACCGACAAAGAGGCGCTTGAGGCGTTCCAGCTGTGTTGTGCGACCGAAGGCATCATTCCGGCATTGGAGCCCAGCCACGCGCTGGCTCATGTGATGAAGATTGCGCCTGATCTGCCCAAGGATCACCTGATCTGCATGAACATGTGTGGGCGAGGCGACAAGGATGTTCAGACCGTAGCGAAGTATCTGAACTTCGACATGTCTGACACCGAAGGTCGCGCAGTTGGCTAACATGAAACCGGGGTCCTGCACCTCGGTTTTTCTCTTCCGGTCCGTTGCCCCAAAAAACGCCTTTTAGTTGATTGAGTGAAATTTTTGAGTCGCACGCCCATAAGCTTTCGGATCGGATTCGTAATCTCATGTTTCCTGGTGCGGGATAGTGTGCACGGGCGGCGGGAACTGTCGCAATTTTGTTGACTTTTAGCGAAATCGAGTGCCTAGGCGCGATCGGACCATTATTAGATGTTGCCCGCCGTATCATCGTCTAAAATTTGCGAAAGCAACGGGTTCGACTATTTTTTGAACGCACGTCTCATTATCTGCCGACCAAATCCGCAGCCATTACTGACCGGTTGAGGCGCTTCACATTCTATACAACTTCCCACAATTGATTTAACGTTTTGTAAAGCGGTTCTTGAGGGCCGGTTCCGGGGAAGTCTCTATGGTGTTGGGATAAGAGACGACACGCTTGGGTTGCTGAATTGGCCCAGTGTGCCCGGGTGTTGGGCACTAGCGCGGTGCTTTAGGAGGTTACATGGTTCGGTTCGCGATTTCGAGGCTGGCAGGTCTCATACTTCTGGTTTCAGTGCTTGTGATCGGAGGTGCCAAACAAGGTGCAGCACTCGGTGGGGGGTTCATCATAACCTCGATTCCGACACCAAACGGCGGCAGTATCTTTATCAACAACTTCCCGCCGTCGGGCACCGCGTTTATTTCTCTGGGCGGATCAGGGCAGGTTCCCGGTGGCAGTTTCTATTTCAACAATGGTGTGCAGTCGCAGGCAGCCATTACTCCAGCGGGGTTAGCCAACTTAGGATATCTCAACGCAACCATCATTAGTCAGGATGGCGCGGATTCCACATATGCAGCGGATGGGTATCTTGGCGTGGTATTTACGGCTCAGGAAACCGTTGGCGGACCGCTGTACCGCTATGAAGTCGCGCTGTTCGGCGTAACGGCTACTCAGATCATCAACACACGAACGCTGGTGGACACAACCCAACCGACGGCCACAATCGGTGCACTGACGGCCACCGGAAACGGTACGTTTCAAGCGTCGATCACACTCAGTGAGACCAGCACGGATTTCACGGTGGGCGATCTGTCTGTCACGAACGCAACAGCCACCCTGACAGGGTCAGGGACCAACTATGTTGCAACGCTGACACCGCAAAACAACGGCACCATCGAACTGTTCATTCCGGCTGGCGTCTTCACCGATGCGGCAGGCAACCTGAACCTGGCCTCCAACACTGTGACGACGGCACAGGCGGTGACAAATACGCAACGTCTGATACAGGCGTTTCAGAATGCACGGGCCACCAGCCTTGCAACCAACCAGCCGGGATTGACCCGGTTCTTGCAGCGTTCGGGTTCGGGCGTGTTGGATTCGTCCGTAACGCAGGGCTCGGGGTATTTGAACTTTGCGACAGACCCATCCAACCCGGTCTGGTTCAATCTGACCGGCAACTGGAGTTCACAAGACGATTTCGACAGCTCTTATGCGTTGGCTGTTCTGGGCGCACACCGTCGGATCAGTTCGAACCTTCTGATCGGGGCCATGTTGCAGTTCGACTATGCCGAAACGGAAAACGGACCGGCCAGCGTGGACGGCACGGGGTGGCTGATTGGCCCTTACGTTGTGGCCAAGTTGCCCAGTCAGCCGGTGTTTTTCGAGGGGCGTGTTCTGTATGGACAGGCTGACAACGATATCTCTCCGTTAGGCACCTATACCGACAGTTTCGACAGTGAACGCTGGTTGGTGCAATCACGTGTGACCGGCGAAATCAAACGCGGTGCACTGACACTGATGCCATTGCTGGATGTCAGCTATGCCAGCGATGATCAGGAAACGTACATCGACAGTCTGGGGAACCTTATCCCGCAGCAGGACTTCAGCCTGACCACGGCCCGGCTGGGTCTGGATTTCAGTCACCCGATCCAGGTGTCGCGCGGAGCCATGGAACTGACCGGTGGTCTGTCTGGGATCTGGAGCACAACGTCGGGCACCGGCACGGTCCCCGGTGTGACGCCGATTGGCGACACGGCGCGCGCGCGCGCGGACCTAGGATTTGATTACCGCTTGGAAAACGACAGCTTGCTTGCGGCCAATGTGTTTTATGACGGCATCGGCGAAAGCGGGTTCGAGAACTACAGCCTCAGTCTGATCTGGCAAATGTCCTTCTGAACCGGCACGAGTGAATCAGACACACCGCCGGTAGTCCGTCACTTCTCGGTTTTATGCTGCAGCAAAATCTCGAGTGGCACGACCTCTAACGCGCGTTGATGCGTGGCCTCAAGATGGACCTGTGGCGCACATCCCTCGTCCTGGGCTTGCATAAAACGGCTGGCGCACAGGCACCAGCTGTCACCGGGCTTGAGGCCCGGGAAGTCGAATTCGGGCCGTGCCGTGCTCAGATCGTTGCCGACATATTTTGAGAACGCCAGAAACTCGGCTGTCATCACCGCACAGACGGTGTGGCTGCCTTGATCTTCGGGGCAGGTATTGCACGAGCCGTCGCGGAAAAAGCCGGTTAAGGGGTTTGTTGAACAGGGGGCGAGGACACCTCCCATAACATTGATACTGTCTTGCTTTTGCATGAAGTTACCTTACAGGCTTTCTGCGATCTTTCGGAACATTTCGATGTTCTGATCATTCACGCCGGGTTCAAGAAACAGACGGTCTGCGCCGGTTGAGACAATCAAAACACCTCGGGGCTGATTGAAATAGATATACTGACCGTAAATGCCACGGGCCAGAAACTCGCCTTCGTGCGCACCACGGGGTATCCACCATTGATAGCCATAGCCGATCTTGCCTTGCGCCGTGGGGGCGCTGGGTTGCGTGGCCTCGAATATCCATTCGGCAGGAACCAGTTGTTGCCCATCCACTTTGCCGTCCTGCAGGATCATTTGTCCGAACCGTGCAAAGTCACGCGTGGTGAAGTTCAGGCCAGCCAACACAAAGGCAACACCGGCACCGTCCGTGACATAGTATCCGTCATGCTCCAGTCCCAAGGGCTGTATGATCCTATCGGTCAACAGCTCAGCTACGCTGCGCCCGGTTGCGCCGCGTATGACCATGCCTAAGACATGCGTATCGATTGAGACGTATTGCCAGGTTTCGCCCGGCGTCGCAAAGCTGTCTTGCAAGGACGCTGCAAAATCGTCCAACTCGCCACCTAAGGCGATGACGCGACCCATGCGGTTGATGTCAGAGTTCGGGTCCAGATAATCTTCGTCAAACGTGACACCGCTGGCCATGTTCAACACATTGCGGATTGTCGCGGCCTCATAAGCGCTGCCCTTTAGCTTCGGGGCGTATTTGATTACCGGGTCGTCCAGTGACTCGATCGCGCCCTCATTCAGCAAAATCCCAAAAAGCGCTGAAAGATAGCTTTTGGCCACCGACCAAGAAATTCGACGGTCATTTGGGCTGGTACCCAGATAATACTCCTCGAACCGGATATCGCCGCCCTGCATGACCAACAACGAGGTGACAGAGCGTTCATCGATCCATTTGTCGGTGCCATCGGGCAGGTCGAACCCTTCGCCGTAAGGCAGCTCCCACGTCGGGCCGTTGCCACGGGGCAGATCAATGGTCAGAAAAGCTTCGTTCATGTGCGAAAAATTGTGAACGATCTTTTCTTCGGAAAACAGCGAGTTCACAGCCATCAGGCGCTGCAACTCTTCGCGTTTCCACAGCCCAACGACAACGGCAGCCAGAGCCAGCGCCACAACGATGCGCAGCACCCACTTCAAAATGGATCTCATCGCATAGCCTCCCTTGTTCCTCGGTATTGGATCGCGGACGCTTTCATTCTGCAATGACTACGTAACGGAATGTGCCGGATCTGCTATTTGAATTTGTCCAACAGCTTCTGCATGGCAGAGCGGTTATCCACTTCGGATTCTGTCGATTTTTTGGGTTTCGCCTCGGTCTTCGGGGCAGGTGTCTTTGAGGAGCGCGGTGGAGCGGTGCGCAGCGCGACCGCATTCATGAATTTCCCGCCTTCGTCTTGGGCCAAGTAAGCTGCCCCGTCCGAAATGCCACGCAGCACATCATCTAACCAGTCAGCTTCGGATTTGGCAAAGTCGTTCAAAACGTAGGCTGACACCATTTCCTTGCGACCGGGATGCCCAATTCCAAGGCGCACGCGGTCATAGGTGGCTCCGATATGGTCATGGATCGAACGCAAGCCATTGTGTCCGGCATGTCCACCGCCCGCCTTGACACGCACTTTGCAGGGGGCAAGGTCCAGCTCGTCGTGGAAGACAACGACATCAGTTGAATCAAGCTTGTAGAACCGCATCGCTTCACCGACGGATTGGCCGGACCGGTTCATGAAGGTCTGTGGTTTCAGCAGCATAACCTTTTCGCTGCCCAATCGACCTTCCGAAAGCTCGCCCTGAAACTTGGACTTCCACGGACCAAACCCGTGGTCCTCTGCAATCCGGTCCACGGCCATGAACCCGATATTGTGCCGGTTGCGGGCGTATTTCTGCCCTGGGTTCCCCAATCCGACAAAGAGTTTCATGATGTTGCTCCGCCCTTGTAGCCGTTAGGCGTTTTCATGCACGGAAATGCTTGGAAAATCCAGTCAGCCCGGATGAGTCTACACGCAAAAAAAACGGGACCCTGAAGAGCCCCGTTCCAAAATCCGGAAATCTGGTCCAGATTTATTCTTCTTCTTTGCCGACGACTTCAACTTCATCGACTGCAACTTCGCCCTCTTCACCTTCTTCGTCGTCGCTTGTGGACAGACCCGTTGGTGCTGAGACGTTTGCAATCACGAAATCACGGTCGATGGTCGGCTTGGTGCCTTCGGGCAGGTCAACCGACGAAATGGTGACAACGTCGTTGATGTTCATTCCGGTCACGTCAACAGTGATCTTCTCAGGAATGTCACCTGCGGTGCACAGCAATTCGACTTCCGGACGGACAACGGTCAGAACGCCGCCCTTTTTGATGCCGGGCGCTTCTTCCTCGTTGATGAATTCAACTGGGATGAACAGCGCGATCTTGGTGGTACGACGCAGGCGCATCAGGTCCAGGTGGGTCGGCAGGTCTTTGACGATATCACGCTGAACGTCGCGGCAGATGACGCGAACGTCTTCGTGACCTTCGACCTTCAGGTTCCACAGGGTCGACTTGAAGCGACCAGCTTTCAGGCGCTTGAACAGTTCGTTGAACGGGATCTGAATCGCCAGCGGATCTTTGTCGCCGCCAAATACAACACCCGGAACCATGCCTTCGCGGCGTGTTTTACGAGCGGCGCCCTTGCCTGTCCCCGTCCGTTCCAGAGCTACGAGATCAGGAATCTCTCCAGCCATGATAATTCTCCAATGTTAGGGCGGGCATCCTCCAAGGCTGTATGCCCGCGTGAAGCCGCGTCCTTATCTCGATTCACCGTGTTTGGAAAGGGGTAATTCGCGCCTTGTCATTCTCCGAGGCTCTGCCACACGCTCCGAGGTATTTTCGGCCGTGTGAATAAAGGATCCCGGCTTTATCTGGCCAAAAATATCTCGGGGGAGGCGCCCGGAACGGGCGGTGGGGGCAGAACCCCCTGTTCCAAGGCAACTAGTCTTGCCAGCGACCGCCGAAATCTTCTGGCACCAGAAGGTTCTGCCGTCCCAGCGCATCAACGGATTTTTCACCGCAAAGCGCCATTGTCGTATCCAATTCCCTCTGGATCACCTCCAATGCTGTCGTGACACCTTTCTGGCCCATCGCGCCCAAGCCATAGACAAATGCGCGGCCGACATAGGTGCCCTTGGCCCCAAGCGCCAAAGCCTTGAGAACGTCCTGACCTGACCGGATACCGCTGTCGAGATGAACCTCAATATCACCGCCGACGGCGTCCATGATTTCGGGCAGCACGCGGATCGAGCTGAGCGCGCCATCAAGCTGACGTCCGCCGTGGTTTGACACGACGATGGCATCTGCGCCCAGCTTCGCGGCCATTTTTGCATCTTCGGCGTCAAGAATGCCTTTCAGGATGACCTTGCCGCCCCATTGTTCCATCAGCTTTTCCACCTTGGTCCAATCCAGGCTGGGATCGAACTGTTCGGCGGTCCAAGCCCCCAGGGAAGACGCGTCTGAAATGCCTTCGACATGGCCGACGATATTGCCAAACTCGCGCCTTTGGGCACCCAGCATTTCCATTCCCCAAGCCCATTTGGTCATCAGGTTGGCGATGGTCTTGGCCGTCAGCTTCGGCGGGGCGGAAAGGCCATTTTTGAGATCTTTATGGCGTTGGCCCAGAATTTGCAGATCCAGTGTGATCACCAGTGCCGAACACTTGGCGTCTTTGGCCCGTTGGATCAGGCGGTTAACGTAGTCGGTGTCCTTCATCGTATAGAGCTGAAACCAAAACGGCGTGTCGGTATGTTCTGCCACGTCTTCGATCGAGTTGATCGACATGGTGGAAAGCGTAAAAGGTACGCCGAACTCCTCGGCAGCTTTCGCGGCCTTCATCTCTCCATCCGCGTGTTGCATCCCGGTCAGCCCAACCGGAGCCAGCGCCACCGGCATCGAGACATCCTCGCCAATCATCTGCGAGGCCGTCGAGCGACCGGACATATTAACCGCAACCCGCTGGCGAAGCCGGATTTTTTCAAAGTCGCTGCTGTTTTCGCGAAAGGTTTGTTCCGTCCAACTGCCACTTTCAGCATAATCGTAGAACATCCGAGGAACGCGGCGTTCGTATAAGCGCCTGAGGTCTTCGATATTGGTAATCACGGGCATGGCTGCTGACCTCCGGGCGTACTGGTTATTTTTTCTTACCAATCCAATGCACAGCCTGCAATGGACTGACATTGGGCCCGGCCGACAAAAAACCGCCGCAGGGCATTCCTGACGCATTCCGCGCTGTAGGAGGTATCTGGTAATAAGTTGCCGAGTATTTGTTGGCTCCGCCAAAAAGGTGGAGCCAATTTTGATGGAGGACGGAAACCGGACATCCGCTGCACTTTGCTCTGTGGTCTGCTATGCGGACCAAGCGCCATTTCGCTGCAAAAGGCTTCAAAGTCCGGTGAAGACGTATCAAGACCACCGTGCCCGGCACCTGGGGTGGAAACCGGTCATTCGCTGTAATCGAAAAAACTCTCTTTGATTGTGACAGGTTTCGGGTTCCGAGCAGAAATTGAAACAAACTACAGGGCTATGGGAAGTTGAAGCGTGACGCTTGCTCCTTTTTCGACTTGGTTGATCGCGGCCACTCCTCCGTGGCGCTTCGCTACAGCTGAGACAATCGACAACCCTAAACCGCTGCCTTCGGAATATTCCAGCTGCGAAAATCGACTGAAAACGGTTTCGCTTTGTTCGGGTGAAAGGCCGGTTCCGTCATCGGATACGGTAAGCTTTACGTTCTCGCCATCAGAGCGCAGCGCGACTGAAATTTGGCTCAACTTAGTCCCACCGTGCTTAACTGCGTTGTCCAGCAGGTTTTTGATGGCCTCAGTTAAAAAAACCTGATCTCCTAAAACCGTAATTGTCGAGTCCGGCATCGTAACATCAAACTCGATCCCTTTTGCGAGGATCTGTACACCCATGTCAGCGCAGGCTTCTTCCACAACCGCACGGAAATCAATCTTGTCCATCTGATCCTGATGCGTAGGTTGCCGCAACCGCTCCAACGACAATAGCTGCTCGGCCACCGTGGCGGAATTTTTCGCTGCCGACACAAGCTCGATTATCCGTTTGTCCTTGTCCTCATCCGTTTTTGCGTCCCGCAAAGCCTCGGCCATGGACTGAACCGCTGCCGCGGGATTCCGCAGCTGATGTGCGGCTTCTGAGATAAACACCTGATGGGCGTTAATACTACGCTCGACCTGCCCAAACAGTCGATTCAGGGTCTGAACAATTCCATGAACCTCGACCGGGACCGGGCGTTTGATTTTGCTCAGGTCGTCAGGTGAGCGTAGGTCGATCGCATCCTGCAAATCCAGCAAGGGCCGCAGCCCTCGCGCGACGCCGAACCAGACAACAAACGCAAGGGTGGCCAACAGGATACCCATCAGAATCGCCGCACGGATCGACAACTCATTGGCAAAGGCGTTGCGATCCGCGATGCGTTGCCACGCTGTGACTGTCGCATCGCCCACCAGGTTATCCAACGTGACCCGCTCAGTCATTTTCAGCACGCGCACCGGCTCATCCCGATAGATCGCCTCAAAAAACCGCGGCTGGTACGCGCCCTGTTCAGATGGTTTTGCAGCGGCCGGAGGATATGCATACCCTGTGACGTAGATGCCACCGGGTCCAGTCACGTGATAGAAAATCTCTCCTCCTGACGCATCTCGGATCAAGCTGCGCGTGGTGGGCGACAAGGCATCGCCTTCTGACACCGCAACATCGCGCGATATAGCCAGACCAGCGGACAACAGGCTGTCGTCAAAAAGTTCCTGCGCCGTTTGCTGGGCCGCGGTGTAGCGCCAGTATCCAAGCAGGATTGCGAGCAGCACCAATGGCGTCAGGATCAGAATAAGAAGCCTGAGCCTGAGTGAGCCGTGCCGGATCACTTCTGCACCTCAAGCAGGTATCCAAGGCCACGGGCAGTCTTGATCCGGATGCCAAGGTTCTGAA
This sequence comes from Ruegeria sp. CDSA021, assembly GCF_059612325.1. Lineage (NCBI taxonomy): Bacteria > Pseudomonadati > Pseudomonadota > Alphaproteobacteria > Rhodobacterales > Roseobacteraceae > Ruegeria > Ruegeria sp. CDSA021. Next base: position 90,114 of record NZ_JBXWQJ010000002.1, read on the forward strand.
GGCGTTTGCGCAGTCGTGACACATGCGGCTCGACCGCTGAGTCGTCGACGTCGGCGCCCACGCCGTAGACGTAATCGGTCAACTGACTTTTGGGGACGATCCTGCCGCGTCGCTCCAGCAGGCATTCAAGCACAGCCATTTCCCGACGCGGCACGTCGAGCACTTGGCCTTTTGCACTGACCTGCCGGGCCGTACGGTCGAACTCAAGATCTCCGATGGTCTCGCGCGCGCCGTAATCCAGTTGCTTGCGGCGCGACAGGGCACGGATGCGGGCCTCAAGCTCGTCCATTTCGAAGGGCTTCACCAGGTAGTCGTCGGCGCCCATATCCAGACCCGAAACGCGGTCGCTGGTTTCGCTGCGTGCGGTTAGCAGGATGACAGGCGCACTGTCACCCCGGTTGCGCAGGGATCGCAAGATCTCAAGCCCTGACCGACCGGGCAAGTTGATATCCAGAACGATCAGGTCTGCGCCTTCCTGTTCCAGATATAGATCGGCGGCATCGCCATCTGTCAGCACATCAGCGGCATGGCCCCGATCCCTCAGGCGGTAAGCAATGGCGTTAGCGAGGGTCTCATTATCCTCGACGATGACGATCCGCATTCGGGCTCCTGCAAGTTTCGCGCAAGGTTGGCGCTCCATGATTGCCAGATGGGAGAGGGAATCAACCCCACAGTTCTATTTGCGATCATGGTGGCGCGAGGGGCGCTGGCGTGGTTGTCTGGTCAACAGGGAGGAACCAATGGCCATTTCCAACTTCACCCGTCGCGCCGTCGTGGGGCTGATCGCCGCCGCCGGACTCGCCGCACCTGCCGCTGCCGAGGTCGATTTCTCGGGCAAGACCATCGAATGGGTCATTCCGTTCTCGGAAACGGGCGGGTCGGCCAAATGGGCCAACTTCTTTGCCCCGCTTCTGTCCGAGGCTCTGCCGGGTCAGCCAACCGTTGTGGTTAAATTTATGCCCGGTGCAGGATCGACGAAGGGCGCGAACTGGTTTCAGGAGCAGAGCCATGACGACGGCACGCTGCTGTTCGGCACCTCTGGCTCGACACAGTTCCCATACCTGCTGAGCGACCCGCGCGTACGCTATGAATACAATGACTGGATCCCGGTCATGGCGTCGGGCACCGGCGGTGTCGCCTATCTGAACGCAGAGGACGGAGCCAAATTCGATGGCTCTGCCAATGCGCTGAAAGACACCAATTTCATCTACGGCTCGCAGGGCGCGACCCGTTTAGACCTTGTGCCGCTGCTGGCCTGGCAGATGCTGGGCATGAATGTTGAGCCTGTCTTTGGTATCAAGGGCCGCGGTGATGGCCGCCTGATGTTCGAACGCGGTGAGGCTAATATCGACTACCAGACATCCTCGGGCTATCTGGGCGGGTCGGCCCCACTGGTCGAGGCTGGTCAGGCCGTTCCGATGATGACATGGGGTGCACTGGACGCCGATGGCAACATCGTGCGCGATCCGACCTTCCCGGACATTCCGACTTTCAAGGAGGTCTGCGAGGCCACCGATGGCTGCGAAACCAGTGGTGAGGCATGGGACGCATGGAAAGCCTTCTTCGTGGCAGGTTTCCCGGTTCAGAAGCTGGCCTTCCTGCCCGGTGACACGCCGCAAGAGGTCGTCGACGCCTATACCGCAGCGTTCCAAGCTGTGACCGAGCGGGGTGATTTTGCTGATATCTCCTCGAAGCGCGTCGGCAAGTATCCGGTGTTCGTCGGCGACGGCTCAAAAGCCGCGCTGCAAACGGCGACTAATGTGGACGACAACGCCAAGCAATACGTCCTGAACTGGCTGAAAGAGGCCTACGGCGTCGAACTGAACTAAGTTGACACGTCGTCGCGCGCCCAACGAAGGGCGCGCGTTTCTCTACATCCAAGACATTTTATGAAAGGCGGCCGCTATGGAGGTTTTCGCCACCGCTCTTCCTGCGCTCGGTGACGCGTGGGGTCTGATCCTGCAACCTATCGTTCTGGGGCATCTCATTCTCGGCGTCGTTATGGGGCTGGCCGTGGGCGTCTTTCCGGGGCTGGGAGGCATCGCCGGTCTGTCCCTGTTGCTGCCCTTCATGTTCGGTATGGACCCGATCCTTGGACTGGCGCTGATGATCGGTATGGTCGCGGTGGTGCCGACGTCGGACACTTTTGCGTCCGTCCTGATGGGCATCCCCGGCAGCTCCGCCTCGCAGGCGACCGTGCTGGACGGCTTCCCCATGGCGAAAAAGGGCGAAGCGGCAAGGGCGCTGTCGGCGGCTTTTTCCTCGTCCCTCTTCGGCGGGCTGGTCGGCGCGACCTTCCTGACCATGTTCATTCTGATCGCGCGGCCCATCGTTCTGGCCTTCGGCCTGCCCGAGATGTTGATGATTACAATTCTCGGCCTGTCGATGGTCGCCATTTTGGCCGGGCGGATCCCGCTGAAAGGCGTCGCCGCCGCCGGTCTGGGCCTGATGGTCGGCACGATTGGTGAGGCGGATGCAGGCGGTTCGCTGCGCATGGCAACTTATGACATTCCTTATCTGACGGACGGCCTGAAGCTGGTCATCGTTGGCCTGGGTATCTTTGCGGTGCCCGAGATCGTATCGCTGCTGCGTCAAGATCGGTCGATTGCCAAAGGGGCCTCACTGGGCGCCGGTTGGCTGGACGGCGTCAAAGACTGGTTCGCAAATATATGGCTGTCGGTGCGTTGTTCGATCATTGGCGTGATTGTTGGCGTCATACCTGGTCTTGGTGGTTCGGTGGTCGACTGGATTGCCTACGGCCATTCGGTTCAATCCACCAAGGACAAGAGCAATTTCGGCAAAGGCGAAGTGCGCGGAGTCATCGGCCCGGAAAGCTCAAACAACGCCAAGGAGGGCGGCGGTTTGGTGCCAACTTTGCTGTTCGGCATTCCCGGTTCCGGCTCAATGGCGATCTTTATCGGCGCGGTGGCCCTGCTGGGGTCTGGCGATATCGAGGTCGGTCCAAGCATGCTGAAAGACAATCTCGACATCACCTATTCAATCGTTTGGCTGCTGGCGCTGGCCAACGTCGTGGGCACGATCTTGTGCATCGCGGCATCGGGCGGGATCGCCAAGCTGACCACGATCCGCTTCACCTATCTGGCGCCCTTCCTGTTCATGTTGATCAGCTTTGCGGCGTTCCAATCCGGCCAAAACTTCGAAGACTTGCTGGCCCTGTTCGTGATCGGCCTGATCGGCATCTTTTTACGCCGTTTCGACTGGTCGCGCCCGGCCTTCCTGATCGGTTTCGTTCTGTCGAACCCGGTTGAGAAGTTCACCAATCAGGCGTTCCAGATCGCCTCATTCCGGTTCCGCAAAAGCTTTGGCGAGGGGATGGAATATGTCTTCAGCCCTATCGTCATCGTGCTGATCGTGGTCACGGTTGTTTCGGTCATTCTGGGTATCCGGCAGGCCAAGATGATCATGGCCGAGGGTGATGTTCAGGCCGGTACCAAACGCGCGCCGCTTATCTTTCTGCTGGTGATCATGGCCTACCTGATCGTCGCTTTGGTCAACGCCAACATGATCCCCGACTACAATATGACCGACAAGATCATCCCGCTGGTTATCGGCAGCGTCTCGCTATTCTGTTGCGTGATCCTTCTGATCCAGATGATGCGATGTCCCGAAGGCGACGTGATCTTTGCCGACAAGGAAATCGCCGGTGAAGACGCCAGCGCACCCCACGGTCTGTGGTCCACTCTGGCGTGGTTCGCCAGTTTGATCGCGGCCACGTGGGTGGTGGGCTTCATCCTCGCCCTGATAGGGTTCCTGATCGCCTTTCTCCGTATCCGCGCCGGGTCCAGCTGGCAGATGACTCTGATCCTGACCGCCTGCGGCATCGGGTTCATGTGCCTGATGGCGGGCGCTCTGAACCGCGATTTCCCGCCCGGCCTGTTGCAGGACATGGTCAGCCTGCCCTGGCCGTTGAAGTGAGGGGTTCAAAATGACTCAAACCGCAATCCCTTATATCTTGATGCGTGGCGGCACGTCGAAAGGCCCGTATTTCCGCCGCTCGGATTTGCCTGAGGATTTGGACGCGCTGGCCGAGGTGCTGATCGCCGCTCTTGGGTCCGGGCAGTCGCTGAACATCGACGGCATCGGCGGCGGCGCGGCGGTGACCACAAAGGTCGCGATGCTGTCGGTCAGCGAGGATGACTGGGCCGATATCGACTATTTCTTTGCGCAGGTCTCGGTCGAGGACAAGCTGGTCGATTTCAAACCGACTTGCGGCAACATCCTGTCCGGGGTTGCCCCTGCTGCCATCGAGATGGGCTTGTTCAAACCGCAGGGTGATGAAACTGAAGTTCGCATTCGGGCCGTCAACACTGGGGCTCGGGTCGTGGCCAAGGTGAATACACCCGGGGGCGAATTGACCTATGAGGGTGATGCGGAGATCGCCGGCGTTCCCGGTCATTCAGCGCCGGTGCAGTTGAGTTTCATGGGCGTGGTGGGCTCGGCCACCGGAGCGTTCCTGCCTACGGGCAACCTGCGCGATGCAGTTCAGGGCGTCGAACTGACCTTCATGGATGTCGCTATGCCGATGGCTATCGCCCGCGCCACAGACTTCGGATTGACGGGCTATGAGAGCGCCAAGGAACTTGACGCAAACCGCGCGTTCTTTGACCGGATGGAGGCCGTTAGGATCGAAGCAGGGCAGCGGATGGGTATGGGGGATGTGTCCAAATCGGTCACCCCTAAGTTCGGCCTTGTTGCTCCGGCCAGAGAGGGCGGAACGCTCGCAGTGCGGTATTTCATGCCGTGGAAAACCCACCCGACCATGGCGGTCACCGGCGCGCAATGCATGGCGTCTTGCGCTTTGACTCCCGGAACCGTCGCCGACGGTTTGCTGGATCGCCCCACGAACAGCCCGGCTGAAGTCGTTCTGGAACACGCCTCGGGCAATATCGACGTGTTGGTGGATTTTTCCACCACCGACGGGTTCACAGTGAACGCGGCGGGTTTGGTGCGGACCGCGCGCAAGTTGGCGGACGGGCATGTTTATGTGCCTGAGTCTGTTTGGAACGGGAGTTGATCAAGTGCAACCCAAATAGTATACTATTGTATACATAGTGGGAGGACACGATGGACGACTATTCGGAATGCCTCGATATCGCGCGTCAGGAACTCATGTTGGCGCAGTCGGCCCTACGGCGGGACATTGCGGACTACCCGACACCGATTGCTGGCTGCGATGAGCAGTTCAACCATCTGCTGGATCAAAGCGAACGGGTCCGCAATGCACTTTCCGCTCTCGACACATGTCATTTTGTGCCGACGCCAAGAAAACTGAACACCGAGCAGGGTATAGAAAGCCGATGAAGGTCCAAATTCTTGATGACTGGTTTGACACGCTGCGTGGCCTGCCTTGTTTTGAGAAACTCACCGGTCATGAGGTGACGTTATGGACAGATCATGTCGAAGACACTGACACTCTGGCCGAACGACTGCATGACGCGGAGGTGCTTGTCCTGTTCCGCGAACGTACCAAAGTCACCCGCGCCTTGCTGGAGAAATTACCAAACCTGAAGCTTATCAGCCAGCGCAGCGTTTATCCGCATGTCGATGTCGAAGCCTGTACAGATCAAGACGTGCTGCTGTGCTCAAACATGCACGGCGGAACGCCGTCTTATGCTGCAGCTGAACTTACTTGGGCGTTAATCATGGTCGGGATGCGGGATTTGCCCGCACAAATGGCCTCGGTCAAAGCAGGGCACTGGCAGGCGGGCGTGGGCAAGACGCTGCGTGGGCGTCAGTTGGGGCTCTATGGCTATGGCCGCATTGCTCGCGCCGTTGCGGGTTATGCCGAGGCGTTCGGGATGAATGTTGTCTGGTGGTCGTCTGAGGAAGGTCGGGCACGCGCGCAGGCGGATGGCGCGCTGGTCGCGCCCAGCCGTGAAGCGTTCTTTGCCGACAGCGATGTCGTCTCAGTCCATGTGCGCCTGAAACCGGACACGCGCGGGATCATCACCGCATCGGATTTCGCACAGATGCAGCCGGAGGCGCTGTTTGTGAACACCTCGCGAGCCGGGCTGATCGCACCTGGTGATTTGCTTGAGGCGCTGAACGTCGGTCGCCCCGGCAGAGCGGCGATTGATGTGTTCGATTCCGAGCCACTGATTGATCCGACCGACCCGCTTTTGTCACATCCCAACCTGATCGCGACCCCACATATCGGCTTTGTCACTGAAGACGAGTTCGACCTGCAATTCGCGGATGTTTTCGATCAGGTGAACGCCTATGCCGAAGGCGCTCCGATCCACATGATCAACCCCGAGGTTTGGACCAACGCAGAATAAGATTCGCGGCGATGGGCGCACCGATGATCACCAGCACGATCCTTGTCAGATGGTGGGTGATCACAAAGCCCAAATCCGCGCCCGAGACGATGGCCAGCACCGTCATCTCTGCCTGCCCACCGGGCGCGAAGGCCAGAAACGCCTCGACAGGTTGGCCCAGTCCCAAGGTGGTGACAACGGCGGTGAAAGCGGCTGCCAGGACGGCAAGGACAATGACATAGGCGAAGCCCGCTGCCACTACCCGGCGTAGTTCGACCCATGTGACACCTACGAATTTCACACCAATTCCGCAGCCAATGAAAAACTGCGCTGCAAGGATGGCCTCGCGAGGCGGTCGGGTATGAATGAAGTCGCCCAGTGACAAGGCGGCCGTAAGGATCATTGGCCCCAGGATTGACGCCCCGAACAGGCCGATCCGCTCCCCGCCTTTCCAGCCGATAATGGCGGCCAGAACCATCAGCGTCAATTCATTTATTGGCAGGTTGTGCGCGGGCTCGCCAATCGGATTGGTGAGTTGGGCATCATAGAACACGGTGAGGAACAAGGGGGCCAACGTCACGATGATCAGCACGCGCGTACCGTGGATCAAGGACAAGGTACGCGGATTGGCCCCCGCCTCAGTGCCAAAGATGATCATGTCTTGCAAACCGCCCGGCATGGCTGCGTAGAAAGCCGTTGTGGAGTCAAAGCCCCAGAATTTGCGAAAGAATGGCACACCTACCAGCGCGATTAGCAGGATGAAGAACGGGATCAGCGCAATTGACGCGGCCATTTTCGGCAATTCAGCAAACAGAGCCGGCGTAATCGATGCTCCTACCGCCACGCCCAGTATAGTGCGGGCGGCAACCGAGACCTGTCCAAAGCCTTCCATCGGTGCGTGCGCAAGAGCTGCAATCAAACATGCGCTCATTGGCCCGAACAGAAAAGGTAGCGGCAGGTTTAGCGCCCAAAATACCCCAGTGCCCAACACCGCCAGGCCGAGCGTGACGGCCCGTTTCGTCAGAAGAGAGGGGGTATCGGTTTGGCTGTGCAAGGTAAGCGTTCCAGCTTCGTTGACTATAATGTATCCATGTGTATACAACTGGACGCAAGATGACAAGAGAGCCTGCGATGACCCTTCAGGACGACCCGTTACAACCTGGCCCACAAGGCAATTCTGCGTATCAGCGCCTGCTGTGCGAGATTCGCGAGGGCACTCTTTTGCCCGGCGACCGGCTGCGCGAGATTGAGCTCTCGGAACGGTTGGGCGTCAGCCGTACCCCGGTGCGCGAGGCGATAAGGCAGTTGGAAGCCGACGGGCTGGTCACACATGTGCCACGGCAAGGTGCCACCGTGCGCAGCCTGGATTACGCTGAGGTCATGGAACTCTATGAGATGCGCGCGGTGCTTGAAGGGACAGCGGCCCGTCTGGCAACCCGCGCGGCATCGGATGTTGAACTGGATGAGCTTGAGGTTCTGAATGACCGGCTGGCAGAAGCAGGCACCGGCCCGGACGCGGCGCGGATCAACAGGGTCTTTCACGCAACACTTCTGGATGCGACCAAGAACCGGTTTCTGGCAAAATCCATGCTCTCCTTGCAAAAGGCGCTGTTGATCCTGGGGCCTTCGCAATTGCTGGATAGCGACCGCGCCGAGGCCGCAGTGGCCGAGCATCGGCGCATCATGGCGGCTTTAAAGGCCCGCGATGGCGCAGCGGCCGAGACAGAGATGCGCGCGCATATTCAGGCTGCGCAGCGGATGCGCATCCGCGCGTTGCAGGACCGCGGCCGCTCAATCGACGAAAGCCAGTAGGTAGACAGGATATGGCCACCCCAAAGGAAGCTTACGATATCGCTGTGATCGGTGGCGGCAATGCGGCTCTCTGCGCTGCGATGACTGCAGCTGAGGCAGGCGCGCGCGTTTTGATCCTTGAAACGGCGCCAAAACCTTATCGCGGCGGAAACTCCCGCCATACGCGCAACTTTCGCTGTATGCATTCGGGCCCGTTGGGCCCGCTCGTCGAGGCGTATGGTGAAGACGAATACCTCTCGGATCTGCTGAAAGTCACCGGCGGCAAAACCGATGAACATCTGGCCCGCCTCGCGATCCGAACGTCGGAAGAATGCCTTCCGTGGATGCAAGAACACGGGGTCCGGTTTCAGCCCTCGCTTTCCGGCACATTGTCATTGGCACGGACCAATGCGTTTTTCATGGGGGGCGGCAAATCTCTGGTGAATGCCTATTACCGGACGGCGGCGGGGCTGGGTGTTGATGTGCTGTATGAGGCCGCTGTGACGCATTTGGAGCTGAATGGTGATTGGATCGAGTGGGTCGACTATAGCTATGAAGGTCAGTCTCGTCGCATCGCGCCCAAAGCGGTCATCGTTGCCTCCGGCGGCTTTCAGGCAGACACAGATTGGCTCACCCGAGCCTGGGGTGAGCCTGCGAAGAACTTCCTGATCCGGGGAACGCCGTACAACCGAGGCGTGGTCCTGTCTGATCTGCTGGACCAAGGAGTAGAAAGCGTCGGTGACCCGACCCAATGCCACGCCGTGGCCATCGACGGGCGCGCGCCAAAGTTTGACGGCGGTATCGTGACCCGTCTGGACTGCGTACCGTTTTCTATTGTCGTGAACAAAGAAGCCGAGCGGTTCTATGACGAAGGCGAAGATGTTTGGCCCAAGCGCTACGCGATTTGGGGGCGTCTGGTGGCGGCCCAGCCCGATCAGGTGGGTTATGTGATCATTGATGCCAAGTCGCTGAACCTGTTCATGCCGTCTGTGTTCCCTCCGATAAAGGCAGACACTTTGGAAGAACTGGCGGGGTTGATGGGCCTGCCCGCCGACAAGCTTGCCGTAACCGTCAGCGAGTTCAATGCCGCTTGCGGCGACACCAGTGGCTTTCACCCAACCGAACTGGACGGGGTTGCGACCTCGGGTCTGACGCCACCCAAGACCAACTGGGCCCGTCCGATTACCGAGCCGCCATTCTATGGCTACTCGCTGCGCACTGGTGTGACATTCACCTATCTGGGCCTGAAGGTTGACGACACAGCGCAATGCTCGACCCCTGACGGCAAGATCAAGAACCTATGGGCAGCCGGCGAAACCATGGCCGGGTCGATATTGGGGCAAGGGTATCTGGCCGGTTTTGGCATGACCATCGGAACCGTTTTTGGACGCATCGCAGGACGTGAGGCTGCCGCTTATGCAAACTAATCTTATTCAAGAAGCCCGCCGACAGGCCGAGATATGCAATGCCTGCAGGTATTGCGAGGGCTATTGCTCGGTCTTCCCATCGCTGCACGCAAAGCGCGCGTTCTCGGATGGGGACATCACGCAATTGGCCAACCTGTGCCACAACTGCCGGGGCTGTTACTACGCCTGTCAGTACACCGCCCCGCACGCGTTCGACCTGAACCTGCCCAAGGCGCTGGCCGAAGTGCGGCGCGACAGTTGGCAAAGCTTCGCTTGGCCGCAGCCGCTGGCGCGCCGGTTCCACACCCATGGCGGGGCCATCGCCCTGGCGTTGGTGATCGGATTTGCCTTGTTGTTCTGGGCGACCCGCGCCATCGGTTCCAGCGGAGGCGAAGGGTTTTATGCCGTCCTGTCCCACAACGCGATGGTTGCGATCTTTGCGCCTGCATTCCTGCTGCCTCTGTTCAGTATCGCCTTCAGCCTGAGGCGCTATTGGGCCGAAGTTGGTGGCAAACCGATCCAGATGTCTGATCTGACGGTTGCGCTCAAACGCGCGGGCAAGATGCAGGATCTGGCCGCAGGCCATGGCGAAGGCTGCAACTTCGAGGACGAAGACCGGTTCAGTCAGGGCCGACGCCACATCCACCACGCCATCATGTATGGTTTCCTGCTGTGCTTTGCATCGACCTCAGTGGCGACGATCATGCACTATGTCTTCGGAATGCACGCGCCTTACGGATTCTGGTCATTGCCGAAACTGTTCGGGATTTCCGGGGGGCTGCTGCTGACGGTGGGATGTGGTGCGATGGCGCTGCTCAAGCTAAAGTCAGACCGAGACCTCGGCGATCTGTCAGCCTGGGGTGGGGATATCGGCTTCATCCTGTTGCTCGGGTTTGTAGGGCTCAGCGGGCTGGTTCTTTACGCCCTCGGTTCAACACCTCTGATGCCCGCACTGCTGGCCATCCACCTCGGATCGGTCCTGACCTTCTTCCTGCTGACGCCCTACACAAAAATGGCACACGGCTTCTATCGGCTTGCGGCGCTGATCCGGGATGCACAACGGAAAAGAGATGTGTCTATGGTCCGTTAACAGCCCGTCGCGCCTGTGTGAGCGGAAAGAACATGCAATTGGATCAAATATGATTGTGAAGAACTCTGCGTTGCAGCACTTCGAGTGGCGGTCAACGTCCGGAATGGGCCGTCCATTGTAGGACCAACGGCAGCGACGCACGCTTCGCACGTATTTGGGCCGACCGCAGCAATTTGCACTCTGGGCTCGGAGACGCCATTCGCTACAGCCTGCCTCAAAGGCAGGTCTGGGCCGAAAGTTTCTTCTCAAAAAACTGTACCGACGAATAATTGCAAGCCGAAATAGTTGTTCTGCGATGGGCATTTACGACAGCCGCGTCCAAAGAGGCGTGCCGTATAGAAGCCATGGCTTGTAAAGAACCCGAGAAAGGTTCGGGAGCGTAGGCTGGTCATCTTCCGGCGACACTTTTTGCACTCCCAAGCGAATGGCTGGCGTGTTTTCAATAGGTGCCCGTCTCCGATGTTTCTCTACGGGAATTCGTACGTTCTCACCGGGAACGGCAATAGAACTCATGGTCATTTCTACTTCTTCGGTTTCGTCATGCTTGTTCCGAGATGTCACATATTGGCGAAACTCGAAGAAATTATAGTGAACCCTGAAGATGTTCAGGATCGCAATCAGAACCCTGGGATTGTAGCTGGCACCGTTCTCAAACGAGGGACCTTTTCGAGCCCCGCCACTGCTTGCGCGATCAGTCATACTGATGCGTTCACGAACAGCCTCCATGAAGCTCGAAGCCGGCTGCAATGTCGCCCGGACAACGCGTCTTGTAATGGCCTTACGAAGATCAGGATCCTTGATCTGAGAGTCTATGCCCAAAGCTTTGAATTGCTGCCTGTAGCGGCTTGATAGGATTGGGAATCCAACAACCTTGTCTGTCTCGCCGCCAAACTGGACAGGACTTCGAATCCAAAGATCAGGGAAGGCACGTGTCGCATAATTTGATATAGGAAACGGCCGAGCATCCCCGGATCGTCCAGGTTTGTAGGCAGGCTTCAGCCTTGCTTCAGTCCATGCATGCAGCGCTTCATAAGGTGCAAGGTTCGGATTGGCATTCCGAAACCTTCTGAGCGATGCGTCGTATCGGTTGAACTTTGAGGTGATCTGACCCTTGGTTGCCTTCTTGTTGAAGCTCACTACAAGCTATTCAAACAAATCCTCCTTAATGTCTTCCCGGAAGATGTGCGGAACTACCCGCGCCATTGCCGCTTCCTGTTCACTGACGAGCGTTATCTTTCCGGAGGGTAACATTTCTCTCAGGCATTCGAGATGCGCCGCTTTTGTGTAGGTATCGCGGGTCATGATGCCCGAAAATGAGTTTCGCGTATCACGCTCTGACGGAGGGAGATTGAAATAGAACCTGCGAAGGAAGCTGAGTGAGAGCCGCCTTTCCTCAGCTCTGTCGAGCTCAAACTGAAGGGTCGCGTCGGGTGTCCTCTTCGCTCGCTTGAGCTTTTCATGAACCTTCTCACCGAAGAGGCGGAATTCTGACTCGGCAGCTGCGAAGAGTGCTCCTTCTTCATACCGCCCAGAAGGTCGTTGGAATTCCAAGAGGGGCGCGGTGAACGTTGTTCCGTCTGCCTTGGTATAAGTCTTTCTGATCTTCATTGGCCCTTTGCGGCCACTGTAGTGGTCGAGCAGATAATTGGCGGGATCGATGGTGGGATCGAAATCGACATCTATTCGGTAAATGTAGCCAGAATCGATATCCGCACTGATCGAACAATTCAACTGAGTCAGGCGGCGGTCAGTGCGCGTCTCCCAGTTCACCGAAAGAACAATATCGTCATGGGCAATTTTGTGATGGCGAAATTTCCCGAGGCGTTCGTGGTCCTTACGCCACTTGTCCAACTGGGCCTTTTCATAAGCAAGGAGGACTTCCTCAAGCCAAAATATGCGATCGTAGAACCGCGACATGCCAACCTGTCGCCTGCCATCAGGGCTTCTGAAAATTCGGCGCATATCACTCATTCCTGACTCATTGACCAGGTGGTTCAGGATTTGGATGTTCTCAGTTCTTTCCTTCTGCCGGCGATGCGGCGCGGACACCGTAAACCGGGAGCCTCTTTGGCCTTTGCATGCTTTGCAAACGACACGCATTCCGAGGGGCTTTCCACCCTTTCGGCTACCTTTTCTGGGCGTGGTTTTGCCGTTGGCTCCATCGAGGGCAAACGCAGTCGGATCCTCAAGATACCGCTTTCCGCAGCTACCGCATCTTGGTCCATCCAGAACGCCGTTCATCGACCTTAGGCGATTTGTTTCCGCCACGAGGTGAGCATTGGAAAGAACCTTCTGACCCAAGCCACATTTTCGGTTCCCAGCCTTGTGCTGGCATACCATGGTTCTTGTATCCATCCATGCTCTTGGCTCGTTCTCGTATTCGAGGATGGAAGAAACCCGCGCATCTTCTTTCTTGCCCGAGGAAGACAGCTTGTATTGCCCAGCACCTGCGGAAATCGCTGCGCTCGAAGCAGCCGCCAGTTTGAATTTCGAAGACCCACCACGAGGGTCAGGAATGTCAGGATTGAATTCGAAGCCAAAATTTCCACAATCCGGATTTCCGCATGTGTTCAAATTTACTCGACCGACAACCTCTGGGTAGATCTGGTCGAGCGATAGGTTTTCGATGCTCTCGAACAAAGTACCCCCCACCTTCAGTTTTGCCATAGCGTTTCCCGCAGATTGTTATTTTGGCCAAATCTCGCAAATACGAAGCCCGGGACTGCGAAGTCCCGGGCATCAGGCCGATCTGTCATCGACTTTGAAATCGAAATTCAAATAAAAATCAATGTCCTGCCGGATAAACTCCGGCAGGAAAGGATGGGAAGCCTCCTATCGGACGGAATGCGTCAGGGCATTCCGCGGCGGGTTTTTTTTGACTCTTTGTGATCCGCTATTGAGGTCAGACGCTGTGCGCCCCATCCGACAGAGACTTCACAAAGTCCAACACTTCGGCCACCGGTTTGCCCGCCCCGATCTGGCTGACAATCGCGGATCCAACCACAGCACCGTCGGACACCGTTGCAATATTGCGGGACTTCTCGGGCGTGTTGATGCCAAAGCCCACGATTACCGGCAAATCTGTCGCGGCTTTGATACGAGCGACCTCGGGGCCGACATCCGTGGCCTGCGCTTCCGCCGCGCCGGTGATCCCGGTGATCGAGACATAATATACGAAACCGGATGTGTTCTGCAGAACGCGCGGCAGGCGTTTGTCATCCGTGGTGGGGGTCGCCAGGCGAATGAAGTTCAGGCCCGCTGCCTGTGCGGGCAGGCAGAGTTCCTCATCTTCCTCGGGGGGAAGGTCGACAACGATCAGCCCGTCAATGCCGACCTCTTTGGCATCGGCCAGAAAGGCGTCTACACCCCGGCTGTAAATAGGGTTGTAGTACCCCATCAGCACAATCGGTGTTGTATCGTCGGTTTCCCGAAACGCGCGCGCCAGATCCAATGTGCGTTGCAAGGTCATGCCACCATCCAGCGCGCGTTGTCCAGCGGCTTGAATGGTGGGGCCATCGGCCATCGGGTCGGTGAACGGCAGACCCAGTTCAATGACGTCTACACCAGCACCCGGCAGGCCTTTGACCACTTCAAGCGAGGTGTCATAGTCGGGGTCTCCTGCCATGACATAGGCGACAAAGGCTTTCTTACCATCGGCTTTCAGGGCGGCGAACTTGGCGTCGATACGGGTCATCGGATGTCCTTGCACTCGGGTTTCGACCCGTGTGCAGAAACTTTGACCGAAAATCAATCCCGCCAGGGCAGGATTAGATCAGAAGCCCAGATGATACCGCAGCAGCACTGCGTTCACTCCGGGGTTTTCGTCGTTTGTGCTGGCGTTAGACTTATGTGTGATCGCGACCGACACGCTGTTTCCGTTGTCCAGGGTATAACCAAGGCCCAGAAGGCTGCGGATCTGAAAGTCACCCCCCAAATCGTTCAGATCAATACTTGTATTGAAATATCCCGGCATGACGCTGCCTTCGACGAACCAGCGTTCGTTCAACGAATACAGTCCGACCAACCCTAAGCCGATGTGAAAGTCGCTATTGTCATGAACAGACAATGCTGTTCCCCAGCTCGCGCTGAACCGGGTCGCCTGATGAAACGGCTTATGGTGGTATTCCAGGGAAAAAAGCGCTTGATCCTCTGATGCGCTGTCGGAAAAGTCCGCATATCCAGCACCAAATATAACAGTCTGGGCCTGGGCTGTTGCGTATGTGGAGGCCGCCAACGCGGTCGCAAGTAAGAGCTTTTTCATAGTGTTCTACCGGTAAAATCTCGTCGTACGCTGCTAAGTGGTTATCGTAAGGCCATTTTTTCAATTCCACCAAGAACACGTTTTTGGAACGTTTTTGTGATGTGTCGAAATAGACTCAGCTGTAACCAGCCCAGCAATGGCTTGCGCATTGAGGCTGACCTGCATAGAAGCTGCGTTCGTATTCTATGCAGGAGGCCGTGATGGGCTTTAAAATGGGAATCGTGGGTCTGCCGAATGTGGGCAAATCGACCCTGTTCAACGCGCTGACCAAAACCGCAGCTGCACAAGCAGCGAACTTCCCGTTTTGCACCATCGAGCCCAACGTGGGCGATGTGGCTGTGCCGGATGATCGGCTGGACAAACTGGCCGCGATTGCGTCGTCCAAGCAGATCATTCCAACGCGCATGACATTTGTAGACATCGCTGGTCTGGTAAAGGGGGCCTCCAAGGGTGAAGGGCTGGGAAATCAATTCCTGGCCAATATTCGCGAGACCGACGCCATTGCCCATGTGCTGCGCTGTTTCGAAGATGGCGACGTGACCCATGTGGATGGCAGGGTCGATCCCGTAGCCGATGCCGACACCATCGAGACCGAGCTGATGCTGGCCGATCTGGAAAGCATAGAAAAGCGCCGCGCCAATCTGGTGCGCAAGCTAAAGGGCAATGACAAAGAGGCGCAGCAGCAAGACCGTCTGTTGACCGAGGCGCAAGCGATGCTGGAAAACGGCAAACCCGCGCGTCTGGTCGAAGTCAGCGACGAAGACGCTAAGGCTTGGAAGATGCTGCAACTGCTGACCACCAAGCCGGTGCTTTACGTCTGCAACGTGTCCGAGGAAGAAGCTTCCGAAGGTAATGAATACTCAGCCAAGGTCGCCGAGATGGCTGCGGCGCAGGGCAATTCCCACGTCATCATCAGCGCCAAGATCGAAGAAGAGATCAGCCTGCTGGAAGAGGACGAAGCGCAGATGTTTCTGGAAGAGATGGGATTGGAAGAGCCCGGCCTCGACCGTCTGATCCGTGCCGGTTACGACCTTCTCAAGCTGGAAACCTATTTCACCGTCGGGCCGAAAGAGGCCCGCGCCTGGACCATTCGCACCGGAACTGCCGCGCCGCAGGCCGCTGGTGTGATTCATGGCGATTTCGAGAAGGGTTTCATTCGCGCCGAGACCATCGCGTATGATGACTACATATCTGCCAATGGCGAACAGGGCGCCAAAGATGCGGGCAAGATGCGGGCTGAAGGTAAGGGCTACATCGTCAAGGACGGCGATGTGATGCATTTCTTGTTCAATACGTAACAGCAGAGTGCTTCGGCTCGGCTGAGTACCTTATGAGCTGTGCTTTGGTGAGGCCAAGAACCGATGTGAGCCCGAAGCGGTCGACTACAGCAATCTGAAATTGAGACCTTCTATGCCCGTCTGGCCATAACAGACGCTTGCGTGTACCTTTCCGGTACTGGAGCAAAAAACGTACCGACCGCTCTTTGGGGAGAGGGCAATGACAGCAACACAAACTGGGTATCTGCTGATCGCCGATATTTCGGGGTACACGCAATTTCTGACATCCTCGGAAATGGACCATGCCAATCCTATCCTGCAATCGCTGTTGGCCGCACTGATTGAGCAAGTCGGCGATCCGTTGCATTTTTGGAAAACCGAGGGCGATGCTGTCCTTGCATACTCGACACGTCAGGATTTCCCATCGGGTGAGACGTTTCTGACCATCTGCGAAAACCTGTACAACGCATTTACCCTCAGGCGGCAGGACATAATCGCAAACACGACATGCCCATGCCGAGCTTGCGCCAATGTCGACAATCTGGACCTCAAAATCATCGCCCACCACGGCCATTTTGACGAAATGCAGCTTGGCCCGACTAAGGACATTTCGGGAGCCGATGTCATTCTTGTTCACCGGATGACCAAAACAGACGTATCTGAGAACACCAGTATTCACAGCTATGCCCTGTTCAGCGAAGCCGCCGCCGCCGCCATGGACATCAGTGATATAATGCAGCCTTTTTCGCAAGATATCGAACATTTTGGTAAAGTCCGCATGAAGGTCTATGATTTGGCTAAATCATGGGAAAAAATGCGCGCTGATCGCCAACGCGATTTCCTCGAAGAGCAGGATGGCGTATGGACCATGCGATACCATTTCGACGCTCCCATTGGGGTCGTTTGGGAGGCTCTCGTTGCTCCCGAACATAAACTGAAGTGGATGAATCGCGTCGGCGATATCAAGATGGAGAACCCCCTTGGACGCCTTGGTCCAGGGTCGGGTTATCATTGCGCACACGAAATGGCCCAATTTTTTTATCGTGTTACAGATTGGGAACCCTTTGATTACTTTTCAACGCGCATTCTGGACCCTGCGCGCCCGGGCGTCAGCTTCCCTGAGACCTACCATCTGATAGAAACTAAAACGGGCACCGAGCTGCGGTACACAATGGGTATGGCAACCGACGCCGATGGCACGCGTTCGGAAATCTCCGAACAAGAATGTTCAGCGTTTTTGGCGGAATTCTGGGCCGTGTCTTTTGCGGACATGAATGAACAACTCAGCCAATCCAAATAGCACCGTTCTACCCAAAGATCTGACCGACGCCCGACACTGGATCATATAATGTCAGCTTTGCCCGCATAGCCGACTATCGGTATGGTCCCGGAACTGCGCGTATTGGAATTCGGTATCTGAGGTTACCGCTGTTTTCCGACATGTCAGTTAGCCATTCTTTCCTCTCCGGTTAAAACCCCGTTAATGTGGGTTTCGACCTGCCTATCGAGATTGTGCCAAATGATTGAAATCCGCGACCTGCAACTGCTAAGCGCCCTCGCGCGGCATCGGCATTTTGCGAAGGCGGCCGAGGAATGCGGGATTTCGCAACCCGCATTCTCCATGCGAATCCGCAATCTCGAGGATCGGCTGGGCGTCTCGATCGTGCGGCGTGCCAACCGGTTTCAGGGGCTGACGGAAGAGGGTGAGATGATCGTCCAGCGGGCGCGGCGTATCCTCGACGACACCAAGGCGCTGGAGCAGCAAGTGCTGGCCGCCAAAGGCGAGATCACGGGCACGCTGATCTTGGGCGTGATCCCCACCGCAATAGCTTTCACGGGGCGTCTGATCAAACGATTGCGTGATGCCCATCCACGCATCATCACGCGGATCGAAACCATGTCTGCATCCGCCATTCAGCACCGGCTGGACGAGGGCAGCTTGGATGCGGGCATCACCTATGGCGACAGCATCGGCACCGATCTGCGGCAGGTGCAGCCACTGTATGAAGAAACTTATGTTCTGCTGGTTCCGTCACATATGACCGATGAGACCGGCCCGATCCCCTGGGCGCGTGTGGCGGATTTTCCGCTCAGCCTGCTTGAGCCACAGATGCAAAACCGTCGTATTCTGGACCATGTGTTTGAAAAGCAGGGTTTGCACCCTGACGTTGTGGCCGAAACCAGCGGCTTCACAGCCTCGATGGTGATGGCCCGAGAGGGGCTGGCCGCGACAGTTGTGCCTCGGGTTCTGGTGCGGGCGCTGGGCGAGTTGAAGGGGACAATGGTGCTGCCACTGATTGATCCCGTTGTCAGCAAACCGATTTGTCTTGCCACCCTCAGCCGCGACCCGGAATTGCCAACGGTACAGGCGTTGCGCGCTGTGGTGACGTCTTTGCGGTGATAAGGTGTCGTTATCGTGCGATTGCCAAAAGCGATTTGACGATATGGTAGTCTGATGAGACACGGGGCCTCAATCGGAGGGCATCATGGCACCATTAGATACCAAGCCATCAGGCGCACCCAAGGGCGTCTGGAAGTCAGGTAAAGGCAAGGGGCGGCACACACCCAAAGGCCGTCAGTTCACGGATGACGCACAGGCCGAGATCACACGCCTGTTGGGCAATCGCCCGCGTCGCCGGGACCTGTTGATCGAATTTTTGCATTTGATTCAGGACGAACACGGCCATATCAGTGCCGACCACATCGCGGCCTTGGCCGTTGAGATGCGGATCGGTCAGGCGGAAATCTATGAGACCGCCACCTTCTATGCCCATTTCGACGTAGTGAAAGAAGGCGAGACGCCTCCGCCCGCACTGACCATCCGGGTTTGCGATTCCCTGTCCTGCGAGATGGCCGGTGCCCAGCAGCTGCAGAAGGCGCTGGAAGACGGGCTGGACGCCTCCGAGGTTCGCGTTGTGCGCGCGCCCTGCATGGGCCGTTGCGATACCGCTCCGGTGCTGGAAATCGGTCACAACCATATCGACCATGCGACACCGGAAAAGGTGCAGGCCGCCATCGCGGCTGGCGATACCCACGCCCATCTGCCCGACTACGAAACCTTCACCACCTATGAGGCAAACGGCGGCTACGCCAAGCTGAAAGAGCTGCGCGACAGCGGCGATTGGGAGAAGGTGCAGGAAGACGTCCTGTCCTCGGGCCTGCGCGGTCTGGGCGGCGCTGGCTTCCCATCCGGCAAGAAGTGGGGCTTCGTTCGCATGAATGAAGGCCCACGTTATCTGGCTGTGAATGGGGACGAAGGCGAGCCGGGCACGTTCAAGGACCGTTACTATCTGGAGCGTACGCCGCATGTCTTCCTCGAAGGTATGCTGATCGCTGCCTGGGCGGTCGAGGCCGAGACCTGCTTTATCTACATGCGCGACGAATATCCGGCGGTTCTGGAAATTCTCGCCCGCGAGATTGCCGCGCTGGAGAACGCCGGGATCGTCGAAAAAGGCTATATCGACCTGCGCCGGGGTGCCGGCGCCTATATCTGCGGTGAAGAATCCGCAATGATCGAGTCGATCGAAGGTAAAAAGGGACTGCCGCGTCATCGTCCTCCGTTTGTGGCGCAGGTCGGGGTCTTTAACCGTCCGACCTTGGTGCACAATGTCGAGACGCTTTATTGGGTCTCCAAGATTTGCCGCGAGGGGCCCCAGGTTCTGAACTCAGTTGAAAAGAATGGCCGCACCGGCCTGCGCAGTTATTCGGTCTCGGGCCGTGTTGCAAAGCCTGGTGTGTATCTGCTGCCCGCAGGTTCGACCATTCTTGACGTGATTGATGCCGCCGGCGGCATGGCCGAAGGCCATGTGTTCAAGGCGTTTCAACCGGGCGGGCCGTCGTCAGGTCTTCTCCCCTCGAACATCGACGACGTCCCGCTCGACTTTGACACTTTGCAACCGCTGGGCACCTTTATCGGGTCCGCTGCGGTTGTGGTTCTGTCCGATCAGGACACGGCCCGCGATGCGGCGCTGAACATGTTGCGGTTCTTCGAGGATGAAAGCTGCGGCCAGTGTACGCCCTGCCGGGCGGGCTGCGAAAAAGCGGTGAAGCTGATGCAGGCCGACAAATGGGATCAAGACCTGCTGGAAGACCTGTGTCAGGTCATGGGCGACGCCTCGATCTGCGGTCTGGGGCAGGCGGCCCCGAACCCGATCCGTTTGGTCATGAAACACTTTGCTGACGAAATCTGAGGGAGACAAAGCCATGCTTGATGCAAGCCCAACCAAGACCGTCACCTTCAACCTGAACGGCGATGACGTCACCGTGCCCGAGGGCACCACGATCTGGGACGCGGCCAATGGCCAGGGCCTGATCATACCGCACCTGTGCCACAAGCCGGCACCGGGCTATGCACCTGACGGCAATTGCCGCGCCTGTATGGTCGAGGTGGAAGGCGAGCGCACTCTGGTCGCCTCATGCATCCGTCCTGCCGCCGAGGGCATGGTCGTCAAGACTGACACCGACCGGGCCGAGAAATCGCGCGCGATGGTGATGGAGTTGCTGGTCGCCGACCAGCCCGAGCAGCCGCATGATGCCTCGAGCCACTTCTGGGACATGGCCAAGCTGAACGATATCAGCGACAGCCGCTTCCCGGCCAAAGAGGCCGAGAAAATCCCGTTGCTGGATGAAAGCCACGTTGCCATGCGAGTCAATCTGGACGCCTGCATCAACTGCAATCTCTGCGTTCGCGCTTGCCGTGACGTGCAGGTGAATGACGTAATCGGGATGGCCGGTCGCGGACATACGGCGCAGGTGGTGTTCGACCAGAACGACCCGATGGGCGCATCGACTTGTGTCGCCTGCGGCGAATGCGTTCAGGCCTGCCCGACCGGTGCCCTGATGCCCGCCACAGTGCTGAACGATCAGCAACTGGGCGACAGCAAGGACTACGATAGCGAAACCGAAAGCGTCTGCCCGTTCTGTGGCGTGGGCTGCAAGGTCTCGCTGAAGGTCAAGGATGGCAAGGTCAAGTATGTCGAAGGCATCAACGGCCCCGCAAACGAAGGTCGCTTGTGTGTCAAAGGCCGCTTTGGCTTTGACTATATCCATCACCCGCACCGCCTGACCAAGCCGCTGATCCGGCGCGAGGATGCGCCTGCCAAGGGGCTGAACGTCGATCCCGGTAACATCGGCACCCATTTCCGCGAAGCGACCTGGGAAGAGGCGATGGACCTGGCCGCCACCAAGCTGAAAGCGCTGCGCGACGAAGATCCGCGCAATGTTGCTGGCTTTGGTTCGGCCAAGTGCACCAACGAAGAGGCCTATCTGTTCCAGAAGTTCATCCGTCAGGGGTTCAAGCACAACAACGTCGACCATTGCACCCGCTTGTGTCACGCATCGTCCGTTGCGGCCCTGATTGAAAACGTGGGCTCGGGCGCTGTGACCGCGACCTTTAATGAGATCGAAAACGCAGACGTGGCGATCATCATCGGCTCGAACCCGATCGAAAACCACCCGGTGGCTGCGACCTACTTCAAGCAGTTCACCAAGCGCGGTGGCAAACTGATCGTGATGGACCCGCGCGGCGTCGGTATGCGCAAGTTTGCCGACGAAATGCTGCAGTTCCGTCCCGGTGCGGATGTCTCGATGCTCAACGCGATCATGAATGTGATCGTCGAGGAAGAGCTGTATGACAGCCAGTACATCCACCGCTGGACCGAGAACTGGGAAGCCGAGAAAGAGCACCTGCGACAGTTCACGCCCGAGGCAATGGCGCCTATCTGCGGCATCGAGCCGGATCAGCTGCGCCGCGTGGCCCGCACCTTTGCGCGGGCCAAGGCTGGTCTGATCTTCTGGGGCATGGGCGTCAGTCAGCATATCCACGGCACGGACAACTCCCGCTGCCTGATCAGCCTTGCTCTGATGACGGGTAACGTAGGCAAGCCTGGCGCGGGTCTGCACCCGTTGCGCGGCCAGAACAACGTGCAGGGCGCATCTGATGCGGGCCTCATCCCGATGTTCCTGCCGGATTACAAGACCGTCACCGATGACAACATTCGGGCGCAGTTCACCGAAGTCTGGGGCTCGGACGATTTCTCGAATGAAAAGGGCCTGACCGTCACCGAGATCATCGACCAGATCTATGCGCGCAACATCAAGGGGATGTATATTCTGGGTGAGAACCCGGCCATGTCCGACCCGGATGTGAACCACGCGCGTGATGCGCTGGCCAAGCTGGATCTGATGATCGTGCAGGACATTTTCCTGACCGAGACGGCGAACTACGCCGACATCATCCTGCCTGCCTCGGCACTGTATGAAAAGAACGGCACGGTGTCGAACACCAACCGTCAGGTACAGCGTGTGCGTCCTGCGGTGGCACCTCCGGGCGAGGCGCGTGAAGATTGGGCAATCACGGTCGATTTGGCGCAACGTATCGGTCTGAACTGGGACTACACCGATGTGTCTCAGGTCTTCAACGAGATGAAGCTGACCATGGAATCGCTGAACAACATCACGTGGGAACGGCTGGAAACCGAGACGATTACCTACCCGTCGCTCAGCGAAACCGACCCGGGCCAGTCCATCGTGTTTGGCGATGGCTTCCCGCGGGCTGATGGCAAGGCGAAATTCACACCGGCCAGCATCATCCCGCCGGATGAGGCCCCGGATGAAGAGTATCCGATGATCGCCACAACAGGTCGCCAGCTGGAGCATTGGCATACGGGTTCAATGACCCGCCGTGCCGCTGTTCTGGATGCGGTGGAGCCCGAGGCGAACTGCTCGATGAACCCGCGCACGCTCAAGCTGATGGGGATCGAACCGGGTGAAATGATCCGCCTGACGACCCGTCGTGGTTCCATTGAGATCATGGTGCGCGCCGACCGGGCGATTGCCGAGGATATGGTCTTTATCCCGTTTGCCTATGTTGAAGCAGCCGCGAACATGCTAACCAATTCGGCCATCGACCCTTATGGCAAGATCCCCGAGTTCAAGTTCTCTGCAATCAAGGTCGAAAAGATCGAAGATGCCATCGCAGCGGAATAACTCCGGAACTACACGATCCTTCGAAAAGGCGGTCTTTGCGGGCCGCCTTTTTCGCGTCTTGACAGTTGGTTGCGCGCGCCCAACGCTAAACCATAGATCAGTTATGGAGGAATAAATGGCGCGGCGTTTTGTGGACCTGTCCGTTCCGCTGGAAACCGGCATTGTATCGGACCCGCCGATCATGCTGCCCGAGATCGAGTACATGGCCCATGACCAGACCGCCGAGCAGGTCATGGGTTTTTTCCCCGGCCTTGCGAAAGAAGACCTGCCGGGGGGCGAGGGCTGGGCGGTCGAGCGATTGCATATTGCAACCCATAACGGCACCCATCTGGACGCGCCCTACCATCACCATTCCACGATGAACAAGGGCGAGCGGGCGATCACCATTGATGAGGTTCCCCTGGAGTGGTGCATGAACCCCGGTGTCAAACTGGATTTCCGTCATTTCGAGGATGGCTATGTGGTTACCGCAGCGGACGTTGAAGCCGAGCTGAAGCGGATCGGTCATACGCTGAACCCGTTGGACATCGTAGTGGTCAACACGTCGGCAGGGACGCAGTACGGCCAACCCGACTATCTGATGAAAGGGTGCGGTATGGGCCGTGAGGCGACCTTGTACTTGACCGAGCGCGGGGTTCGGGTGACCGGAACAGATGCCTGGAGTTGGGATGCGCCATTCCCTCTGACTGCGCAGGTATATGCAGAAACCAATGACCCCTCGATCATCTGGGAAGGGCACCGCGCCTCGATGGAGATTGGGTACTGCCACATGGAAAAGCTGACCAATCTGGAAACGCTTCCGCCGACAGGGTTTGAGATTTCCTGTTTCCCTTTCAAGATCAAAGGTGCTTCGGCAGGGTTCATCCGCGCCGTTGCGATCTTCGAAGATCCGGGCGAGTGAGGACTGTTCAGCCATGTCGCAGGATACACAGCCGTTAAGCGGCCATGAGGGCCCGTTCGATGCGCCCGTTGAAATTCACGAGTTTGCGCTGCAACCAGACTGGATCGACTATAACGGGCATATGAACGTCGGCTATTATGGCGTCGCGTTCGACATGGCCTTCGAACGGCTGCTTGTCGATCAACTGGGCCTTGGTGAACCTCAGGTCCCCGCGCTGGGGCAGGGGCCTTATATCCTGCAATCACACATGCAGTTCCTGAGCGAGGTAACCGAGGACATGACGATCTGCTTCCGGTTTCGATTGCTGGATGCGGATCACAAACGAGGGCACTATTTTGCCCAGATGATATCGGCCCCCGATCAGACTGTTTGCGCTACGCAAGAGGCGCTGTTCATGAATGTCAGTCATCGAACCGGAAGGTCCGAGCCCTATCCGGATTGGGCTGTCACGCGACTGGCCCGCATGGTGACGGATCACGCGTCTTTGCCACCTGAGCTCCAGATCGGTCAGCCGATTGGGATTCGCCGCAAGTGACGCTTTAGTAATCGCGTTCAAAAAACACCCCGATACCTGTATCGCCACGACCGTCGACCGTGCCCTTGACAGTGAAGTTGTCGGTCACGTCCAGGTTCAGGTTCACCTCGGTGTCGCCTTCGGTGTTGACGGTAAAGTCGGTGTACAAGTTCTCGCCCAGATAGGCGCCAGCCCCCAACCGCCCCGCGCCGCTTTCCGAAGCGCCGACGTCAATTGTATCCACGCCCGTGGATTCGCGCAGACCCTTGGTTGCGTCGCCACCCGCGCCGCTGAGCTGGGCCAGAGACGCCGCCATCTGCGCGATAAGGAACGGAGAAATTTCTGAGAAACGGTTTCCGAACAGCAGCATCGCCAGCGCTTCTTCGGCGGGACGTTCGGGGTCAGAGAACACATTGACTTCGGGCGAATCCAAGGGCCCTGCAATTTCAATCGTGGCAGTGCCGTCCGAGGTGCTGGCGGAAGACTCGAACTCGATATAAGGCGTCAGATCGCCCTGTAGCGTCACGATGCCTTTTGTCAGGGCCAACCTGCGGCCCAGAATGTCGAAATTCCCTCGGATCAGTTCAATCTGGCCCGACGGAACAACGGCAGCGGTGGTACCGCCGATGAAAATCCGGCCGCCCAGTTCTGCGTTCACGCCCCGCCCACGGACAAACACGGCTTTGGGGGCCAGTAGACTTATGTCTAGCGCAATTCTGGAATTGCTTTGTCCTTCGTCTTCTTTTGCGACCAACCCTGCGCGTTCTCGGGTGACAAAGGCGGGGCGGCTTTCGTTGACATGCTCAATCTCGGGGATCGGGGCTGCGCCGACCGCGCCAGAGGCGGCTGCAAGATTGATGTTGGTTTCGTCGAAAGTGATTTGCCCGGCCAGCGAACTGTTTCCGACCAGTGCTCCGGTCATTGCGATCTGGCCGTTCAGGGTGGTTTCGTAAAGCAGTTGATCCGTCAGCACGAGGCCGTTCAAGGCGGTGGTGATCTGGGCGTTGAAAGGCGGTGTAAGGTCAACGGGCCCGTTGACGGTAAAGCCGCCTCCGGCTCGCACTCCGCCGCTGAGGTTGATGGTTGCACGGCTTTGCGCCAGATCGATCTGGCCGCTGATACCGGTAATGGTTTGACCGGCCCCGGGAATAGCAAGAGACGTACCAGAGGTGGTGACAGATCCGCTCAGAGAGGCCAGACTAGGTGCCCCTTTAAGGGTCAGGTTGAAACGTGCCGACCCATCGATCTTGTTGGGCGTGATAAAGACGTTTGCAATCCCGAGGTTGACGCCTCCTTGCGCGGTCAGATCGGCCTCGGTGCTGGCTTCGTCGAAGGTTCCGGCAACGGTACTGGCGATGTCAGCAGGCCCTTCGGCTTTGGCGTCGATGGTCCAGACGCCATTGTCCCGCTTTGCATTGCCCGACGCTGCAATAGTGCCTGGGAATTCGGGTACAAACCGCTCAATCCGGTTGAACTTTGCATCGAAATCCAGATCAGCTGCGCCGTTCGTGTCCACCGAGCCCGCGACCTTGGCATAGGAGCTGTCCGGCCCCTGCAAATTGGCTGTGCCTTCAAATCCCTTGCTTGTGGGCGCGACGTTTCCATCCAGTTTCAATGGGCCTGTAACGGTTTCAGACAGTCGGCCCAGATCGTCTAGCGCAGCTGTAAAGTCTAGCCCTCCGGCATCCCGGTCCAGTTTTCCGGATGCCTCTGCTGACAGGGCGGTTCCCTTCAATTGGAAGCTGCGGATATCCAGCCCGTCATCGCCATTCTGGGCATCCACGGTCAAGGTCGTGCGCCCTTGGATCAGTTTGTCTACGACGTCGATTCCGGTTTGGATGTCATTCGCATCCAGATTGCCTTTCACGTCAAAGCTCTTGCTGCCCATCGCACCGTTGCCAGAAAGGTCAGTTTTTACCGACCCGGCCAAATCGCGTTTGGCAAGGCCCGAGAACAGAGACAGGTTCGGGATGTTCAGGCTGGCTTGTCCGTCCACAGCCAGAGCATTTGTTGGATCGTCGATTGTGGCCGCGGCTTGCGCCGTAAGGGCAGTCCCGTTCACCTGGGCGTCGCGGATCACGATTTGATCCTGGCTGAGCGCGCCGTCAAAGGTGATTTCGGTCCGGCCAGCAAGCAGGGGGTCAATCTCGGGCATACCGGTTTTGATATCCCGGCTTGTCACACTGGCTGTGCCGTCGAATTCCAGCGTCTTAACCGCGCCTGTACCGCTCAGCTGCGCCTGTAGTGCGCCGTCGAGCTCGCGATTTGCAAGGCCGGAGAAGATGGACAGGTCCTGGGCATTGACCGTGGCCTGCCCGTCGATGGTCAGGTTGCCGCCGGGGGTGGTCACTGCGCCGTCAGCTTGCGCGCGCAGTGTGTCGCCGATCAGGGTGAAGTCCCGTATCGTTACCCCATCTGCGCCCCGCTTGGCGTCCACGGTGATTGTGGTGTTTCCTCGAATAACGGGGTCGATGTCGCCGCGCCCGGTGGACAGGTCAATTCCCTCCACCTCAAGCTTGCCGTCGAAGCTACCCTCCAGCGGTGCGCCTTTCCCGACAAGCCGGGCAGAAGCCCGCCCGCCAAGCTCCATCTGCGCAAGGTCCGAAAACCGCGACAGGTCCCTGGCCTGCAATGTGGTGGTGCCATCCACGGCCAGACCGGTGGACAGGCCGCTGATCACAGCGTCCAGTCCCAGTTCATAATCTGAGCCAACCAGTTCCAAGCCCGACAGGTTCACCGTTTGATCACTGCCATAGGCGAACAGACCATCCAGCGTGACACGGTCGCCAATGGCTGCGTTCAGCGAATCGTCGGCCAGATCGATCCCGTCCAGTGCAGCCTGAAGATCGCCATCCAGTTGCAGGGCCGTCCCCTGTTCCAGCGTCCCCTGTGCCGATATCTGCGCGCGTTGCAAATCGATCTGCGGTGTTTTCACACCGTTGGCCGTCAGGCTCAGATCCCACAGGTTGCCGTTTTGCTCATCAAACAGCGCCGAAATCTGTGCTGCTTCGATGGATGTATCACCGCCCGAAATTGGCAGAACCACACTTTGCCCGTCCGGCGGTGTGATCCGTCCCTGCAGTGCGGCCAATTGCAACTGACCACCGGCGGCCAGTTGCAGTTCACCCTTCAGGTTCAGCGCTTGTGAGGTCAGCTCAAGGTCGCTGATGTTCAGCGCGCCATCGGGTTCGGTTCGACCGTCTACAAACAACAGTGTCTTGGTGCCGAAAAACGTATCCATGTTGTCAGCGACAAAGGGTGTCAGATCCCCACCGAGATCGGCGGTAAAGGCAATACCCTCTTCGGCGCTTACAGCGGCGGTTGGGGCCGCCCGCAATCGAACTTGCCCGGTCACACGCGGCTGGCCATCGCTGCTGAGGCCAATGTCTGCGGTAAAATCGCTTACCGGACCTGACCCTTTTGCCGTCAACCCAATGGGCGGGCTGTCAGGGATCTTGAGAGCCGTCGAAATCAGGCCACCCGCAGCTTCGGTCACCTGTAGGTCAAGATCGATTTGACTGTCGGCGTTCTGAAATCCAGCGCTCAGCTTGATTTCGTCCCCTGCGCGGTCCAGCCGGGTGATGTCGAGATTGGTATCCAATGTGCCATCGGCAAGTGACAGGTTTCCATTCACGGCCAGCTCTGCTGCAACGCCGATCAAGGGCTCGCCTAGGGCCAGCTCGCTGATGCGGATTTCGCCGATTTCGATGGCGACGGGAAGCTCGGGCAGTTGAAAGGCCTGCGTCTCGGCCGCAGGGGGCGGAGTATCCTTGGTGGTGGTGCCCGGGGTGCGGGCGATATCAATTTCCTGTGCGGTCAGGGCGTTGACTGAAAACCGGCCACGGATCAGCGCCAGGCGGTTCCAATCCAGCACGGCATCCGTGATGGTCAGCCAGACCCCTTCGTCGTCGGCAATCGTGATCTCGGCAATCGTGGCCCGCGAACTCAGCGCGCCGTGCAGGCCCGAGACGGTAACGTTCTGATCGTCACCTGACAGGGTATCCTGCAGGAACCGTTCGATCATGCTGCCGCCTTCTTCCTCCTGCGCCAGACCGGCGACAGGTGCAAGTAACAGCGTTCCGATCAGCAGAGTGTATGAAAGGTGGCGTCTCAAAATGCCTGTCCGATCCCGATGTAAAACTGCAGTCCGTCTCCAGTAGGGCCACTCACCGGATAGGCGAGATCAAATCGCAAAGGTCCAAATCCGCCCAGGTCGTATCTTACGCCAATACCAGCACCAGAATGATCTTCGGCACCGCTGCCAATGAACGAGGACGTGTCGACTACACCGTAATCGTAGAACCCGACCAATGACAGGCTGTCGGTGACCTTGCCGCGGACTTCACCGGACAAGCCAATAAACGACTTGCCGCCCGCGATGCCGGTCCCGACTGGAATACCGAGGCTTTCAAAAGGTTGCCCGCGAACGGTTCCCGCACCGCCAGAGAAGAACAGAAAATCAGGCGTTACGCCATCAGCTGGCGGACCGATGACTGACCCCAGTTGCGCGCGCCCGGCCAGAACGATCCGGCCACCTGTTCCCAGACTGGTATAGGCCCGACCGTCAAAGAACAGGCGGATACCGCTGTCAGTCCCGGAAATCCCGACAAAGGGCATGACTTGCGAGTCCAGATAGAATCCGCGTGTGGCGCTGACTTTGCTGTCACGTTGGTCCCATTCAGACCGGAATGGCACAATAAAATACCTGAACTTGCGACCGCTGCCATACGCGTCGTCGGCGTCTGACAGCTGAAAGCCTGCAGATGCTTCGGCATACAAGTTGTCGGAAAAGGTGCGGCGTGCACCATATGCCAAAGACGCGACCGACACGTTGTAGTTTTCCGTGTTGCGCCGTTCCAGCAGAGCGCTCCAGAATGTGTTGTCGTCCGGGCCCAGGCGATCCGGTTGATCCAGACGCAACCCGATCCTGCCATCGATATCCTCGGCCCCGCCGATATTGCGTATCGCCGCTTCAAAGCGCAGACGCTCGGCACGTTTGAACATGTTGCGATGGGTCCAGGTTGCGGTGACGTCAACACCATCGCGCGAGGCCACCTCGACCCCGAAGGTCAACCGTCGTTTGGGCAGGTCCTCGAACGTTGCATCAAAATCCAGCGTGCCATCAGGGTTTGGTGTCTCACGCTCTTGCAACGAGACCACGTTGAACGTGCCGGTTCGGCGCAGACGCGTTCCCACCCTTTGGATCTTTTCAGGAGAATAAACCTCTCCGCTTGGAAAGCCGGCGATCTTTTCGATCGACCTGTGACGCACATCCGAGTCGCCCTTGATGAACATCTTGCCGAATGTCAGCCTGCGCCCCGGATCCAGCTCGATCTGAGCATCCAGTTGCGCCTGCGCATGACGCGCGATGACCCTCTGACCCGCGACCCCGGCCTTTGCATGACCCGCATCCCGCCACCCTTGTACACCGGCCGAGGTGGCCTGCTGAATGGCACCGGTTGTCGCCAGTTTGCCGGTGGCAAATTCCTCGGGCAAAACAGTTTCGGGGGCCAGCGGCTGCACCGTGGCGGTTCCAAACTTGAAGCTGGGCCCGGTCTCAACGGTAATTGCTGCCCGGTCGATTTTTGCAGGCACGGTCAGCGAACTCATTTCGGCGGCTTCCTGACCATCGAGCTTTATGCTGACAACAGGGCTGAAATACCCCTCATCATAGAGGATCTGCACAAGCGTTCGGTAATCCGAAAGCGCGGCGGAAAGGATTTCCAGCGGGGTGTCCAGGCCGCGCTCTTCAGCCGTGGTGACGGATGACGTCTCTTTCAGGCGATCCACCAACTCCTTGGACGCACCCGGGGCGGTCAGGCTGGTTTCTAATGCCATCGCCAAGTTTGGGGCCAAAGCCACAACAGCGACACTCAGCCAGCGCCTCACACGGCCTTGCGGCTTGCTCCCTTGCATGAATTGCCCCAAATGTCCCAGTTCCAAACATCATGCACCGTGTTCGCCACGGTCCTTTGCATTCAGGTTAGAGCATCCGAATGCGATCTGGGAGAGAGATTATGAGCCAGGTGCGAAATTTTGGGGCAAATTGCGTTTGTGCTACAGTCCGGCGTTGCGCACCCAACGGATGATGGCCTGACGGTCTTCGGGTTCCATGTAGGTTACGTTTGCCGGAGGCATCGCGTGGGTGACGCCAGCCTGCAAATAGATTTGCTGCGCATTTCTGGCAATGTCGGCCTCGGTTTCCAAGAGCACACCTTTTGGGGCCCAAAGAATGCCTTCCCAAACCGGCTCGCGCGCGTGGCACATCGAGCAACGCCCAAGAACAATGTCATGAGCGTCTTCGAACCCGTCTGCATCAGCAAACTTCTGTTCGTATGACGTCAGGGGCTGTGCTTCGGCCTCTTCCAGCGGCTGGTGCATGGGGGCCGTCGACAGCCACATGATGGCAATGAACAACAGTGCGGTGGCCAACCACGTCCAGGTCGGATTGCCTGCACGGGCATGGCGGGTGTTGAAATAGTGCCGGATGGTCACGCCCATCAGGAACACTAGCGCAGCGATGATCCAGTTGTATTGCGTTGCAAACGCCAGCGGGTAGTGGTTCGACAGCATCAGGAACAATACGGGCAGTGTCAGATAGTTGTTGTGCGTCGAGCGCAACTTGGCGATCTTGCCGTATTTCGGATCCGGCATGCGCCCGTTTTTCAGATCGTCCACCACAATGCGCTGGTTGGGCATGATAATGAAGAACACGTTTGCCGTCATGATCGTGGCCGTGAACGCTCCCAGATGCAGCATCATCGCGCGTCCGGTGAAAATCTGGTTGTACCCCCAACCCATTGCCACCAGCAGTACGAACAGCAAAACCATCAGCAAGGTCGGGCGTTCCCCAAGCCCTGATTTGCAAAGGAAATCATAAACCAGCCATCCAACGGTAAGCGAGGCCGCCGAGATCAGAATACCTTGCCAAAGTGCCAGATCGGCCTTTCCCGCGTCGATCAGATACAGCTCTCCACCGACCCAATAGACGATCATCAGCAGCGCTGCACCGCTGAGCCAGGTTGAATAGCTCTCCCATTTGAACCAGGTCAGGTGATCGGGCATCCGTTCTGGTGCGACCAAGTACTTCTGGATGTGATAAAAGCCGCCGCCATGGACCTGCCATTCCTCGCCATCTGCCGGACCAGGAATATTGCGGTTCAGACCTAGGTCGAGTGCGATGAAATAAAAAGAGGATCCGATCCAGGCCATGGCGGTGATCACGTGCAACCAGCGCACGGCAAAAGCCATCCAGTCCCAGAACACGGCAAAGTCGTACATTTCAGAGGTCTCCGATTAGTTGCCGACACACTAGGCAAACAGGCTTTTCTTCGGTATTCCCGTATATTGTCAAACTGTATCAAAAAAAACGAAAAGATGTCTTATCTCGACAATATCCGAACCTTTGTCAGGGTCTATGATCTGGGCGGCATGTCTGCAGCAGGGCGGGACCTTAGAATTTCTCCGGCCGTCACTTCGGCGCGGATTTCTCAGCTTGAGGACCACCTGGGCGTGCGCCTGTTCCAGCGCACGACCCGCAATCTGTCTCCGACAGAGCAAGGCAAGGCGTTTTATCCCGGAGCGGTCGCGGTATTGGATGCGGTAGACGACGCCGAGGCCAAGGTTTCCCATCTGACCGAGGCCCCGCGCGGATCATTGTTTGTTGCGGCGCCTTTGGGGGTGGGGCGCCGTCTTCTGGCACCGCACGTGCCTGATTTTCTGGCTGCTTACCCAGAAGTTGACGTGCGTTTGCGCCTGACAGACCGATCTGTTGACCTGACGACCGAAGGGCTGGACCTTGCGTTTTTCATTGGCCAGCCCGAGGACAGCACCTTGCGCATTCGCAAGATCGCGGATTGCCAGCGCGTGCTATGTGCCGCCCCGGCCTACGTGTCACGTTGCGGTATGCCATCAACCGGGGTTGATCTGGTCGCCGACAAACATGAATGCCTTAACCTGCGCTTTCCAGGAGCGGCCGAGTATCAGTGGATGCTGGAAACCCCTGAGGGACCGAAACGCTTTGCGGTGTCGGGGCGGTTTGAATGTGATGATGGAGATGTTTTAACGGATTGGGCTTTGTCAGGGCAGGGGATTGCAATGAAGCCCGTTTTTGAGATCGCCGAGCACCTCAAATCGGGACGTCTGGTCCCGGTTGCAACGGAAACGCCGCCGGTTTCCGTGCAGATGGCCTGTCTATACACGCACCGGCGGCATCAAGACCCGAAAGCACGCTTGTTCATGGATTTCATGATCGAACGAATCGGAAAAATCGTCCGAAATACAGAGTTTCCAGCCTAAGACGGCTCCCACCTCTGCAAAACGGACAGCAACCGGCGGGAACACTCTTTTTTCGATCAGCTGCCGCGATAAGTTGAATAGCCGTATGGCGATAGCAGAAGCGGAACGTGGTAATGTGCCTCTGGGTCGGACATGCCGAACCGGATGGGGACCTGGTCCAGAAACAAGGGGTCGTCTCCGTCCTGACCTGTTGCGCGCAAGTAATCCCCTGCAAAGAAGATCAGTTCATAAGTACCGGGTTTGAACGCGTCCTGCGGCAAGATCGGGCTGTCCGTACGGCCATCCGTGTTGGTCTCCATCTCAACCAGCTTGCGATGAGAGTTTCCGGACACGCTGTAGAGCGCAATTTTCAGCCCCCCGGCAGGGCAGCCACGCGCGGTATCCAGAACATGGGTTGTCAAATAGCCTGCCACCGGTCTCTCCTTTTATGTATCTTTTGATTTGTTGCAGTCTGGCGCAAGGTTCAAAACAGTTGAAATGCCGAAAGAACCGGAAACAGCGTTCGGATTGATTTGATAATCAAAGTGCGCGTTCTGGGATAAGCCTGATGGAAACAGATATAGGAACGGACAATACCATGCAGCCGCCGCGTTACCCTCGTGACATGATCGGATACGGAGCAACCCCGCCCGAGGTGAAATGGCCAGGCGAGGCCAAGCTAGCCGTACAGATCGTGCTGAATTATGAGGAGGGCGGCGAAAACTGCGTACTTCATGGCGATGACGCGTCCGAGGCGTTTCTATCCGAGATCGTGGGGGCCGCGCAATGGCCAGGTCAGCGGCACTGGAACATGGAGTCGATCTATGAGTACGGCGCGCGTGCCGGGTTCTGGCGTCTGCATCGGCTGATGAAGGATCTGCCGATCACGGTATATGGCGTGGCAACATCTCTGGCGCGCTCGCCAGATCAGGTGGCGGCGATGAAATCCGCTGGATGGGAGATTGCCAGCCACGGTCTCAAATGGGTTGAGCACAAAGACATGGCCCCGGAAGAAGAACGCGCGCACATCGCCGAGGCTATACGTTTGCACACCGAAGTTGTCGGTGACCGTCCGCGCGGGTGGTACACAGGGCGCTGTTCTGAAAACACGGTGCGTTTGGTCGCGGAAGAGGGCGGCTTTGCCTATGTTGCGGACACTTATGCGGACGATCTTCCCTACTGGATGCAGACGGGAGGGCGGGATCAGTTGATCGTGCCTTACACGCTGGATTGCAACGACATGCGTTTTGCGACGCCTCAAGGATTCAACTCGGGCGATCAGTTTTTCTCGTACCTGAAAGACAGTTTCGACGCGCTGTATGCCGAGGGTGAGGCGGGGGTGCCCAAGATGCTCTCGATCGGTTTGCATTGCCGCCTGATTGGCCGCCCGGGTCGGGTGATGGCGCTGAAACGGTTCTTGGATTATGCGCAGGGTTTTTCTGATGTCTGGTTCGCAACGCGTCTGCAAATCGCGCAGCATTGGGCGACCACTCATCCACCGGTGCATCGCGCACGACCATCTCAGATGGACCGTGCCGCGTTTGTCGAGGCGTTCGGTGGAATTTTTGAACACTCAGCCTGGATTGCCGAACGCGCCTATGATCTGGAACTGGGCCCGGCACATGACACCGCAGGGGGGGTGCATAACGCGTTGACGCGGATGTTCCGTTCGGCGTCTGAAGATGAGCGTCTGGGCGTCCTGACCGCGCATCCGGATCTGGCGGGCAAGCTGGCGCAGGCCAAGCGGTTGACGCAGGAAAGCACGTCCGAGCAAGCGTCAGCGGGTTTGGACGCACTGACCGACGCCGAACGCGAGACGTTCACCGATCTGAACCAGCGCTACACTCAGACATTCGGTTTCCCTTTCATCATCGCGGTACGAGACCACAACAAGGCGTCGATCCTCGAAGCTTTTCAGCGGCGCATCGAACAGGATCGCAAAACGGAACTTGCCGAAGCCTGCCGTCAGGTTGAACGGATTGCAGAGTTCCGCTTGCGGGACGTTTTGCCATCATGACCCGGCGGATCGTGGCAGAGGTGATCTCGGAAGAAGCATTTGCCCCCTTCGGCGATCTGGTCGAGGCGTCCGGAGCGCCGGACAAGATCATAAACCAGGGGCAATGTGGCCGGTTTCACGATCGGGCGAAGCTGGACTTTGCCGACGGCCAGGCCGGGATAAGCCTGTTCAACGCCAATCCGCGTGCGCTGCCTTACACGCTTGAGATGGTCGAGCGCCACCCTGATGGAAGCCAGGCGTTCATTCCCATGACGCATCAACCCTTTCTGGTGATTGTCGCACCAGACGATGCCGGGTTGCCCGGTGTTCCGCGCGCTTTCATTACCAAGGCGGGTCTGATGGTGAACTATCACCGCGGTACGTGGCATGGTGTTTTGACACCTCTGCATAGCCCCGGTCTGTTCGCGGTGGTGGACAGGATCGGCGCCGGAGCCAATTTGGAAGAACACTGGTTCGACACGCCTTATGAGGTCGTGCCGTAACCCAATGAAGCCGCAGGATAAGCGGCAATACCCCCGTGAACTCTGACTGGGAGGACAGCACTCATGGCCGAAACTTCGATTGGAACACCCGAACAGCTTCGGGATCCGAACTATACGCCTGCTCTACACAAGGCGATTCCACTGGGTATTCAGCACGTTCTGGCGATGTTCGTCTCGAACGTGACGCCTGCTATCATTGTGGCGGGCGCTGCAGGGTTTGGGTTCGGGTCGAATTCGCCTGACTTCCCCGAGCTTTTGTATCTGATCCAGATTTCGATGCTGTTTGCTGGCGTGGCAACGCTGTTGCAGACGGTTACTCTGGGTCCGGTTGGGGCTGCATTACCGATTGTTCAAGGCACCAGCTTCGCCTTTCTGCCCATCATGATTCCGCTTGTGGCGGGCAAGGGTGTCGATGGGCTGGCGGCCTTGTTCGGGGGTGTGATCATCGGTGGCGTGTTCCATGCCTGTCTGGGGGCTGTCATCGGTAAGATCCGCTTCGCTTTACCCCCACTTGTAACTGGCCTTGTGGTTACGATGATCGGTCTTGCGTTGGTCAAGGTCGGGATCCAGTACGCCGCTGGCGGGGTCCCAGCTATCGGTACGCCGGAATACGGCTCGATGCTGAACTGGTCGGCGGCGATGGTTGTTATTGTCGTGACACTCGCATTGAAATTCTTCGCCCGGGGGATGCTTTCGGTTTCGGCAGTCCTGATCGGTCTGGCGGTAGGGTACGGTTATGCGTTGATGGTCGGGATGGTTACTTTCGAGGCGATTGGTACAAGCTGGGGCCGTGCCTCGGCCTTCGCACTGCCTGTTCCGTTCAAATACGGCTTTGAGTTTTCGTTCGCAGCAGTCATCGGCTTCTGCCTGATGGCCTTTGTCTCGGCCATCGAAACCGTTGGTGACGTTTCAGGTGTGACCAAAGGTGGTGCGGGTCGTGAAGCGACGGATGAAGAAATTGCCGGTGCGACTTATGCTGATGGCATTGGCTCGGCGCTTGCTGGTGTATTTGGCGGGTTGCCCAACACGTCGTTCAGCCAGAATGTCGGCCTGATTGCGATGACCGGGGTGATGAGTCGCCATGTTGTGACCATTGGCGCTTTGTTCCTGATCGTGTGCGGATTGGTTCCGAAGGTCGGTGCTATAATCCGGACAATTCCCATCGAGGTATTGGGCGGAGGCGTGATTGTCATGTTCGGGATGGTCGTAGCAGCGGGCATCTCCATGTTGTCTGATGTCGATTGGAACCGACGCAACATGGTGATCTTTGCGATCTCGCTTTCCATCGGATTCGGGTTGCAGCTTGAGCCCGACGCAGTTCAGCACCTGCCGGATACTCTGGGCATCCTCATGAAAAGCGGTTTGCTGCCTGCTGCGGTCATTGCCATCGTACTTAACCTCGTTCTGCCGGAAGAGCTGACAGAAGAAGCCACCGAAGAAGTATCGGGTGGAATGTCCGGGCATGGCGCCGGAAGTTTACCGGGTCACAAATAGCCAAACCAACGCCGGATCGCGCCCCCACTTGCGGGCCGCGGTCCGGTTACTCGGTGGCCATAAGGCGTGCGACATCCAGCATCCGGGCGGAAAAGCCCCATTCATTGTCATACCAGCCGAAGACCCGAGCCTGGTTTTTGCCTACCATACGGGTTTCCAGCCCGGCAATAACCAGCGATTCCGGGCGGGCGCGCAGGTCGGACGAGACCAGTGGCAAGTCCGTCCAGCCAAGGACAGGGGATGCAGCAACAGCCTGTTTCAGGCAATGATCGAAGGTTTCGGCACTCATGCCGCGCTGCAAAGTGACCACGAGGTCCACGGCTGACACGCTTGCTGTGGGTACACGGACAGCCGCGCCAGAAATGCGCCCGGCCAGATGCGGCAGGACGACATCGATCAGGTGCATGGCGCTCGATGTTGTGGGTACCATCGAAAGTGCGCCTGCCCGAGAGCGTGCGAGGTCACCGCGCGGGGCGTCGACCATGGGCTGACTATTGGTGTAGCAGTGGATGGTCGTCATGTGCCCCGCCGCAACGCCGCCGATATCGTCGATGACCTTGACCAAAGGCACCAGCCCATTGGTGGTGCAGGACGCGTTTGACACAATCCGGGCGCTACCCAACTGATCCTCATTTGCTCCAAGTACAATGGTCACATCCGCAGCGGGTGACGGGCCCGAAATCAGGACTTTGCCCGCACCTGCGGTCAGACCGCGGCGTGCGTCGTCGGAGCTGCGGGCAATTCCCGTGCAGTCCAGCATCACGTCCACGCCAGACAGATCCACACGGGTCAGGTCGGCGCTATGCGTCACCGGAACTGTCCGGCCATCCACGATCAGCGCGGCGTCTCCTTCGGACACGTCACCTGGGTAAGGACCGAATGTGCTGTCATATTTGAAAAGGTAAGCGCAGGTTTCCAGCGGTGCGATGTCGTTGATCAGCACCAGCTCGATATCTGACCCTTCCGGCAGGGCCAGAACCTGCCGCAGGATCGTGCGGCCGATGCGGCCGAATCCGTTAATCGCGAGTTTCATGCGCAAGCTATGGCAGGCCGGTCGGGCGACCTCAATGCCTTAACTGACGCATTGTCAGTTGCAGCTGACCTGCGAGAAGAACTGGCCCGAGATGTTCTGATACATGCTCGCCACAATCGGTTTACACCCGGTTGCCTGCTGAATCGCGGCGATGGCCTGAATCGTGCGCAAACGCGGCGGGGGCCCAAACGGGTTGAGGTTGTTGTTGTCGCGCGTGGCGCGGTAAATGACTGGCGCGTCAGAGATCTGTGTCACCGCCCAGGTGCGGCTCATGACGAAGACGGACTTAGTCTCTTCCTTGGCCGAAATGGGTGACGTGTACAAAGCCGCAGACGCGGCGAGTGCGGCAATGGCCAGCAGGGCAGGGCGCAGTTTCATGGAACAATCTCCAATGCTCAAAATCAGAATTTGCTTGGATTTCAGCAAATTCCGGCGCGTGTGTGAAGCCCTGAAACCATAAATTCACTGTGCGACCCCGCGAGCAACCTGTTTACCGGAGGGGTGGAGACAAGGGCATGTGCCGGTTGACATCCTTGTAAAGCAGATATCGGAACCGCCCCGGACCGCCTGCATAACAGGCCTGTGGGCAGAAGGCGCGCAGCCACATGTAATCGCCTGCTTCAACCTCGACCCAATCCTGATTGAGACGATAGACAGCTTTACCTTCCAGCACATAGAGCCCGTGTTCCATCACATGGGTCTCGGCAAACGGGATGACCCCACCGGGTTCGAAATTGACGATGTTCACATGCATGTCATGGCGCAGGTCCTGAGGGTCGGCAAACCGCGTGGTGGACCAGCGGCCCTCGGTTCCCGGCATTTCAACCGGTGTCACGTCGCGCTCGTTGGTAACAATCAGATCGGGCAAGGGCAGCCCAGGCACCGACTGATAAGCTTTACGTACCCAGTGGAACCGGGCGACTGCGTCACCCGTGTTGTGCAATGCCCAGTCGCTTCCCGGGGGAATATAGGCATAACCACCTGTTTCCAAAACATGTTTTTCTGCGTTCAGGGTCAGGGTAACGGTCCCCTCGACCACGAACAGAACGGCTTGTGCCTGCGCCTCGGTCTCGGGCCGGTCACTGCCGCCGCCAGGCTGCACCTCCATGATGTATTGCGAGAATGTCTCGGCAAATCCGCTGAGCGGGCGCGACAGAACCCAAAGGCGTGTGCCTTCCCAGAAGGGCAGGGAGCTGGTGACGATGTCACGCATCGTGCCTTTGGGGATGACCGCATAAGCATCCGTGAACATGGCGCGGTCGGTCAACAGTTGGTCCTGACCGGGGTGGCCCCCGATTGGGGCGAAATAGGATGGTTTGGTCATCATGAGCCTCGGGGTCGTTTGTCAGGCAATATGGGCACAAAGGCTTGGAGCAGAAAGGTCCACCTGCGCGATAGGTTTGTTCGGGATATTTTGAAGGTCGGCGTCTAGGGCTTGGCCCTGCCGCGCCGGAGGTATATCGTTGGACACAAATGATTTCAGTTCTATGAGGCCGCTATGAAAGCCCAGTTTTTGCCTGCAATCGCCGCTTGTGGTGTTCTTTTCA
The DNA here is from genome assembly GCF_059612325.1 of Ruegeria sp. CDSA021. NCBI lineage: Bacteria > Pseudomonadati > Pseudomonadota > Alphaproteobacteria > Rhodobacterales > Roseobacteraceae > Ruegeria > Ruegeria sp. CDSA021. The sequence continues at coordinate 129,469 of NZ_JBXWQJ010000002.1, forward strand.
TGGCCGGTTTGGCTGACGCCAAGCCGCTGTCGCGAATCATTGCTGAAATGGGCTTGTCGCCTGCGGATTTCGAAGTGGTCAACGCAACCGCGAACACATTGCTGACCAGTGAGACACCGTCTGTGGGTCAGGAACGGGCCTGGAATAACGACGATACCGGATCGAAAGGCACGATCCGGGTGCAGAATGTGCAGGGTAGCTGCGTCAGCCTTCAGCACGTCATTCAGCCGGAAGGTGGGGATCAGAGCCGCGAGATCAGAACCCGCCGATGCAATGACGGCAATGGCAACTGGATTCTCACGCCCTGAACTTAGGTACGGATCTCAATACCCTTGTTCCCGATCAACTTCATGCAGCAAGGGTGCGCCAGAGCTGAGGCGTCGAAAGTTCTCGGCAACATCAGAGAGCGCATCGCCCAGATGCCAACCCGAGACATGCGGTGTGATCGTTACAGCGGGATGGGCCCACAACGGGCTGTCCTGAGGCAGCGGTTCCTTTGATGTAACGTCCAGCACGGCATGACCCGGAGTGCCGTTATCAAGGGCGGCGATCAGGGCGTCTTCGTCAATCAGATCACCACGCCCGGCGTTCAAAAGTTGGCTGCCGGGTTTCATCATCGCCAGTGTTTTTGCATCGAACAAACCAACGGTCTGTGGTGTCGAAGGCAGAATGGCACACACATGATCGCACTGACCCAAAAGCTGCGGCAGGGTGTCCTGCCCATGCAGACAGGTCACACCTTCAATGGTTTTGGGCGTGCGGCTCCAACCCATGACCTGAAATCCGATGGCCCGCAGCATCAGGGCGGTGCGGGCACCGATATGACCCAGACCCAGAACGCCAACGACTGTGTCAGGTGTAAAGATCGGCTCACGCGGCGACCATTCCGCCCGGGTTTGGGCAGCCTCATGAAATGCCATGTGCCTTTGAGTGCGCAGGATGTAAGCCACAAACCATTCGGCAATACCTTGTGCCGGTGCATCCGGTTTCAAACGCGCAACCCGGATACGGGTCGGAAGATCAGGATGGCTGACAATGGTTTCCACGCCCGCCCCCAACTTCTGAACCAGTTCCAGGTTCGGCAGACGCGCAGGATGGTCGCTTTGCATGTTGACCAGGGCCAGCATCGTTATGTCTTCGGGGTTTCCAAGCGTTTCCGGGGTGCGGATATCGGCATCAGGCGCTGTGGCCCGCAATTTGGCGGCTATTTCACTGTCGCCTATCCAATCGGACAGCCCGGTATCGATCAACAACGCCATGCGCGGCTCCTGCTTAGCTTTTGAAGTGGTGACGTCCCGTCACTGTGGTGGACAGGCTTGGGGCAATTAAGCCATCCTTGCCGCGAAAGTACAGTCCGGTTTCGATGCCTCAGGAGGATGCGTCCGTGAATATGTCATTTACCCTGCGCGAGGAAAACCGCGTTCTTCTGCAACGTGTTGCCGATATGATCCGGGATGAGATCATGCCGCTGGAAGAAGAATACCACGCCGAAATCAACAAGGGTGACCGCTGGCAATATACCAAACGGCAGGCCGAAATTCTTGAGGGGCTTAAGGCTAAGGCCAAAGCGGCGGGGCTGTGGAATTTCTGGCTGACCGACAGTGACAAAGGATTTGGGCTGACCACGGTGGAATATGCCTATTTCGCTGAAGAAATGGGCAAGACCCCCCTTGGGGCCGAAGTGTTCAATTGTTCTGCCCCGGACACCGGCAATATGGAAGTTTTCGAACGCTACGGGTCCGAGATGATGAAAGAGCAATGGCTGAAGCGCCTGCTCGAAGGTGAAATCCGGTCTGCCTATCTAATGACCGAGCCTGATGTGGCCTCGTCTGATGCGACCAACGTGTCGATGTCCTGCGTCCGGGACGGGGATGACTATGTCCTGAACGGTGAGAAATGGTGGTCCTCTGGCGCAGGCGACCCGCGGTGCAAGGTCTATATCGTCATGGTCAAAACAGGCGGCGACGAACAGCCCAAGCACAAGCGGCAATCGATGATCGTGGTGCCTGCCGACGCAGAAGGCATCAAGGTTCTGCGGCCCATGCAGGTTTATGGCCACGATGATGCACCGCACGGTCACATGCATATCCGATTCACCAACGTGCGCGTGCCGGCCGAAAACATCCTGCTGGGCGAAGGGCGCGGATTTGAGATTGCGCAGGGTCGCCTTGGGCCGGGCCGAATCCACCATTGTATGCGCGCGATCGGGCAGGCCGAAATCGCGCTGGAGCAGATGTGCAAACGGTCGCTGCAACGCGAGGCGTTTGGCAAGAAGCTGGCGCAGCTTGGGGCCAATTACGACATTATTGCTGAATGCCGGATGGAGATCGAGATGGCCCGCCTGCTGTGCCTGAAAGCCGCTTGGTACATGGATCAGGGCGATGCGCGGGCCGCCGCGCCGTGGATCAGCCAGATCAAGGTCATCGCACCACGGGTTGCGCTAAAGGTGATTGACGAAGCGGTGCAGATGTTCGGGGCGCAAGGTATCAGTCAGGACACACCGCTTGCGACGGCCTGGACCCATGTGCGGACCCTGCGACTGGCCGATGGGCCGGATGCGGTGCATCGCCGTCAGGTGGCACGGGCCGAGTTGAAGAAATACACGCAAGAAAAGATCTGAGGGGCCAATGGCAGCAGCGCTCGATTTCGCCGGCAAAGCCTATTTTCATCAACAGGAAGACGGGGCATTTGTCGGCAATGATCCCGCGCGCGGTCCGTGGTCTGCCGAGCACTGCCATGCGGGGCCAGTGAGTGGACTGATCGTGCGGGCGGCGGAAACCGAGGTTGGTCCGGAAAAGATGCTGACACGTTTGACTGTCGACCTGTTGCGCCCTCTGCCGCTGGCCGGTCTGCGGGTTGCGGCAGAAACCACGCGCCACACCAAGACGCTGGCCACCACACGTGTTACGGTCCACGACCTAAACGACACGCTTTGTGCGACGGCCTCGACAATGCATCTGGTGCGTCGTGATCTAGGGCCGGTTGCAAATGCCGAAACCATCGCGCCCCGGATCGAGGATGCGGCCGACGGCCCGTTTCCAATTGGAGAGATTCGTCACGACTTGCCCGGTTTTGCCCATTACAGCGACATTCGGTATCCGAAAGGCGGTAAGCATGGGGCCGGGCCCAAAACGGTGTGGATGCGGACCCCGCAGCTTTTGCAGGGTGAGGTTCAATCGCCAATTCAAGCCCTGTGCCCGTTGGCCGATTGCGGCAATGGCATCTCGTGGAACGCGCCGACCTCGGAAATGGGTTTCATGAACACCGACCTGACCGTGAATATACACCGCGAGCCGGTTTCGGACTGGTTGGCCTCTGACTCGATCTCGCATTGGCAGCCGTCCGGCATCGGGATGTCACAATCGGTGCTCTACGATACGGAAGGCCCCGTAGGAACCGCGTTGCAGACGCTGGTGCTGTTTCCACCGGGCTGACACTCGGCCGGTTTTTGCGGTGTGACGGCAAAAGCCGTTGCCGCCGTGGACCGCGGGACCTATCTTGCGGTCATGCGCTGGTTATTCACAGTCATCTCCTGCTGCCTGCCGATCCCGGCCATGGCCCACCCGCATGTGTTTATCGACACTGGGCTGGAGTTCATCGTGGATGAAAATGGTCAACTGACCCATGTCCGCGTGACATGGGCCTATGATGAGCTGTTTTCGCTGCTGCAACTAGAGGATATGCGGTTGGATCAGGACGGTGACGGTGTGCTGACCCAAATCGAGGAAGAGTTTCTGACCGGGTTCGACGCGCAATGGATCGAAGGATATAATGGCGATCTGGTTGTGACTGCCGCAGGAGTGCCGGTTGCCCTGTCTGCCCCCCTTTCCCCAAGTGCCACAACCGAGGATGGCCGCATCGTCACCACGCATTTGCGCGCGGTCGAAGGTGGTTCAGTCCCCGCCAGCGCCTTGTCGGCAAAGGCGTTTGATGAGACCTATTACACGGCCTACGAAGTGACGCGCCCAGTTATCGTGACAGGCCCTGCTGCCTGCCAGATAGAGCGTTTTGACCCGGATATCGATGGCCAATTGGCTCAGATGCAGGCATTCCTGCTGACGTTGGACGCAGATTACGATCTTGAGGAAAACGACATTCCCATGGTCGGTGAAAACTTTGCCACCGAGATTCGCATTTCATGTCCCGTTACCTGATTGTTCCGGTCGCTCTTGCGTGTGGTCTGCTGCTCTGGTTCTGGGGAAGCGGCGGGTTTGACTCGCTTGCGGCTTGGGCAGCAGGCGAGCAACGGGAATTCCAGAACCAGATCGCTCGCGCGTTGCGTGCCGCACGCGCAGAGCAGCCCGAAGCAGTAGCCACACTGTTGACGGTGTGTTTCGCCTATGGCTTCTTTCACGCCATCGGCCCCGGCCACGGCAAGGTGTTGATCGGCGGGTATGGGCTGGGTCGACGCGTGGCATTTTGGAGGCTGTCGGCGATCAGCGTATTGTCCAGCTTGGGACAGGCTGTGACGGCCGTCGTTTTGGTCTATGCCGGGGTGCTGGTGTTTCAGATGTCCCGTCAAAGCCTTGTTGGCGCGACCGAGCAAGTCATGGCCCCCATAAGCTATGGCGCGATTGCGTTGATCGGGCTTTGGTTGGTCTTCCGGGCCTTGCGCAGTTTTGCGCGGCGTCAAAAAAGTCAGCCTGCGCATGATCATCACCATCCTCACAGTCACCATCATGATCACCATGATCACGCACATCACCATGATGACGGTGTCTGCTCGGATTGTGGCCATCGGCATGGACCAACAGCGGAAGAGGTCGCAAATGTGGGCACTCTGCGCGAAGCCGTGATCCTGATCGCAGGCATTGCAGCGCGGCCCTGTACAGGTGCTTTGTTTGTGTTGATCCTGACCTGGCAGATGGGCATTGCGATGGTGGGTATCGCCGGAGCATTTGCAATGGCGCTGGGCACGGCCACCGTAACAACGCTGGTCGGCTGGACATCCTTCGGTCTGCGCGGAGGGCTGTTGGCCTCTGCCTCGGCCACGCGCTTTGCCTCGGTTCTTGCCCCGACCATCGAACTGGTCGCTGGTCTTGTCATCGCGGTGATTGCCGGTGGTTTGCTGATGCGGGCGATTTAGTCGAACACCGGTTCCGGGTAGCCAACCCGCGCCAGATACAGCCCTTGTGGCGGGCACACCGGGCCACAGGCCGCACGGTCGGCAACTTTCAGCGCGCTACGGACGTCTTCAGGTGTCCAAGCTCCGGCACCGACACGCTCCAGAGTGCCGACGAAGCTGCGTACCTGATTGTGCAGGAAGGATCGGGCGCGCACGTGGAAATGAACCTCGGGGCCCGAAAAGCCTTGTACCTGCTCGACCCGCAGCTCATCTAAGGTTTTGACCGGGCTGGCCGCCTGACAGATCGAGGATCGGAACGTGGTGAAATCATGCCGCCCCAGCAGCATGTTTGCCCCGTCCTGCATGGCGTCGACATCCAATTGGTGATTGATCTGCCAGACCTGCCCCCGGTCATGGGTGGCCGGTGCACGGCGCATCAGAATGCGGAACAGGTATTGCCGTTCGACCGCTGAAAACCGGGCGTGCCAATCCTCATCAACCCGAGCGGCCTTCACAATCGCCACCGGCTGCGGTTTGAGGTGATAGTTCAGCGCCTCGGACAGGCGGAACGGATCCCAGTCCTTGGCCATGTCGCAATGGGCAACCTGACCCAATGCGTGAACCCCGGCGTCGGTGCGCCCTGCGGCGGCAATTGTATGCGCACCTGGTTGGATGCGAGACAGGGCCTGTTCAATGGCTCCCTGTACCGACGGCTGATCCCTTTGCCGCTGCCATCCGGCAAACGGCTCACCTTGGTATTCAACTTTCAACGCGTATCTGGGCATGTGCCGCTGGTACCGCGCGATGCGGAAACGGGCAAGGGGGCGAAAGCGCTGGTATGTGCTGCACCCTCTACCTATCTTGGGTGAAACGAAAATTGCGGGGCGGCAGATTGGTCATCTCATCACTGGCAGACAGTCTTGTGCGCGGTGTCGAAACCATCGGCGACAGCGTGTCCGAAACGTTTTTCGAGCCGGTCATCCGTCTGGGTGTCACCGGGCTGGCACGGTCGGGAAAGACGGTTTTCATCACCTCGCTGGTAGCAAACCTGCTGGACCGGGGGCGCATGACTGGGCTGGCCGCGCAGCAGGAAGGCCGGATCAATGCCGCCTATCTGCAACCGCAGCCGGACGATACTGTGCCGCGATTCGACTATGAAACGCATTTGTCCGCCCTGACGGGTCCTGCGCCCCATTGGCCGGACAGCACCCGGGCCGTGTCTGAATTGCGTTTGTCCTTCAAAGCGCGACCCGCCGGGCTGCTTGCCGGGTTGCAGGGGCCGCGTACGATACATCTGGATATCGTAGACTATCCAGGTGAGTGGCTGCTGGATTTGGCTTTACTGGACAAATCCTTCGAAGACTGGTCGCAAGAAACCCTGACACGCATGGAGACACGTGCTGAAGCAGCTGAGTATCTGGCGCAGGTAAATGCAACTGACCCGTCCGGTGCGCATGACGAGCCAACGGCGCAGGCGCTGGCGTCGTCGTTTACCACCTATCTCAATCAGGCACGTGACGTCGGTTTTTATGACTGCACGCCGGGGCGTTTCCTGTTGCCGGGTGACCTGGCGGGCTCGCCGGTTCTGACTTTTGCACCTTTGGCACTGTCCGGACCGTCGCGCCGCAAAACTCTTCACCGCGAGATGGAACGGCGGTTTGAGGCCTATAAATCCCAGGTGGTGAAACCCTTTTTTCGCGACCACTTTTCGCGCATCGACCGGCAAGTGGTTCTGGTTGATGCGCTGGGCGCAATCCACAAAGGTCCGCAGGCGGTCGAGGATATGCGCCGCGCGATGGCCGATATCCTGTCGGCCTTTCGTCCGGGCCGGAACGCGTGGCTCAGCCAGCTGTTATTAGGCAAACGGGTCGAACGCATCCTGTTTGCGGCGACGAAAACCGACCATCTGCACCACACGCAACACCCCCGCATGACTGCAATCATCGAAGCCCTGACGCGCGAGGCACGAGACCGGGCAAATTTTGCAGGAGCCCAGACGGCGGCCCTGTCCTTGGCCTCGCTGCGCGCGACGACGGAAGAACTGCGCAGTCACAATGGGGTAGAGTTGCCATGTGTAAGGGGCACTTTGTTAGAGAGCGGGAAGCAGGCCGCTTTTTATCCGGGCGAATTGCCCGAGGATCCAGCGCATCTTTTGGGCCCGGCGCGAAACGGGGCGGACAGCTGGTTGGATGAGGACTATGGATTCATGGCATTTGCCCCGGCGCATCTGACCCTGAAACCCGGCGATGGCCCCCCGCATATCCGTCTGGATCGCGCGGTCCAATTCCTGATCGGAGACAGGCTGTGACTGTGGCCCTGCGCTCTGCACGGACAACAGATGCCGGTACCATCGGGACAATCCTGCATGGTTTTACCTTGGAAAACGACTGGATGCCCGCGCTGCACAGCTGCGCCGAGACCATCGCCTTTTGTGGTCGGATGATTGACCAGAATTGGGTCACCGTGGCCGAAACCGAATATGGTGTGGTCGGGTTTCTTGCGCTCAACGGCACGGAAATCCATTCGCTCTATCTGGATGCGCAGGCGAGGGGGCAAGGGATCGGGCAGCAACTGCTGGATCACGCGAAATCGCGCCAATCCCAGCTTAGCTTGTATGCATTTCAAGCAAACACACGCGCCTGCAAGTTTTATGAACGCAATGGCTTTGCCGAAGTGGGGCGCAGGGATGGCGCGGAAAACGACGAAAACCTGCCGGACATAAGATTTGTCTGGCACAGCAAAGGTATGACTCATGGCTAAAGGTCCGGTTCTGATCGATCTTGAAACGGATGAACCCGCCGCCGATGTCGCGCAGGCCCCGCCGGTACCGGATATCGCGCAACCTCAGGGGCAAGCGATGCAGAGCGCGGTGCGGCTTGCGTCCCGCAAACCGTCGGCGCTTGCGCGTTGGTTCTGGGGCTTGGCCTTGGCTGTTATTGGCGCGGCCGTTTCTGTCGCCGCGTGGGATTTCGCGACCTCGCTGGTGACGCGGACGACCGTTCTGGGGTGGATCGTCACCGGCTTGCTGGCCGCACTGGTTCTGGTGACGCTGATCATAGCCCTGCGCGAACTGGCGGCTTTGGGGCGCTTGTCGAGGGTCGATGGAATGCGCCGCGCGGCGGATACGGCCTTGGCAGACGGCGATCTGGCCCAGGCACGCGTTGTCACCAATCGTCTGATCACCTTTTACAAAGGGCGGGAAGAGACCCGCTGGGGTCGCGACCGACTGGCAGAGCGTATGGGCGATCAATTTGATGCCTCGGCGTTGCTGAGCCTTGCCGAACATGAACTGTTGGCCCCGCTCGACGAAGCCGCCAGTCGCGAGGTTGAGGCTGCAGCCCGGCAGGTCGCCACCGTGACCGCATTAGTACCGTTGGCTTTGGCAGATGTTGTGACAGCGCTGGCCGCATCGCTTAGGATGATCCGCCGCGTTGCGGAAATCTATGGCGGTCGCGCCGGCACGCTGGGCAGTTGGCGTCTGACCCGTGCCGTTTTTGTACATCTGGTCGCCACAGGGGCGGTGGCCGTTGGCGACGATCTGCTTGAACCCGTTTTGGGCGGATCCGTCCTCAGCAAGTTGTCACGGCGTTTTGGAGAGGGTCTGGTCAACGGCGCCCTCAGCGCCCGCGTGGGCGTGGCCGCGATGGAGGTTTGCCGCCCGCTGCCGTTCTCGGACAGGCACAAACCGTCAACGCGGGGCATCATCAAACGTGCCCTGCAGGGTCTGTTTTCCAAGGGTTGATCCAAAGCAAAGCGTCATTACCCACCCTTCGGCACACTGAGTATGTCGGAGGAGCCAGCCATGACGGATCACGGTCACAGCCCACAGGAAATCGTCGAACGGATCAACGCACCGCCCGGCCGAGGTGTATTGCGCGATGTTGTATATGGCGGCATCGACGGGTCCGTCACCACTTTTGCCATCGTGGCTGGCGTTGCTGGGGCGGGTCTTTCCCCGTTTGTCATCGTGGCGTTGGGACTGGCGAATGTTCTGGCTGACGGATTTTCCATGGCCGCCGGAAATTATTCAGGTACCAAGGCCGAACTGGACAACATTCGACGTATTCGGGCGATTGAGGAAAGCCACATAGCGCTGTATCCGGATGGCGAGCGGGAAGAAGTGCGAGAGATTCTTGCGCAAAAAGGGCTTTCGGGAACCGTTTTGAACGAAGCTACGGCAGAGATTACATCGAGCCGTGAAAACTGGATCAACCTGATGATCGAGGGCGAATATGGATTGGGCAGCGTTGATCCACATCCGATGAAGGCTGCGCTGGCCACGTTTTTTGCATTTCTCGTGGCCGGGATGATCCCCCTGCTTCCGTTTTTGGCATCGGTCCCGAGTGCATTTGCGATGTCTGCATGGATGACCATGGGGGTATTTTTTGCGATAGGCGCGCTCAAAAGCCGATGGTCGCTGGCCCCGTGGTGGCGATCCGGGATCGAAACGTTGTTTATCGGCGGGCTGGCCGCGTTGATCGCTTATCTGGTTGGGTCACTGTTTCATCCTTAATTGTCGCAGTCTGCGGATCACAACTGGCCATTGCCACCCAGTCAGATAGATAGGTTTAAAACAGGTGAAAGGCCGATGGCAGGTCACGATATTTCTGAAAAAAACGTTTTAGTTTTGGGTTCTTATGGCTTTATTGGTGCTGAAGTCACGCGGGCTTTGCAGGCCGAAGGTGCCCGTGTTCAAGGCATGGTGCGCAATCTTGCGTTAGGGGCAAAGGTATTGCCGTGCGTGCCGCTGACAAAGGGCGATCTTCGCACGCTCGTTCACAAGAAAGATTGGCAGGACTTGCTTGTCGGCGTGGATGTCGTGGTGAATTGCGCGGGCGCGTTGCAGGATAACGCAAGCGACGATCTTGAATCAGTTCACCACACTGCAATTTCAGCCTTGGCAAAGGCCTGCGCAGAAAGCGGTATCGGCGTTGTCCAGGTTTCCGCCATCGGAGCAGAACCGGACGCAAGCACCCATTTCCTGCGCAGCAAGGCGGCCGGAGATGTCGCTTTGTGTGCGTCTGGCGTTCCGCTTTGGGTGCTGAAGCCGGGGCTAGTCATCGGGCAGACGGATTATGGCGGGACGGCGTTGTTGCGTATGTTGGCTGCTGTTCCATGGGTGCAGCCACTGGCTTATCCTGATGCACCGGTTCAGAGCATCGGGATGCCTGATCTGTGCAACGTTGTGATCTCTGCTGTTTGCGGGCGCTTGCCTCAAGGCCGTTATGATCTGGTCGAGGATACACCCCACAGATTGTCAGACGTGGTTCAAAATACGCGGCAGTGGCTTGGGTTTCCTGCTGCGCGGATCGATTTTACCGTGCCGCCCGTCATGACGTATGCCGTTGCGAGGCTGGCAGATGGGCTGGCCTGGCTAGGGTGGCGGTCCCCGCTGCGCAGCACTGCGATGACCGTCATGGCAGATGGCGTGACCGGGGACTCCGCCCCTTATCGGGCAGCAACAGGGCGCGGGTTTGCTTCTTTGCCCGATATTTACGCCGCGATTCCCTGCGCGCGTGAACACCGGTTGAGCGCGAGGATGGCCTTATTGATGCCACTGGTGGTGGCGACGCTCAGCCTGTTCTGGCTGTTTTCGGGATTGTTTGGATTGACGGGCTTGTCCACTGCCTCGGAAGTTCTGACCGGAGCAGGGTGGTCAGCATCTATGGCCATGACAAGCGTTGTGTTCTGGTCTTTGGTCGACATTGCGCTGGGCTTGGCCGTCCTGTGGCGTCCGTGGGCTGCCCGGGCCTGTTTGGCGCAGTTTGGTGTGGCGTTGTTCTATCTGATGGCCGCCTCAATCACTGCACCCGACTTGTGGTCTGACCCGCTGGGTCCCTTGGTAAAAATCCTGCCTGCGATGATCTTGTCGCTTGTTGCACTGCCCATGCTGGCCAGTCGATGATGGAACCCGACCTGATCCTGCGCTGGTTGCATGTCATTGGTGCCTGTGTCCTGCTGGGCACGGGGGCAGGGATCGCCTTTTTCATGCTGATGGCGCATCGCAGCAACGACCCGAAGATCGTCGCGCATACGGCAGGTATTGTTGCGCTGGCTGACCTTCTGTTCACGACAACGGCGGTGATCCTGCAACCCATAACCGGCGCTCTGTTGGCCTGGCGCATTGGGTGGTTGTTGAGCGAAGGGTGGATTATACTGTCTCTGGTGCTTTACGTGCTGACCGGCCTGTTCTGGTTGCCGGTGGTGTGGGTGCAACTCAGGATGCGGGATTATGCCCGAACCGCCATGGAACAGGGGACACCGTTACCGCCAGACTACCACCGTCTGTTTCGATTTTGGTTCGCCTGCGGGGTGCCTGCCTTTCTCGCAGTGCTGACCATCCTATGGTTGATGGTCGCGCGCCCGGCCATTTCAGTGATTTAAGCCGGGTGGAAGCTTTCCTGACTATTATTGGTGACCGCCTAAAGATAGCCTTGCCACAAGACAAAGATCGGAGACCGTGTTGGAATCGCTACTTGTTCTTGTTGGGCTGATTGTTCTGGCAATCCCGGTGACCCTGGTTGTTCTGTTGGTTGGGCAGACCCGGTTGCACCGTCGCGTGGCAGATCTGGAAGCGCAGGTTTCAGCCCTGTCATCAGGTGATGCGGTGGTCTCTGAGGGCCCGGTTGAAAAGGCATCCGATCTTCAGTCTGCGGCAGAGAAGGAAGCCCGCAGGCCCGCCCCTTGGGCTGCGCCCAAACGGCAGGAAGATGATACCTTGGCGGAAACGGCGGATGTGTCTTCACCTGCCTACGTATTCAATCATGACCGTTTTGCAGCACTAGGCGCTTGGTTGCGCGAAAACTGGTTTTATGTGGTCTCAGCCTTGTCGCTGGCCTTGGCCGGAATCTTTCTTGTGCAATACGGCGTTGAAAACGGATTACTGCCGCCGACGGCCAGAGTTTTCGCGGCGCTTGGGTTCGGGTCGCTTCTGATCGTGGCGGGTGAAATCTTGCGTCGAAAATTCGGCGATGACGAGGACGCGACAACTGCCTATTTGCCCTCTGTCTTTTCCGGGGCCGGGCTTGTCACCCTCTTCGGAGCCATTCTGGCCGCGCGCCAACTGTACGATCTGATCGGTGCTGAGGCGGCGTTGGTTGGGATGGTTGCCGTCGCTTTGGTTGGACTTGTTCTGGGGTGGTTCCATGGCCCGCTATTGGCGGCGGTTGGTCTGATCGGAGCATTAGCTGCCCCCTTCATGGTCGGCGGTTCGTCCGAGGACCCCTCGTGGCTTTATGCCTATTTCCTTCTGGTTGCCGTCTTGGGGCTGGGCATCGATACGGTGCGGCGCTGGGCGTGGGTGTCGGTTCTGACTGTTTTCGGGACCTATTCAGCGAATTTGTTGTTGGTAATGGGCGCTCCCGACACGGAACCGGGTTACCTGATCGCCGCCTTGATACTGGCGCTGTTGGTGACCGCCATTCCTACGCGGCGCATCTGGCCGGATCATTCGGGCCCTATGATCTCTCAGATGATCCGTCATCCAAAAGCGCGCCCATGGCCGGATTTTCCAACCAGACTGGCCGCCGGAGCCATCGCAGTAAGTTCGGCGATTTTGGCCTGGCATTGGGCGGATTCGGCAGCCGAGTTCTGGCTGGGCGTTACCTTGCTGACTGCACTTGTGCTGGCCCTGCTGCTTTGGGCCAGGGATGCACCCGCGCTTCAGGACTTGACCGTCCTGCCCGCGGTTGGGCTTGTGTTCTACGTCCTGGTGCATGGGCTTGATCACGGCGCAGTTTTTCGCAGTTTTGCCGCCACCTATGCGGAAACGGCTGAGGCTGATTATCCGATGATCATCACGGTGCTGGTCGCGTTAGGGGCATTGATCTCGATCCTGATGGCGTGGCGGTCTGCGAAAGCAAGCAAGTTTCGCGCGATCTGGGCCGGAGGGGCCGCTCTGTATGCCCCAATAATGGCCATCGGGTTGGAGGTCGGCTGGCACCCGGCCTCTGTGATCGGAGCATACCCCTGGGCTTTGCACGCAGTCGCGCTGGCTGTCTTGATGGTGGTTCTTGCGGAACGTTTTGCACGTGTCGACAGAGAGGACCGGATGCGTGCTGCGCTGGCCACTTTGTCTGCGTTGTCCTGTCTGGTCTTTGCCTGCGTTATCGTGCTCAGCGCGGCGGCGCTGACGGTGGCGTTGGTTGCCAGCGTTGTTGTGGCGGCAGCTTTGGACCGCAGGTTCACTTTACCCCCGATGAGCTGGTTCATCTGGGCCGGTGTCTTCACCGTTACCGTTCGACTGGTGCTTGATCCGGGACTGGATTGGGCAAATTCGGCCCAGGTGCCCGAGATGACACTTGTTTACGGCTCGGCCACACTGGGATTTGTGGCGGGCTGGTGGGTGTTGCGCCCCTTGCAACGCCCGGTGGCGTCATTGCTGTTGGAAAGCGCAGCTTGGGCGACGGGCGGCATTCTGCTGTCCCTGTTGCTGCTGCGCTGGCTTGAAGGGTTTGGAGAAGGCGGCGCCGACAACAGCCATTGGGGTCTGGGTCTGCTGGCGGTCATCTGGCTGCTGCTGGCCTTTGCTCAAATTCAGAGATTCGGGTTGGGTGGCAAGCTGAACTATGCGCGTTACGTGTTGGCGGCGTTTTTTGTGGCGCATGGCATGTTCCATCTGACGCTTGCAGTGTCAGAGCAAAACCCGCTGTTGAATCCAAACGCCGATCCGGTGCTCGGCCTGCCGGTTCTCAACACGCTGGCTATTGCGTATCTGCTGCCTGCGCTGATCATCGCTGGATCCGTCTGGCGGATCAAGGACATGCCCAAGCAGATCTCGACAACAAGCTATGTTGTGGCGGGGGGCCTTGCGGCCATGTGGTTAGGTCTGACAATCCGCCATGTCTGGCAGGGCGCTGGGGGCATGTTTGAAGGCAACGGAGTCACGCAGCCCGAGCTTTACACCTATACATTGGTTTTGCTGCTGATCGGAGCTGCGCTCTTCTATCAATCCCTGGCCCGTGGATCGGATCTGATGCGGAAGGCAGGGCTTGTCGTGATCGGGCTGGCCGTGGCCAAGGTCTTTCTGATCGACATTGCCGGTCTTGGCGGGTTGATCCGGGTGTTCTCGTTGCTGGCGCTGGGCCTTGCTCTGGCCGGTCTGGCGTGGTTGAACCGCTGGGCCAAACTGCGCCATTCGCCGCACGGGGCAGAACCTCTGGACCATTAGGCACGGGCGTCTTATAAGCCCCGCATGCATGACCGTCTGGCCATCATTATTCGAATTATATCCCCGGCGCTCTGATATCGCGAGACGCCGGGCAAAGGTGCTTGAGAATTCGCACTGACCGCTTCGATCCACACACGACAAGATCATCCTGAGGACGCCCCCAATGTGCGCCGACACGACCCAAACACCTGATTACAAAGACACGCTGAACCTGCCCAAAACGGAATTCCCCATGCGCGCCGGTCTGCCCAAGCGCGAACCCGCATGGCTGGAACGCTGGGAAGAGATCGGCGTCTATGACCGCCTGCGTGAGAAAGAGGGCCGCACGCCCTTTACCCTGCACGACGGCCCGCCCTATGCGAACGGCCACCTGCATATCGGCCACGCGCTGAACAAAACCATCAAGGACATGATTGTGCGGTCTCATCAGATGATGGGCTTTGACGCGCGCTATGTACCTGGCTGGGACTGCCACGGTCTGCCCATCGAGTGGAAGATCGAGGAACAGTACCGCAAGAAGGGCAAGAACAAGGACGAGGTGAACATCGTCGATTTCCGCCAGGAATGCCGCAAGTTCGCCGAGGGCTGGATCGACATCCAGCGCGAAGAGTTCAAGCGTCTGGGCATCACCGGCAACTGGCCTGATCCCTACATCACCATGGACTATCACGCCGAGGCTGTGATCGCTGACGAATTCATGAAGTTCCTGATGAACGGTACGCTTTATCAGGGCTCAAAACCCGTGATGTGGTCGCCTATTGAAAAGACCGCGCTGGCTGAGGCCGAGGTCGAGTATCATGACAAGGAAAGTTTCACCATCTGGGTGAAGTTCAGGGTCGTGAACGCGGGTGATCTGGATGACGCTTTTGTAGTTATTTGGACGACCACCCCTTGGACCATGCCGTCAAACAAGGCGGTCGTGTACGGTAAGGATATCTCTTACGGCCTCTACGAAGTCACCGGAGCACCAGAAGAATGCTGGGCTAGCGTAGGAGACAAGTTCCTGCTGGCCGACAATCTGGCCGCCGATGTGTTGGGCCGCGCGCGTCTGAACGACGACCAGTGGAACCGTGTTCGTGACGTGACTGCCGATGAGCTGGAAGGCGTCCAATTGACCCACCCGTTGGCCGGGGCCGAAGGCGGCAACGGCGAATGGGACGACATCCGCGATTTCCGCGTCGCCGACTTCGTGACCGACACAGAAGGCACCGGCTTCGTTCACTGCGCGCCGTCGCACGGTATGGAAGAATTCGAGCTGTACCGCGATCTCGGCATGCTCGAGCAAGTCATCACCTACAACGTGATGGACGATGGCTCGTTCCGCGCCGATCTGCCGTTCTTTGGCGGCAAGTACATCCTGTCCCGCAAGGGCGGCGAAGGTGATGCGAACAAAGCCGTCATCGACAAGCTGGTCGAAGTCGGCGGACTGCTGGCACGTGGCAAGATCAAACACAGCTATCCGCATTCGTGGCGCTCAAAGGCTCCGATCATTTATCGCAATACACCGCAGTGGTTTGCATCCGTTGACCGCAAGCTGGACGACGGCATGGGCGAAATGGGTGACACCATCCGCGAACGCGCGCTGCGGTCCATCGACGAGCTGGTGAAGTGGACTCCGCAGACCGGCCGCAACCGCCTGTATTCGATGATCGAGGCGCGACCGGATTGGGTTCTGTCCCGCCAGCGCGCCTGGGGCGTGCCGCTGACCTGCTTTACCAAGAAGGGCGCTTTGCCCACCGACGCGGATTACCTTCTGCGTAATGAAGAGCTCAACGCCCGCATCAAGACGGCGTTCGAGCAGGATGGCGCAGACATCTGGTACACCGACGGCTTCAAGGAGAAGATCCTTGACGGTATCGCAGATCCGGTTGACTACGATCAGGTGTTCGACGTGTTGGACGTTTGGTTTGACTCTGGGTCGACCCATGCCTTTGTTCTGCGCGACCGAGTGGACGGCACCGAGGACGGTAATGCCGATGTCTACATGGAAGGCACCGACCAGCACCGCGGTTGGTTCCATTCGTCCATGCTGCAGGCTTGCGGCACTAAAGGTCGTTCCCCTTACCGTAACGTTGTTACCCACGGCTTCACGCTGGATGCCAAAGGTAACAAGATGTCCAAATCGTTGGGCAATACCATCGTGCCGGAAGAGGTCATCAAGCAATATGGCGCTGACATTCTGCGCCTGTGGGTGGCGCAGACCGACTATACCGCTGACCAACGGATCGGACCTGAGATCCTGAAGGGCACCGCCGACAGCTATCGCCGTCTGCGCAATACCATGCGGTTCATGCTGGGATCATTGGCCGATTTCACCGAGGCGGACCGGGTTGCACCCGAGGATATGCCGCGTTTGGAACGCTGGGTGCTCAGCCGTCTGGCCGAACTGGATGAGCAAGTGCGCAAAGGCTATGCGTCCTTCGACTTCCAGGGCGTGTTCAGTGCCGTATTTACGTTTGCCACGGTCGACCTGTCGTCTTTCTATTTCGACGTTCGCAAAGATGCACTGTATTGCGATGGCGACAGTCTGCGCCGACGTGCGTCGCGCACCGTTCTGGACATCCTGTTCCACCGCCTGACTACCTGGCTGGCCCCGGTATTGGTGTTCACGATGGAAGAGGTCTGGCTGGAACGCTTCCCGGGAGATGACAGCTCGGTCCATCTGGTGGATTTCCCGGAAACACCCGCCGACTGGTGCGACGCTGAACTGGAAACCAACATGGCCAAGGTGCGCCGCGTGCGCCGTGCGGTAACTGCCGCGCTTGAGATCCAGCGTCAGGATAAGGTCATCGGCTCCAGCCTCGAAGCGGCACCGATTGTGCATGTCGAAGATGGTGATACCCGTGATCTGCTGGCCACGTTCGACGTGGACGACATGTGCATCACCTCAGGTCTGACCGTGACCGGCGATCCGGCCCCGGCCGAGGCGTTCCACGTACCGGAAATCGAAGGCGTTGCGGTGGTCTTTGAAAAAGCCGAAGGCGAGAAATGTCAGCGCTGCTGGAAAATCCTGCCCGACGTTGGCCGCCACACCCATCCGGGTGTGTGTAGCCGCTGCAACGAAGCACTCGGCTAACTTTTACCCCCAGCCCATCGGCTGGGGGTTTTTCTTTCCTGACTTGCAACAGCTTTGGCGATCTGAAACGCTGCGCCTATGTCAATGATTGCCGTAGAAACCCAATTTGGACGTCTGGGTGTCGAAGAAATGGACGGAGCCCTCACACGTCTGGTCTGGGATGGCCAGGACGTGGGAGAGCCGACAGATCTGTTGCGCGAAGCTGCCGCGCAGTTGAAGGCGTATGACGACGGACGGCTCGACAGGTTCGACTTGCCGTATCGCGTCCACGGGTCGATATTTCAGAAACAGGTTTGCGATCTGATGTATGCCATTCCGCTTGGCGAAACCCGGACATACGGCGATATCGCAAAAGAGTTGGAACAACCCGCGCAACCAGTCGGGCAGGCTTGCGGCGCAAACCCGATTCCGGTGATCATCCCGTGTCACAGAGTGTTGTCCGCGACGGGCTTGGGTGGCTTTTCCGGCGCTGGTGGGGTCGAGACCAAAGTGGCCCTGTTGCGTCATGAAGGGGCTGCCGGGCTTTTGATCTGATCCGTGAAATTCGGTTGCAATCCGTCAGCGGTGGGCACACCATATATGTGTTGTTGAATTTGAAGGACCGCATTGAATGACCACGGATCAAGATCGCGCCGCCCGAAAAAAGGCTGTCATTGACAGGCTGATGTCACTTGAAGCGCAAGAGCTTGCAACAGCGCAGGCGCATTACGATGCGTTTCTGAAGGATGCTCAACTGGACGACCGGGAAGGTCACGACAAGGATGACCTCGCCGCTTCGCGCGAGAACGCTGACCTTGCGGCTGCGTTTGACGCACCCGTGCACGCGCATCACGCCAAGATCGACGTGATTGAAAACACCGATTTCAGCCTGACTGACACGGTTCAGCCCGGCGCAGTGATCAAGTTCAACAATCGCAGATTTGTTGTGTGCGTTTCGACCACCCGGTTCGAGGCGGATGGAAAGACCTATATGGGCATTTCAACCCAAAGCCCGATTTATCTGGCCATGGTGGGCTTGCAAGAGGGCGATGTCTTTACCCATAACGGCACCGAGTTCGAGGTGCAGGACGTCATGTAACTGGATTGCTGGCGGCGCTGCGTCAGACGCGGCGCTGTGGTATGATCTGCTGCGCGATGCCTGCAAAGGTCAGATACAGACTGGTAATCACCAGACCCCAGTGCGCCCAGCTTTCCGGATGAAAATCCACCCAGGCCGCCCAACCGGCAAAGAACGTCCACGCCAGTGCCATGGGCAGGGTCAGGCTGCGCCAGCGTTCGGTGCGCACGGGATGGACAAACTTCAGCGGCAAGAACATTGCGAGTGAAAGCAGTGTGACCAGCAGCAGAATTATCCAGAAATTCGGTTCGAGCGCGAAGATCACGATAACAAACATGTTCCAGCATCCCGGAAAACCCGAAAAGGAGTTGTCTTTGGTTTTCATCCGGGTGTCCGCGAAATACATCGCGCTGGCAAAGGTTATGACGATGATCGCAAACCATCCGGTCCAGCCGTCCATCAGCCCCGACTTGAAGAGGGCAAAGGCGGGTATGAACACATAAGTCAGGTAGTCGATAATCAGATCCAGCAGCACACCGTCAAATTCGGGCGCGTTGTGCTTTACGTGATAATGACGCGCCAGAGGGCCGTCGATGCCGTCCACAACGAATGAGACAACCAGCCAAAGATACATAAGGCTCCATTTCTCTTCGACGGCGGCCAGCATTGCGAGCATGGCAAACACGGCGCCTGTTGCAGTGAAGAGATGGACGGAAAGAGCTTTGAATCTGAGTGTCATACAAGCGTCATGACGGATGCACACCAGAGATGCAAACCAAAAGCCCCGCGTTTCTGACCGATGTTTGCTTCAAGCTTTGGGATGCGCGCGATTGTAGACCTCCATCAACCGTGCAGTATCCACGGCGGTATAGG
Source organism: Ruegeria sp. CDSA021 (assembly GCF_059612325.1). Classification (NCBI taxonomy): domain Bacteria; kingdom Pseudomonadati; phylum Pseudomonadota; class Alphaproteobacteria; order Rhodobacterales; family Roseobacteraceae; genus Ruegeria; species Ruegeria sp. CDSA021. The sequence goes on from NZ_JBXWQJ010000002.1 coordinate 148,709, forward strand.
CTTGGGTGGTTGAAAGCGATGCGTGGCCCAGCAGTTCCTGAATGGCGCGCAGGTCTCCTCCGGCCGAAAGCAGATGCGTAGCAAAGCTGTGTCGCATGGCGTGGGGCGTTGCGGTTGCGGGCAGGCCCAATTGCATTCGGGCTTTGGCCATGACGCCCTGTATCGCACGTGGGTTCAACGCCCCGCCGCGGACACCGCGGAACAAAGGCGCGCTCTGTTCCTGCGGGTGAGGGCAAAGCTGCACGTACCGGTGGACGGCTTCACGGGCGGCAGGCAGCACCGGTACGATCCGCTCTTTGTCGCCTTTGCCGATGATACGCAAGCTGGCGGGCAAAGGAGCGTCCGCGCCAGTCAGCGACAGCGCCTCGGATATGCGCAATCCGCACCCGTAAAGCAACGTGACCACCGCCACATCCCGCGCGGCAACCCAATCCGAGAGGGATTGCAGCTCGACCGTGTCGATCATGGCGCGGGCGGCGTCTTCGGCCAAAGGGCGCGGCAGTTTCTTGGTGAATTTCGGCGCGCGCGTGGACAGGACCGCGGTGGGTTCAAAGCCTTCGCGTTCAGCCAGCCAGCGGTAGAAGCTTTTGACAGCTGAAAGCTTGCGTGCCAGTGATCGCGCACTGACATCCGCGCTGCGTTGATCTGCCATCCAAGCGCGCATGTCTGATACGGTGATCCGTTCCAGTGCTTTCAAACCCTGCTGTTCGGCATGGTGCAGTGTCATGAACGACAGGAACTCGGTCACATCGCCGCGATAGGCTGTTTGCGTGTTCTCGGACCGTCCCGCCAGCGCACCCAGGCTGTCCAGCCAATGCTGCAGCGCGTCGCGGCAGGTGGGTGAGATCAAACTCACGACAGCCAGTGGCGCATCGAGCGTTCGAACACGCCAGCGAAAAAGCTCAGAAGATCGGTGCCCAACTGCGGCGTGAAATGCCGCGGATTCCGAGCGCCCATGACGATCATTCCCGGTAAACGACCGGGGCCAAGGTCAAGCTTCAGACACGCTTCGGACCGCAACTGATCTGCAAGCGCGCCAAAAATACGCCGGTTCGGATGATGAACCTCGCGAAGCGTGACGTCGCGGGCCGGGCCGCCGCGATCAATGGTCAGGTATTGGTCGATGAAGCCGGGTTCCGCAATTGTAAGAACGCCGCCCAGCTTGTCGACCGCAGGGTCGTCCTGAACCACGGTAGTTTCAAGAACCAAAGTGATGTGATCAACGCGCAAAATATCAGCTACGTCCGAGCCAAGCGCGCGCAGGAAATCTTCGAACTCAACCGGCTCCAGCAGGCGCAGAATGGCGCGATGCACCTGGTTTGTGCCTGCCAGGTTTTCGTAAGCCGCCGCAATCACAGACCGGTGGGTATCTTCCAACCGGTCCAACCGCGCCTCAAGCCGTTGCATGGCGATGCCACGCAGATCGATCACATTGTCGCCGCGTGCGCGTTCATTGGCACTTACCAGCGCCTGCATCAGATCCTTGTCGTCCAGCACGACGTCAGGCTCAGCCAGAATCGCCGCGCGGAGGTTATCCTCGAGTTTGGGGTTGCTGCTCATGTCCCGTCCGGTCTTTTTTTGTTGAGCGGTTTATAACATGCCGGACCGGTTTTGCCTTGGAAAAAATGCACGCAAAGGTGGATTTCCTTGAGTGCTGTGGCGAAGAGGCTCCCGCCCGCGATGCCTGATCACAAATCAGGCACGGGGCCGGGGCCGGGCGCGGTGCCTGACGGCGCCGCGCGGTCTTGCGCGGGATCAGAGGATTTTCTGACCGGTCTTGGCCCAATCGGCCAGGAAGGTTTCCAGACCTTTGTCGGTCAGGGGGTGGTCGGCCAGCTTTTTGATGACGGCAGGCGGGGCGGTGATGACATCGGCACCGACGCGAGCGCTGTCGGTCACGTGGTTCACCGTGCGGATCGACGCGGCCAAGATTTCGGTCTCAAAACCATAGTTGTCGTAAACCTGACGGATGTCGGCGATCAGATCCATACCGTCGAGGTTGATGTCGTCCAGGCGGCCGATGAAGGGCGAGATGAATGTTGCGCCTGCCTTTGCGGCCAGCAATGCCTGATTGGTCGAAAAGCACAGGGTCACGTTTACCATCTGACCTTCGTCGCTGAGCGTTTTGCAGGTTTTCAGGCCGGCCCAGGTCAGTGGGACTTTTACGGCGATATTCGGCGCGATCTTGGCCAGCTTGCGGCCTTCGGCGATCATGTCGTCAGCTTCGGTTGCAACAACCTCTGCCGATACCGGACCATCGACCAGATCACAGATCTCTTTGGTCACTTCCAGAATGTCGCGGCCCGATTTCAGGATCAGCGAAGGGTTGGTGGTTACGCCGTCCACCATGCCCAGATCGTTCAGTTCGGCGATGGCGTCGATCTCGGCGGTGTCTACGAAGAATTTCATGAGGGCAGTCCTTTGATGGGTTGGCCTTGGTCGCGGATGGCTTTACCCCAAAGAGAGACATGCTGAAACCCCCTGCAAAGGACATGTGGTGAGCACTCAGGAGTATTTCGACCAAGGTGAGCTGGTGGCAGTGCTCACCACCCAGCCATTGGACCGGACGCTGGAATATAAGGCGCCCGAAGGCGGTTGCTTTCTAGGTGCGTTTGTCGAAGTGCCTTTGGGGCCGCGCAAGGTGCTGGGCGTCGTCTGGGGGCCGGGGCAGGGTGGCTTTGATCTGAATAAGGCGCGGTCTGTGATCCGGGTGCTTGAGGTCGCGCCGATGCGTGAAGAAATGCGCGTTTTTCTTGGAAAGGTGGCCGACTACACGCTGACGCCGATGCCAGCGATGTTGCGTTTGGCAACCCGTGCGCCGGGGTTGGGCGACCCGCCGTCGATGCGTAAGGTTTATCGCCTTGGCAGCGGTGAGCCGGACCGGATGACCGATGCGCGATCCCGTGTGCTGGAGGTTTTGCGCGATTATGGTGGGCTCGCCTTTACCTTGAAAGAGCTCGCCGAGCAGGCAGGCGTGACTTCGTCTGTTGTCAAAGGGTTGGTCAAACAAGGCGCAGTGCGGGAAGAGGACAGTCCGCGTGATCTGCCGTACCCGCATCTTGATCCGAACCTGCCGGGCAAAGATCTGACCGAAGATCAGGCGGAGGCTGTGGAACGGTTGCAGGTTGGACAGCAGACAGGTGGCTACGGCACAACACTTCTGAAAGGTGTGACGGGTTCGGGCAAGACCGAAGTGTATCTGGAAGCCGTCGCCGAGGCGCTGCGGATGGGACGTCAGGCATTGGTCTTGCTGCCTGAAATTGCGCTGACTGCTGAATTCCTGACCCGGGTCGAGGCGCGGTTCGGTGCGCGGCCAGCCGAGTGGCACTCGGGCGCGACCATGACGGAACGCCGCCGGGTTTGGCGGATGGTCGGGCGGGGGGATGCGCAACTGGTCGTGGGGGCGCGGTCCGCGCTGTTTCTGCCGTTCCGCGACTTGGGGCTGGTGGTGGTCGATGAAGAGCACGACACCTCTTACAAGCAGGAAGACGGCGTGCATTACAGTGCGCGCGATATGGCAGTTCTGCGCTCGGCCATTTGTGGCGCGCGGGTGATTCTGGCCAGTGCAACACCCTCGCTGGAGAGCTGGGCCAATGCCGAAGCGGGCAAGTATGAACGGGTAGACCTGAACTCGCGCTTCGGCGCGGCGGTGCTGCCCGAGATGAAACCCATCGATATGCGGGCCGAGCAGATGCAGCCCGGGACATGGATTTCCCCGTCCCTGCGACAGGCGGTGCTGCAGAGGGTCGAGAAGGGCGAACAGTCGCTGCTGTTCATAAATCGCCGCGGCTATGCGCCCGTCACCTTATGCCGGGCTTGTGGCGAACAGATCGCTTGCGATCATTGCGACGCGCGGATGGTTGAACATCGGTTTCTGAAACGCCTGATGTGCCACCAATGCGGCGAGACAAAGCCGATGCCCGACACCTGCCCATCCTGCGGGGTTGAGGGTAAATTGGCTCCAGTTGGGCCAGGAATTGAGCGGTTGGCCGAAGAGGCCGAGACAATTTTCCCGGACGCTAACATCGCTATGCTCAGCTCTGATCTTTTTGGTTCAGCGCGGGCTTTAAAAGCAAAGATTGAAGAAATCGCTTCCGGGGATGCCGACATTGTTATCGGCACTCAGTTGGTCGCTAAAGGGCATAACTTTCCCAAACTCACATTAGTCGGCGTGATTGATGCTGACTTGTCATTGCATGGCGCTGATCTGCGCGCAGCAGAGCGGACGTTTCAACTGATGCGCCAAGTGGCAGGGCGCGCTGGCAGGGCAGATAAGCCGGGGCAGGCGTTGTTACAGACGTTCCAACCGGAACACCCGGTGATCCGGGCCATCCTGTCCGGCGATGAGGAAGGGTTCTGGAAAGCCGAAGCCGCCGGGCGGCAAGCGGCCGGGGTCCCCCCCTATGGTCGCATGGCCGGGATCGTTCTGTCGGGTCCAGAGGTTGGCCCGGTCTTTGACATAGGCAACGCGATGGCGCGTAATGATGCACCCGTGCGAGATGTAGGGGGGCAAGTCTTCGGACCTGCACCAGCGCCGATTGCACGTATTCGCGGGCGGCACCGGGTGCGCCTTCTGGTCAAAGCCCCGAAAGGCGCGCCGATTCAGGACGCCATTGCCCGCTGGATCGCGCCTTTGCGTCTGAAAGGTGACATCCGACTGACTGTCGATATCGACCCGCAGAGCTTTTATTGATCTCTGCATCAGCGCAGGGTGGCTGTGCGCTAACGGCTTCCCTCTCGCCAAAGCGCTGAAATGGGCGTAGAGGACCAATATGCTGAAACCCATGCCCCTTAACGAGGCGCAGAGCCTTCCGTTCTGGCGCCGCCCCATCACACTCTTGTTCATGATGGCCATGATCATGCCGATCGCGTTCAACGCGTGGAGCGCTCTGTTGAACAATTTCGTCATCGAAGTGGCGAATTTTGACGGAGCAGATATCGGGCTTCTGCACACGGTACGCGAGATTCCGGGTTTTCTGGCGGTTGGCGTGATTGCCGTCATTATGTTCATGCGCGAACAGGTGCTGGCGATGATCTCGCTGGTGATGCTTGGGGTCGCCACGGCTGTGACCGCGTGGTTTCCCAGCCTTGGCGGGTTGCTGTTCGTAACCCTGTTCAGCTCAATCGGGTTTCACTACTACGAGACCGTAAACCAGTCGCTTCAATTGCAGTGGCTGCCCAAGGACCGTGCGCCGCAGGTTTTGGGGTGGCTGGTCGCAATGGGATCGGCGGCGACAATGGTGGTCTACGGGCTGATCGTTCTGACCTGGGATCGGTTCGATCTGTCCTACAACTTTGTCTTCATGGCTGCGGGTGGTGTAACCGCGTTGCTGGCATTGTTCTGCTTGTTTGCCTATCCGCAATTCAATGCGCCCACACCGCAGACCAAGAAACTGATCCTGCGTCGCCGGTATTGGCTGTATTACGCGTTGCAATTCATGGCTGGCGCGCGGCGGCAGATCTTTGTCGTCTTTGCCGGGTTCATGATGGTCGAAAAGTTCGGCTTTGAAGTGCATGAGTTGACCAGCCTCTATCTAATCAACCTGATGATCAACATTATGGCCGCCCCTTTGCTGGGAAAAGCTGTGGCAAAGTTTGGTGAACGACGGACGCTGATTTTTGAATACACGGGTCTGGCAATCGTGTTCGCGGCTTATGGTGGGATCTACTGGTTCGGCTGGGGCGTTCTGCTGGCAGCGATTCTCTATGTGATCGACCATGTTCTGTTTGCTCTGGCGTTGGCCTTGAAGACTTACTTTCAGAAAATCGCCGACCCCGCAGACATCGCACCGACAGCTGCGGTTGCATTCACGATCAACCACATTGCAGCTGTCTTCCTGCCTGCACTGCTGGGCCTGCTTTGGGTCGTTTCGCCGGGCGCAGTGTTTGGTTTGGCTGCGGCGATGGCAATTATTTCGCTGCTGTTGTCGTTGTTGATCCCACGCCATCCCGAGCCGGGCAATGAGACCGTCCTGACCAAGTACGCTCCGGCCCCTGCGGAATAGGCCGGGCGGCTTGACCTTCGCGGCGCCGCGTCCTAGGCGCTGTGCCAACTGAGACAGGAGGCCCCGATGCCCACATTCACCGCGCTGACTACGTTGACAGGTAAAAAGGCCGCCGTAGGTCTGGGCGAAGCGATGGAGCGTTTGGAGCCGGAGCCCACAGGCGTTGGCGTATTCGAGGTCGAAGACGGCTCGGGCCTTTGGGAAGTGGGCGGCTATTTTACCGAAGCCCCGGACGAGACCGCACTGGCTGTTCTCGCCGCGGCGTTCGAGGCGAAGCCATTTGTCGTCTCAGAATTGCCTGAAACCGACTGGGTTGCGCATGTTCGGCGCGAGCTTGCGCCCGTCGAAGCAGGCCGGTTCTTTGTCTACGGCAGTCATGATGCCGACAAGCTGCCAGACGGCCGCATTCCATTGCTGATCGAGGCCGCAATGGCCTTTGGTACCGGACATCACGGCACGACGCTCGGCTGTCTCAAAGCACTGGACCGAATGCTGGACGACGGCTTCACTGCGTCGAAAGTGGCCGATATTGGTTGCGGTACCGCTGTTCTGGCCATGGCGGCGGCGCGCGTCTGGGACGGCGATGTCATTGCTAGTGATATCGACGAAGTGGCCGTCGATGTGGCCGAGGCCAACCTGAAAGCCAACGGTATGTCCGGTGCGGTTCAGTGTGTTGAAGCCGCAGGTTTCGACCATCCCGACCTAAAGGCGCACGCCCCTTACGATCTGATCTTTGCCAATATCCTGAAAGGCCCCTTGGTGGCGTTGTCACCCGAAATCGCTGCGAATCTGCGTCCGGGAGGGTGTGCGATCCTGTCGGGAATCCTTAACGAACAAGCTGATGACGTGGTTTCAGTTTACTCTCGGAACGAGTTCAATCTTGCTCATAAGGGTGAGATTGGTGAATGGACGACCCTAATCTTAACCAAACAGGGCGTAAATTAGGCCATTTACAGGAGTTTTGTGGAATTTTGCCACGCTTTTGTCGCAATTTCTATTTACCGTTTTCTGATCAAAGTCGAGGGGGGCGGTTTTTGGAGGCTGCCATGACGGGAAAACAACTGGAGTTCGATCAGCGCGTAAATCGCCTGAACAAGAAGCATCAGAAGATGAGCCGGGGCTATCGCGCCACATTGCGTAAGGATGGTCTGGTGGTAATGCGGCCGCAGCGTGTCAGTTCGGCTGTGCCTGTAAAGGTGTTGCTGCTGACGCTTCTGGCCTTTTTTGCATTCAAAGCGTTTCTTTTGTCCCACCTGGGGCCAACAGGATACCAATATCGAATCGACAGTCTGAACGAGGGCACATCAGTTGAGAAAGCCGGTGCTTGGGTCATGCAGATCGACCCGGTATCGCAGGCGCTGTCCGTTCAGATGAACAAGCTTCTCTACTGATCAAGCTTTTGAAGTAAAAAAACACCGCGTGCCTTGGGGCGCGCGGTGTTTCTGTTTTGCCCCTCAAGGGAGGAGGAAGGGGCATATGTGAGTAGTGGTTGGTTTTAGAACCGACCCTGAACAATGACATCAATGTCGCCACGGCACAGTCCGATATCCTCAAGCTCGCGATCGGACAGATCAGTCAGCGCGTTGCGGGTTACGCGGGCGTCATTCCATTCGATTGCGGCGTTTACCGCCGATACGAAAAAAGCGCCGATACGGCCAACGTGGCCAAACGAGCCGGTGGTAGCGATGCGGGTAGTGTCCAGTGCAGCCATATCCTGTTTCCTTCTGGTTTGTGTTCACTTTGCAATCTTGCGATCTGACCGCCATCTAGTGCGGCCATTTCGCTTGTACAAGTTCATTTTTTGCAATTGTCCTATGCATTTTTTGCAATGCTTCACGAAGCTGAAATCCCCTTAAATAATTGGTAAAAAAGCCTTAATGTAGGTGCCGCTTTCAGACATTCCCGAGGTCGCAAATGTGCTCCGGAGTCGCGCTAAGGACAGGGGTGTCGTTTCCAGACTTCGGGTCAATTCGCTTGGAAAATGTTCACGCTTCGTGCTAGGCGTTGAAAAAAGATCACAGAACCCGAGCAGGCCGAGGCAAAACATGCGAATTCTGGGCATTGATCCGGGGCTTAGGACCCTGGGATGGGGCGTCATCGAATCTAATGGCAGCCGCCTGAGCCATGTGGCCAATGGATTGTGCAAGTCGGATGGGGACGATCTGGGTGAGCGCCTGCTGTCTCTGCACAACCAGATTGTCGAAGTGATCGCCGATCACAAACCGGATCAGGCCGCCATTGAACAGACATTTGTGAACAAGGACGGGGCGGGAACGCTCAAGCTGGGCCAGGCGCGGGGGGTCGCGTTGTTGACACTGGCGCAGGCTGGATTGCCGGTTGGGGAATACGCGCCCAACCGAGTGAAGAAGACCGTAGTCGGCGTCGGCCACGCCGAGAAAGAGCAGGTCATCCATATGGTCAAGCTGCAATTGCCGGGCTGTTCGCCAAAAGGGGCCGATGCCGCAGATGCGCTGGCGATTGCGATCTGCCATGCCTATTACGGAAAGGCGCAACAGGCGCGTGTGAAAGAGGTGCGGGCATGATCGGCAAATTGACAGGACGGCTCGATTACCGCGCGGCGGATCATGTTCTGATCGATGTCCGGGGCGTGGGTTATATCGTCTATTGTTCCAACAGGACGATGGCGGCGTTGCCGGGCGTGGGCGAGGCGGTCTCGATCTACACCGATATGGTTGTGCGGGAAGACCTGATGCAGCTTTTTGGCTTTCTCTCCCTGGTCGAGAAGGAATGGCATCGCCTTTTGTGCTCGGTCCAGGGCGTCGGTGCAAAGGTATCTTTGGCGATCCTCAGCGCCTTGGGGCCGGATGGCGTTAGCCGCGCTATCGCTTTGGGGGATTGGGGAGCGGTCAAGGCGGCCAAAGGTGTGGGGCCTAAAACGGCGCAGCGGATCGTGTTGGACCTCAAGGACAAGGCGCCGGGGGTCATGGCCATGGGCGGAACTGTGACTGAGGCCATGGATGGCCCCGAGCTTGAGGTTGTGGAACTGGCCGAACCCTCGCCTGCGCCAAAACGGTCTGCGAAACCGCCATCCGGCGCGGCTGCCGCATCTGCCGGGGCTTTGTCGGCTTTGGCCAATCTTGGATATGGGCCGTCTGACGCAGCAGCAGCTGTGGCCGAGGCGGCTGCCAGCCAACCAGAGGCAAGCGAGACTGATCTGATCCGAGCCGCGCTCAGACTTCTGGCTCCGAAAGGGTAAGTGAATGGTAGATGCTGATCCCACCCTGCGCCCGGACCCTTTGCCCGAGGACAACGACCGCGCCTTGCGTCCGCAGGGGCTGGACGAGTTCATCGGTCAGGCCGAGGCGCGGGCCAACCTGCGCATATTCATCCAATCCGCCAGGCAACGTGGTGAAGCGATGGACCACGCCTTGTTCCATGGTCCTCCGGGATTGGGCAAGACGACCCTGGCGCAGATCATGGCGCGTGAGTTGGGGGTGAATTTCCGCATGACCTCTGGTCCGGTTCTGGCCAAGGCGGGCGATCTGGCGGCAATCCTGACCAATCTGGAAGAGCGCGATGTGCTTTTCATCGATGAAATCCACCGTTTGAACCCGGCGGTGGAAGAGGTGCTTTATCCCGCGATGGAGGATTTCGAGCTGGATCTGGTGATCGGCGAAGGACCTGCGGCCAGAACCGTGCGGATTGAATTGCAGCCGTTCACGCTGGTGGGGGCCACCACGCGGATGGGATTGCTGACAACGCCTCTGCGCGACCGGTTCGGTATTCCCACTCGATTGCTGTTCTACACCGTGGATGAATTGCACGAGATCGTCACCCGCAACGCGCGGAAGCTGGGCGCGCCTGCGGATACTGACGGCGCGCGCGAGATCGCGCGCCGGTCACGCGGCACACCCCGGATTGCGGGGCGGTTGCTGCGGCGCGTGGTGGATTTCGCTATCGTTGAAGGCGACGGTCGGATTACCCGGGAACTGGCTGACGGAGCCTTGACGCGGCTGGGCGTGGACCATCTGGGGCTGGATGGGGCGGACCGCCGATATCTGAAGTTGATCGCCGAGAATTACGGTGGTGGTCCCGTCGGGATCGAAACGATGTCGGCAGCCTTGTCTGAAAGCCGCGACTCGCTGGAAGAAGTGATCGAACCCTATCTTTTGCAGCAGGGATTGATTCAGCGAACCCCGCGTGGACGGATGTTGGCACAAAAGGCTTGGACGCATTTGGGGATGGCAGCGCCTAAGCGTCAAAGTGATCTGTTTGGTTGAAGCCTGCGCTCAGAGATTCTAAGCCTTCGGCGAGAGTATTTTTGAAAAGATGAAGGGCTGGGCGTGACACCGGATGAAATCGAGGCGCTGTTCACGCGCGAGAGCGGCGAGTTTCTGATTGCCCGTTGGGCGCGGCCCATCGTGCCGATCGTGTTTGGCGTCGAAGACAAGACGATGGCCACGGTGAAAGGCGCATTTGAGGCCGTTGTCACTCTGGCCGGACATAAGATGGCCGAGACCGATCCCGAGCTTGGCGCCAATTGCATGGTCTTCTTTTTCCGGGACTGGCAGGAACTGCTGGAAGTGCCGGATCTGGATCGGTTGGTCCCGGATCTTGAGCCTTTGGTCGAACGTCTGGTGGCAGCAGATGCCAATCAGTACCGCATATTCCGGTTCGAAGAAGATGGCGCAATCCGTGCAGCCTTTGTGTTTCTGCGAATGGATCGGGAATTGTCCAAAGTTCCGGCGGAAACACTTGCGTTAAGCCAGGTGGTGCAGACTGTCCTGCTTTGGTCCGATACAGCCTTTCGGACGCAATCGCCGCTGGCTGTCGCGGGCGAGACGACGATCCTGCGCCCCGACATTGCCGCTCTGATCCGGGCTGCATATGATCCGGTCTTGCCGGGGGCGGCGCAGGATGCGTCTCATGCGCTCAGGTTGTTCGCCCGGCTGGAGCCTCCGCAATGAAACACACATACCCGGTTCGTGTTTATTACGAAGACACCGACATGGGCGGTGTTGTCTATCACGCGAATTACCTGCGGTATATCGAACGCGCGCGTTCGGACTGGGTGCGCAATCTGGGCAATGATCAGAACGCAATGCGGGAAGAGGGAGTTGTGTGGGTCGTCAGGAGGGTAGAGGCCGAATACCTTTCGCCCGCCAAGTTCGATGACGAGTTGATCGTCGAAACCGAAGTGACTGAAATCTCTGGTGTGCGCCTGACGATGGCGCAACTGGTGCGACGTGGTGAGACTGAAATTTTCCGCGCCTCGGTCACAGCTGTGTGCATCAACAAGGACGGCAAGCCGATCCGTCTTCCGGCAGAGATTCGCGCATTGATGTAACAATTTGCAGGCCAGAGGTGGTTCTGTTGGCATTTCAACCGCAACTGCGTTAGCGTTTGGCAAAACAAGGCCAAACGAACGGCCGTCAGGCAAAAACAAAGAGCAGGTTCATGGAAGCTGAAACGCTGGCGCTGGCGCAGGAGATCGATTTCTCCATGTGGGGGCTGTATGCCCGCGCGACCTTTGTGGTCAAATTGGTGATGCTGATGCTGATCGGCGCCTCCATCTGGTCCTGGGGGATCATCATCCAAAAGCTGATCAACTATCGGGCCGCACGGCGTGAGGCGCTGGTGTTTGATGAAAGTTTTTGGTCGGGCAACCCTTTGGATGAACTGTTCGATCAGACCGGAACACAACCGGACGGCAGCTCGGAAAAGATTTTTGCCGCAGGCATGATCGAGTGGCGCAGGTCACACCGAAATGATGGTGGACTGATCGCCGGAGCAACCGCGCGGATCGATCGCTCGATGGATGTAGCCATCGCGAAAGAGGCCGAAACCTTGCAGAAAGGGTTGCCCATTTTGGCCACGGTGGGCTCGACCGCACCATTCATTGGCCTGTTCGGCACCGTCTGGGGCATCATGAACGCCTTCATCGAGATTGCCGAGCAACAGAATACCAATCTGGCCGTTGTCGCCCCCGGTATTGCCGAAGCGCTTCTGGCTACGGGGTTGGGTTTGTTGGCAGCGATTCCGGCCGTCATTTTCTACAACAAGCTCAGCGCCGATAGTGACCGGATTGTAGGCGGGTACGAGGCGTTTGCCGATGAGTTCGCCACCATCCTGTCACGCCAGTTGGACAGCTGACGATGGGGGCCGCGGTTCAGCAGTCGTCAGGTGGAAACGGGCGCAGACGCGGGCGGCGGCGTGGTCGCGCGCAGCCGATGGCCGAGATCAACGTGACGCCGTTTGTGGACGTCATGCTGGTGTTGCTGATCATCTTCATGGTCGCGGCACCGTTGCTGACGGTTGGTGTCCCAGTCGATTTGCCCAAGACCGCAGCCAGCGCATTGCCTGGTGACAACGAAGAACCTTTGACTGTGACCCTGACCGCAGAGGGCCGGGTACAAATCCAGACGACTGATGTGCTGCGCGAAGAGTTGATTGGCAAGCTGCGGGCGATTGCGGCAGAGCGGAGCAGTGACCGGGTGTTCCTGCGCGCTGATGGCGCGATTCCCTACGCGCAGGTTATGCAGGTCATGGGCGCGCTGAACGCGGGCGGGTTTTCCAACGTTGGCCTTGTGACCGATACCGGCGGGCCAACGCTGGACGAAGGTGGAGAGTGAGGTCGCGCGGTGGATACCGGCACCAAGATTTCGGCGATTGCGCATGTCAGTATGATTGGCGTGGCACTTTTGGGTGGTACCTTTCGGTCCGAGCCGTTGCCGATGGCCGTACAGGATGTCTCCGTGATTACCGCTGAACAGTTTGCAGCCATGACTGCGCAGCGCGATGCGCCTGATGTTTCCGAGGTGCCGGCCGCTTTGCAACAACCGCCCGAGCCCGAGCAGGCCGAAACCAGACCGCCGGAACCGGTGGTTGAGGAACAGCCGCGCCCCGAACCCGTGGTGCCTGCAGAACCCGACCCTGAACCCGCGCCCGTTATCGTCGAAGCCCCGCCAGAGCCCGAGCTTCCGGAAGAACCTCCCTCGTTGACCGAGCCGGAGGTGGAACCTGTTGCACAGCCCGTGCAGCCAGAACCCGAGGCGCAGCCGCGTCCCGCTGACCGTGTCGCGCCCGAAGCGATTGCTCCTGCACCGCCCGAGGCAAAGCCGGATGAGTTTGAATCACCTCCTGTGTCCTTGGATGAGGGTGCTGAGGTGCAGCAGGAGCAGCAGGACCAGACTGCACCGGAAGAGGCCGCGCCTGAGATTGTAACCGAAGCGGAAGAGACTAAGGAGCCTCTGCTCAGTTCGCCTCGCCCGCGCACGCGCCCCAACCGGCCCAGTCCGCCACCAGAACCGGAAATTGCAGAAACGCCCGAGGCGGCTCCGGAACCTGAGGTGCAGACTGATGAGACCGCGATCAACGACGCCTTGGCTGAGGCTTTGGGCGCTGGCACCGAACCCTCGGGCCCACCGCTCACCAGCGGTGAGAAGGATGCAATGCGACTGGCCGTGTCCAGGTGCTGGAACGTGGGTTCACTGTCCACGGATGCGCTGAGTACAGTGGTTGTTGTCGCGTTTTCGCTGAACCGAGATGGTACAGTTGTAGATGGCAGTATTCGGATGCTGGACAGTTCCGGCGGGTCCTCTGGTGCTGCCAATCAGGCTTATCAGGCCGCCCGGCGCGCAATTTTACGCTGCGGGGCCAAAGGATATGACCTGCCTGCTGACAAATACGCTCAGTGGCAGGATGTTGAGATTACATTCAATCCCGAGAGGATGCGGATCAAATGATGAAACTTCTGACCAGCCTCTTTGTCGGCCTGACGCTGATGTCCGCGCCGGTTTATGCCCAGAACAGCCCTCTGCGACTGGAGCTGGATCAGGGTATTATCGAACCTTTGCCCTTTGCGGTTCCCAATTTCGTACCCGATGGCCCCTCTGCCGCGCAATATGCGCAGGATATTTCGCGCGTGGTGGCAGAGGACCTGACCGGGACGGGGTTGTTCCGTGAAATCTCATCGGATGCGTTCATCAGTCGGGTCAGCAGTTTTGAAGCGCCGGTTCAATTCGCCGATTGGAAAGCGATAAATGCCGATGCGCTGGTCACCGGAGCGGTCAATGTCTCGGGCAAGCGATTGACGGTTCGGTTCCGTGTTTGGGATGTGTTCTCGGGTCAAGAACTGGGTACTGGCCTGCAACTGGCAGGCACGACCGAAGGCTGGCGCCGCATGGCGCATAAGGTGGCCGATCAGGTCTATAGCCGGATCACGGGCGAAGGTGGCTATTTCGACAGCCGTGTGGCCTTTGTGTCGGAAAGCGGTCCCAAAAATCAGCGCCTCAAGCGGTTGGCAATCATGGACTATGATGGTGCGAATGTGCAGTACCTGACTGACAGTTCTGCCATCGTGCTGGCACCGCGCTTTTCGCCGACAGGCGACCGGCTGCTTTATACCAGCTACGAAAGCGGCAGCCCACGCATCTATGTTCTGGATGTAGGACGCGTCAAACGGCAGGAACTCAAGACCCAGGACGGCACTATGAGCTTTTCGCCCCGCTTCTCGCCGGATGGGCGATCGATCGTGTACTCGCTTATTCAGGGCGGTAACACGGATCTGTGGAAGATGGATCTGGCCTCGGGTCAAAGCACGCGCCTGACCAACACTCCCGCGATCGAGACAGCGCCCAGCTATTCCTCGGATGGCAGTCTGATTGTTTTTGAAAGCGACCGTTCCGGCACGCCGCAGCTTTATGTGATGCCTGCAAACGGGGGTGAGGCAACGCGGATCAGCTTTGGCGCGGGGCGCTATGGCACACCCGTCTGGTCACCGCGCGGCGATTTGATCGCCTTTACCAAGCAGAACAAAGGCCGGTTCCACATCGGCGTCATGCGAACAGACGGGTCGGAAGAGCGGTTATTGACGGCATCGTTCCTCGACGAAGGCCCCACTTGGTCGCCCAATGGTCGCGTCATCATGTTCACCCGCGAAACGCAGGGGGCGAGCGGCCGTGCCTCGCTGTATTCTGTGGATATATCGGGTCGAAACCTGCGCCCGGTGCGCACGCCGGATGGTGGCAGCGACCCGTCATGGGGGCCCTTGCAGAATTGATCGCAGCAAAGTTCACAACGAATCGCGCCTGTGGTAGACAGGCGGCAATAATCAAAACACGAGGCACTTGAAATGAACGTATTGAGCAAAGTCCTGGCGCTGGGCGCGCTGAGTGTGATCGCTGCCTGTGCAAACAATGACCCCTCCGCATTGGGGGGCGGTGGTGCAGGTGGAACCGGCGCAATCGTACCGGGTTCGCCGAGCGACCCGCGTTCGCCTGCGTATTTCCAGCAGACTGTTGGCGACCGTGTTCTGTTCGCTGTTGATCAGTCGACCCTCTCGACGCAAGGGCAAACCGTGCTGCAAGGGCAGGCAGAATGGCTGTTGGCCAATCCGGACTTTGTGGCCACCATCGAAGGGCACGCAGATGAGCAGGGCACGCGCGAATATAACCTTGCACTGGGCGCGCGCCGGGCGAACGCCGCGCGCGAATACCTGATTTCGCGTGGAGTTGCGGGTAACCGCCTCAACACTGTCAGCTATGGCAAGGAACGTCCGATCGAGATTTGCAGCGTTGAGGAATGTTATTCCAAGAACCGCCGCGCGGTGACTGTGCTGACCGGTTCAACTCTGGGGTAAGACGATGCGTATTACAGGATGGGTTTTGGCGGCGGTCATGACGACTGCTGGTGTTGCACAGGCACAGGATCAGCAGACCCTGGCGGATATTCGTCAGGAGCTGACTGTGTTGCATGTGGAGGTTCAGCGTCTGAAGCGCGAGTTTTCCACCACGGGATCGCCCGCACCGAACCTGTCCGGCAGTTCGATCCTGGAACGGGTCGATGCCATTGAGGCCGAATTGCAGCGCCTGACCCGTCAAACAGAACAGTTGAACCAGCGGGTGCAGAATATTGTTACCGACGGCACCAATCGCATTGGTGATCTGGAATTCCGGCTGGTCGAATTGGAAGGCGGAGATTTGTCGACGCTGGAAGAGACCTCAACGCTGGGTGGTGACGCAGCGACCACGGAAACAGGTCCGGTAAACGTTGTAACACCCCCGTCATCGGATCAGGGTGAGCTGGCCGTTGGTGAGCGTGAGGATTTTGACGCGGCCTCAAAAGCTTTGGCTGATGGCGAATTTCAGACTGCGGCTGACCTGCTTGCGCAATTCGAAACATCCTATCCCGGCAGTCCCCTTGCCCCTGAGGCCAATCTGAAACGTGGTCATGCGCTGGAAGGTCTTGGCGATACTCGCGAAGCGGCACGTGCGTTTTTGGCCAGCTTCACTGGCGATTCTGAGGGCGCATTTGCACCAGAGGCCTTGTATGAACTGGGCGCAGCGCTGGGGCGTCTGGGGCAGACCGATCAGGCCTGCATCACGCTCAACGAAGTTGGTGTGCGCTTTCCTTCTGCACCGGCGTTTGCCAATGCTACACAAGAGATGTCCGCGTTGGGGTGTTCTTGAGCCGTCACTCCGACAAGTTGCTTGAAGAACTTCGCGCCCGGTTGCCCGAAAACTTGCCGCGCAAATTGGGTGTAGCGGTCTCGGGCGGCGGGGATTCCGTGGCCCTGATGCATCTGTTGCATGAGGTCGCAAAGACCCAAACGACTACTCTTTTTATCGTTACCGTAGATCATGGGTTGCGGCCCGAGGCTGCACAGGAGGTTGAGAGTGTATCACGGCAGGCCTCTGCCTTGGGTCTGTCGCACGAGACGTTGCGTTGGGCAGGCTGGGACGGGGCCGGCAACATGCAGGATCAAGCGCGACAGGCGCGGTATAGCTTAATGAGCAACTGGGCAAGGGACCGTGGAATTGATGCCATCGCCTTGGGGCATACAGCAGATGATCAGGCGGAAACTCTGCTGATGCGCTTGGGGCGATCCTCTGGTGTCACTGGCCTGTCCGGCATGTCGGCAAGTCGTCAACTGGATGGCCTGACACTGTTGCGTCCGATGCTCGGGATGACCCGAGACGCCCTGCGTGCCTACTTGATTGAGAACAGCGCGTCATGGGTCGAAGATCCTTCGAATCAGGACACACGTTTCGACCGGATCAAGGCGCGTGACGCCCTGTGCGGCCTCGAACCCTTGGGAATTGATGCGCTTTCATTGTCTCGGGTGGCAGACAATCTGGCGCAGGCACATGTGGCGTTGGGGGTGTTTGCGCAGGAATCCGCGCGGAACGTGGCGCAGGTTGTTCAAAGTGACGTGAAGGTGGACAGGGTCGGTTTCTCCGCGCTGCCCAAAGAAATCCGCCGCCGTGTTATGGTTGGGATTCTCGCCTGGATCGCCGGACAGGGATATCCCCCACGTCAGGCCGCGGTCGGGCAAGCGATGGATGCTTTGGCGAAAGGACGGGCCGGTTCGGTTGCTGGGTGTCTTTTGGTTCCAAAAGGTGAGAGTGTTTGGATTTGCAGGGAATTTAGGGCCGTGCAGGACCAGATGATCGCACCCGGCGAGGTATGGGATGGAAAATGGCGCGTCAGCGGGCCCGCAACTGTCGGTGCTGAAATCCGCGCCTTGGGCGATGACGGGTTGCGACAGGTGCCGGAATGGCGCGAAACGGGACGCCCCCGACTTGCTCTGAGCGCAACACCTGCTGTCTGGAAGGGCGAATCGGTGCTGGCTGCTCCGCTTGCGGGCCTGGCAAACGGATGGCAGGCCGACATTGCTCCGGAATGGCCTGAGTTCTACGCATCTTTTTTATCGCATTGAACATACCACAATCCTCTCTATTTTAAGAGGTAACTTGGCAGCTTCTCACCTGCCGGAACTTTTGGGAGATTTTCCTTGGGCAACGCTCGCAATATCGCGTTTTGGGTCGTTCTGTTTCTGCTTATTCTAGCACTGTTCAATCTGTTCAGTGGATCAGGCGGAACGCTTCAGAGCAACGAAAGAACTTACTCCGACTTTGTCAGCGCCGTGCAAAGCGGTGAAGTCAAGAACGTGACATTGGATGGCGAGCAGATTCGCTACACCACTGAAAGCGGTGCAACTTATGTCACGATCAAACCGACCGACGCCGAGGTAACAAAGCTGCTGATCGACGAGAACATCCCTGTTCAAGCGGTCAAGCAACAGCAGTCAGGCTTCCAATCCTTCCTGATCACGCTTCTGCCTTTCCTGCTGCTGATTGGCGTCTGGGTTTATTTCATGAACCGGATGCAGGGCGGCGGCAAAGGCGGCGCGATGGGCTTTGGCAAATCCAAGGCCAAGATGCTGACCGAAAAGCATGGCCGTGTGACCTTTGATGACGTGGCCGGCATTGATGAGGCCAAGGAAGAACTGGAAGAGATCGTTGAATTCCTGCGCAACCCGCAGAAATTCAGCCGTCTTGGCGGCAAGATCCCAAAAGGCGCGTTGCTGGTTGGCCCTCCGGGTACCGGTAAGACGCTGCTGGCTCGCGCGATTGCGGGTGAAGCGGGTGTGCCGTTCTTCACCATTTCGGGTTCCGATTTTGTTGAAATGTTCGTGGGTGTCGGTGCGAGCCGAGTGCGCGACATGTTCGAGCAGGCCAAGAAGAATGCGCCCTGTATCGTCTTTATCGACGAGATCGACGCCGTGGGCCGCCATCGTGGTGCCGGTTATGGCGGGGGTAACGATGAACGCGAACAGACCCTCAACCAGTTGCTGGTAGAAATGGACGGGTTCGAAGCCAACGAAGGTGTGATCATTCTGGCCGCGACCAACCGTAAGGACGTTCTGGACCCCGCGCTGCTGCGTCCGGGCCGATTCGACCGCAACGTGACTGTTGGTAACCCGGACATCAAAGGTCGTGAGAAGATTCTGGGCGTGCATGCGCGCAAGACACCTCTTGGTCCCGATGTCGACCTGCGCATCATCGCGCGCGGGACGCCGGGCTTCTCGGGTGCTGATCTGGCCAACCTCGTGAACGAGGCCGCGCTGATGGCCGCCCGCGTTGGTCGCCGCTTTGTCACCATGGAAGATTTCGAGAACGCCAAAGACAAGGTGATGATGGGGGCCGAGCGGCGCTCGATGGTGCTGACACAGGACCAAAAAGAAAAGACTGCCTATCACGAAGCTGGCCATGCCGTTGTTGGTATGTCCCTGCCGCTATGCGACCCGGTCTACAAGGCGACGATCATTCCGCGCGGCGGTGCGTTGGGCATGGTTGTCAGCCTGCCCGAGATGGATCAGTTGAACTACCACCGCGATGAGTGCGAGCAAAAGCTGGCAATGACGATGGCCGGTAAGGCCGCCGAAGTTATCAGATACGGTGAAGATCACGTTTCGAACGGTCCGGCTGGTGACATCATGCAGGCCAGCCAGCTGTCGCGCGCCATGGTGATGCGCTGGGGTATGTCCGACAAAGTCGGTAATATCGACTATGCCGAGGCGCATGAGGGCTATTCAGGCAATACCGCCGGATTCTCGGTTTCCGCCAATACGAAGGAAATGATCGAGGAAGAGGTTAAGCGCCTGATCCAGCAAGGATATGAGCGCGCGCATCAGATTCTCACCGAAAAGAATGAGGAATGGGAGCGTTTGGCACAGGGCCTGCTGGAGTATGAAACTCTGACCGGTGAGGAGATCAAGCGCGTCATGAATGGCGAATCGCCGACCGAAGGCGACGACGAAGGCGACAAACCGGATGAGGGCAGCGCGCCCAGTGTCACGGCCATTCCCAAGACAAAGGCCAAGAAATCACCGCCCGACGGCGGGATGGAGCCTGAACCGACCACATAGGTACCAAAGACCCGAGCCAAGGCTCGGGTCTTTTCTCTTTTCATCAGGCGTTTGCTGGGCATTATGCCCATTGAACTCCAGCGGAAAAGGGATGCCGGAATGCCATTTTTGCGTGAAACGGAATACGTAGGCGAAGCGGTCTGGCTGGGTTATGTCCCTGCCAGGCAGTCGCTTCGGGCTGAATCGGTCCAAGCATTGGATTTAGATTTTGACGGAGCGTCAGGAGAACGGCACGCGGGGTTCAATCGAGCATCCTGCGTGCGGGTCAAGAACCTCTATCCCACAGGAACGGAAATCCGTAACGTACGTCAGTTGTCGGTTCTGTCGGTGGAAGAGCTTGACCAGATCGCGCAAGAAATTGGTCTGGACATGTTGGACCCTTCATATCTCGGCGCGTCAATCGTACTAAAGGGTATTCCTGATTTTTCACATATCCCCCCGTCGTCGCGTTTGCAGGTCAGCGGTGGTCTGACGATAACCGTGGACATGGAAAACGCGCCTTGCGTATTGCCAGGGCGCGAAATCGAGGCGGATCAGCCCGGGCACGGCGTTGCGTTCAAACCTGCGGCGGTTGGGCGTCGGGGCATCACCGGCTGGGTCGAACGTCCCGGACGTATTCAGGTGGGAGATCAGTTGATTTTATTTGTTCCAGATCAGCCCGACTGGGCTCCTTAGTCCGCTTTGGTTTCCGATTAGAAACCCCTGAAACGGCCTTACGACGCTTCACGACACCAGAATGTCGGAATCCATGGCTATTGAGATTGTACACAAGGGTATGGATGCGCAGCGCCGGCGTTCTGCGTCGGCTATGCACGGTATTCAATCAAGGACCCCGGCCAATGAGCTACAAATCCGACATCGAAATCGCTCGTGAAGCGAACAAAAAGCCGATTCAGGAAATCGGTGCCAAGATCGGCATCGACTCTGCGGATCTGCTGCCTTACGGCCACGACAAAGCCAAAGTCAGCCAGGACTTCATCAACTCGGTTCAGGACCGTGAAGACGGCAAACTGATCCTCGTGACCGCGATCAACCCAACCCCGGCAGGTGAAGGTAAAACCACCACGACCGTTGGTCTGGGTGACGGCCTGAACCGCATCGGCAAGAACGCGATGATCTGTATCCGCGAAGCCTCGCTTGGCCCGAACTTCGGCATGAAGGGTGGCGCTGCAGGTGGCGGTTACGCACAGGTTGTTCCGATGGAAGAAATGAACCTGCACTTCACCGGCGACTTCCACGCCATCACCTCGGCTCACTCGCTTCTGTCGGCGATGATCGACAACCACATCTATTGGGGCAACGAAGCCGAGATCGACGTACGCCGCGTTGCATGGCGTCGTGTGGTCGACATGAACGATCGCGCCCTGCGTCAGATCACGGCGTCTCTGGGTGGTGTTTCGAACGGCTTCCCGCGTGAGACCGGCTTTGACATCACCGTGGCGTCGGAAGTCATGGCGATCCTGTGCCTGGCCAATGACCTGAACGACCTGGAAAAGCGTCTGGGCGACATCATCGTTGCTTATCGCCGTGACAAAACCCCGGTCTATTGCCGCGACATCAAGGCCGAAGGCGCGATGACTGTTCTGCTGAAAGATGCCATGCAGCCGAATCTGGTGCAGACGCTGGAAAACAACCCGGCGTTTGTCCACGGTGGGCCCTTCGCGAACATCGCGCATGGCTGTAACTCGGTTATCGCAACCAAGACCGCGCTGAAAGTCGCTGACTATGTTGTGACTGAAGCTGGCTTTGGGGCCGACCTGGGTGCCGAGAAGTTCATGAACATCAAGTGCCGCAAGGCAGGCATTGCACCGTCGGCTGTTGTTCTGGTCGCCACCGTGCGCGCGATGAAGATGAACGGCGGCGTTGCCAAGGCCGATCTGGGTGCGGAAAACGTTGAAGCCGTCAAATCAGGCTGTGCCAACCTGGGCCGTCACATCGAGAACGTGAAGTCCTTCGGTGTACCGGTTGTCGTCGCCATCAACCACTTCGTCACCGACACCGATTCCGAGGTGCAGGCAGTCAGCGAGTATTGTGGTGAGCATGGCGTCGAGGCGGTTCTGTCGCGTCACTGGGAACTGGGCTCGGAAGGGTCCGCTCCGCTGGCCGAGAAAGTTGTTGAAATCGTCGAAGGTGGCAGCGCCAACTTCTCGCCGATCTACCCCGACGACATGCCGCTGTTCGAGAAGATCGAAACTGTCGCCAAGCGTATCTATCGCGCGGACGAGGTTCTGGCAGACAACAAGATCCGCAACCAGCTGCGCGAGTGGGAAGAAGCGGGTTATGGCAATCTGCCGGTCTGCATGGCGAAAACTCAGTATTCGTTCTCGACCGACCCGACCCTGCGCGGCGCACCGACCGGCCACTCGGTTCCGGTGCGTGAGGTTCGCCTGTCCGCAGGTGCCGGTTTCATCGTGGTTGTCTGCGGTGAGATCATGACCATGCCTGGTCTGCCTCGCAAACCGGCTGCTGAAACCATCTGCCTTAACGACGCAGGTGAGATCGAGGGCTTGTTCTAAGCCGCTTTTTGAACCATCTCGTGGTCCGGGGATTCATTCCCGGGCCATGAGGAGATGATAATGCCCACTCTGACACCGCCCCAGCACTGTAGCACGATGCAGGACCTGCGGGTTGAGATCGACAAGCTGGATCGCCAACTGATCGAGATGCTGGTGACACGCGCCAGCTATATCGACCGAGCGTCTCAGCTTAAGCCGGGTGAGGGCCTTCCGGCCCGAATACCGGCCCGCGTCGAAGAGGTGGTGCAACGTGTGCGCGCAAGCTCGGACGCGCTGGGGATGGACCCGGATCTGGCTGAAAAGCTGTGGCGTATTTTGATTGACTGGTCGATTGCGCGCGAAGAGCGCGTGATCGGCATCGACTGACTGATCGGGCGCTTTGTGCGCCCGATCTGTTTTTTGAAAGAAGGGATCGAAGAATGGTAGCTCAGGTTATCGACGGTAAAGCCTTTGCCGCGAAAGTACGCGGGCAAGTGGCCGATCAGGTCGCAAAGCTGAAAGAAGAAAACGGCATCACCCCCGGCCTGGCCGTGGTTTTGGTCGGCGAAGACCCGGCCAGCCAAGTCTATGTCCGCTCAAAGGGCAAGATGACTGTCGAAGTCGGTATGAACTCATACGAGCACAAGCTGGATGTGGAGACCTCGGAAGAGGATCTGCTGGCGTTGATCGACAAACTGAACAACGACCCTGCGGTTCATGGCATTCTGGTTCAGCTGCCGCTGCCCAAACACCTGAACGAAGATCTGGTGATCAACTCAATCGACCCGGCCAAGGATGTCGATGGCTTCCACATCTCGAACGTGGGCCTGCTGGGCACCGGCCAGAAATCGATGGTGCCCTGCACACCGCTGGGCTGTCTGATGATGCTGCGCGACCACCATGGCTCGCTGTCGGGCATGGACGCAGTTGTAATCGGCCGCTCGAACATCGTGGGCAAGCCGATGGCGCAGCTTTTGCTGGGTGACAGCTGCACGGTGACCATCGCGCACTCGCGCACCAAGGACTTGCCCGACGTCGTGCGCCGTGCTGACATCGTTGTAGCCGCCGTAGGCCGTCCTGAGATGGTGCCGGGTGACTGGATCAAGGAAGGTGCCACCGTGATCGACGTGGGTATCAACCGCATCGAGCGCGACGGCAAGAACAAGCTGGTCGGCGACGTGGATTACGCCAGCGCGGCTGAGCGCGCGGGTGCGATCACTCCGGTTCCAGGTGGCGTAGGTCCGATGACCATCGCATGCCTGCTGGCCAACACATTGACCGCCTGCTGCCGCTCGAACGGCCTGCCAGAGCCTGAAGGCTTGACGGCATAAACACCTCAGGTCGGGCCGTTCCAATCGGCCCGACACTGCACGCGGGGTCACTATGACTGGCCCGGCTGGCCAGAGACGTTGTGGCCACGAACCCGGATTGGGTTTTACAGCTTGAAAAATCGTGATATTCCTGTTTTCTCGTTTGTTTACAGGTCACAATGCCTTAGTGCCGTTCGCGCTTGGGTTAAGCACATTCAAAAGCAGTATGACGTTAAAACTAAGTACGATACGAAGTGCATGTACTCCGCAGCGAGTGACAGCGGGCGTGGTATTCCTTCCCTTGCTGGCATATGCGTTTCCGCCCTTTCTTGCGTTTGAACTGAGCTTTGGGTTGCGGCTTCTGTTTTGGACCGGGGTCATGGTTCTTGCACTTACGGTGACGGGGCTGGCCCGAAAACTCATGCAAAACAATCCTGCTTTGTTAAGAATTCCCCTTCGCGACCTGGCTTACGCTGGGTTGATCCTCGCGTTGTTTACGCCCTCGCTGTGGCTGCTGGCCTGGATTCTGTTTACGTTTGGGGGGCAGATGGCTCCGGGTGCGCAAACGGTTGCCGTCTATGGGGCGCTGCTGGCCGCAGGCTTGGTTTTTGTGCAACGCAATGACCCAACAACTGCGAAAGCAGCCGTGCCTAAGGCGGAACAGCCACGCCTTGTCAGACGCCTTCCACCCGGCTTTGACGGTCAGATCTATCGCCTTACCGTGCGGGATCATAACGTGGATGTAGTGACCTCGGATGGGATATTCACACTCCGGTCGCGGTTCACGGACGCCATTGCCGAGATGGAGCCGGTTCCGGGTCATTGTTCGCATCGCTCACATTGGGTGACAGACGCCGCGATCGTGGGTGTCGAGAAAACAGGCGGCAAGACCTTTCTTAAGCTGGTCAACGGTGATCTGGTTCCGGTCAGCCGCAAGTATAAACCGATGTTGGAACAGGACGGTTTGATCTGACGCTAGCGCGGCATTGGAATCATCTGCGGGTGCGGGCCGGTCAGAATAGCCATGGCGTTCTGGTCCATGAGATCCGCCAGAACTTGATCAGAACTGCGCAACCCACCTGTGAAAGCACCGTAGGCAGGCAGGATCAGCCGTTTTTTATCTAACAAAAAGGCGGGTCGTGAAATGTGCCGCCCTTTTACCCTGATCTGCGCTTTTGGATGATAATGGCCGGAAACCTCTCCTTGCGCTTGGTCCTCAGCGATATGGCGAAAGGCCATTGGACCGCAGCGCCATTCGAATAGATGGGTGCCGCCCAGCTCAATCGGTCCGGGGTCGTGGTTACCTTCGATCCATATCCATTTGCGTCCGGCCTGCAAGGCCGCGATCCGAAGCTTTTCGGTTGTAGGCAACGCTTGCGCGGCTTCAAGGTCGTCAAAGCTGTCACCCAGACACAGTACAGTTTCGGCGTTGGTGCGCTCCAAGTCACTCGCCAACCGATCCAGCGTCTCTCGGGTGTCGTAGGGGGGCAATGCAGGCCCACCGCGCCGCACCGTACGTTCGGATTTACCCAAGTGCAGGTCTGAGATACAAAGCAACTGGCGCTCGGGCCACCACAGAGCACCGGAAGGTAAAGCGCCGAGGCGCTGACCTGCAAAGGAAAACTCGCACACGTTCATGATCCGTTCTTGGCGTGTTTTTATGCCCGACGCAAGAGGATCAAAGCTGATCGAGCCCGGCTGTCTGCAACAGACGCGCGCTTTCTTCGGCCAGCAGGCGTTCCTCTGCCGCGCCTTTGACCGGCACTTTTCCGACCTCAAGGAACAGTGGGGCGGACAGGGGTGAGATTCGATCCAGCCGTAGCAGATCAATGCGGTCGCCGATCCGGTCCAGCATCGTTTCAATCCGACCAAAATCGACCAGTCCGCGCATGGCTTCTTCGCGGGTGATCTGCATAAGCAAGTGATCCGGGTCGTATTTCAGCAGGGTATCGTACAGTATATCCGATGAAAAAGTAGCCTGCCGCCCGCTTTTGCGTTGCCCCGCCGTGTTGCGTTCGATCAGACCCGCTATGGTGGCAGAGGCGCGAAATGTGCGTTTCATCACGGCGTTGCCTGCCAACCAAGTGTCCAGCCCGTCGCGCAGCGCGTCGCGTTGAAACAACGGGGTAGGATCGGTGACCGCATCCAGCCCCCAGATAAGCGTTGCGTAATCTGTCGCAACAAAGCCCATCGGGGCCAGGCCGGTGTCCTCCATCCGTTTGGTCAGTAGCAGACCCAGTGTTTGCTGCGCGTTGCGACCGGCAAAACCGTAGACGCATAGATGTTCCCGACCGTCGCTTGGAAAGCTCTCGATCAGCAGACGGTCGCGCTGAGGCAGGCGCGAGATCTGGCGCTGCAAGGCCAACCATTCCGCGGTATGCGGTGGCAATTGCGGCCAATCCTTTTGGGCAAACATGCGCAGAATACGGTCGCTGAGCTGGGTGGAGGTCGCAAATTTCGTACCCGAGAAGGTCGCGATCTTGGGCTTGCGATCGGCGCGACGGCTGACCTCAACCACCATTTCACGCAGGCCTTCATACCGCACGATTTGCCCGCCGATCAAAAAAGTGTCGCCGGGCGTCAGCGAGGCTGCAAAAGCTTCTTCGACCTCTCCCAACGGCTTGCCACCCCGGCTGCGCTTCAGGCGTACCTTAAGGGTGTCCGTGTCCTGAATCGTTCCTAAATTCATACGAATGCGCGACGCTGCACGTGGATCGCGCAACTGCCACTTGCCATCCGCACGTCTTTGGAGCCGTTGCCAGCGGTCATATGCCCTCAGGGCGTAACCGCCGGTGGCACAGAAATCGACGCATGCGTCAAACTCGGGCCGGGTCAGATGCGCATAAGGCCCCGCAGCAGTCATTTCGACGTACAGATCGTCGGCGTCAAACGGTCCGGCACAGGCGGCAATCAGTATGTGCTGACTCAAGACGTCTCGAGGGCCGGGGCCGCGGGGTTCTCCGTCAAGATCATGGGCCTTTGCGGCCTCAAGCGCGGCGACGCATTCAACCACTTCAAACCTGTTGGCAGGCACCAGCAGCGCCTTGGAAGGCGCGTTATAGCGGTGGTTGGCCCGCCCGATCCGTTGCACCAGACGTTTGACATTCTTGGGTGCTCCGACCTGGATTACCAGATCCACATCGCCCCAGTCGATGCCCAGATCCAAAGAACCGGTGCAGACGATGGCGCGCAAATCCCCCCGGACCATCGCTGCCTCGACCCGTTCGCGTTTCTGGCGGTCGAGGCTGCCGTGATGGATGCCAATGGGCAGGCCGTCTTCATTGGCCAGCCACAGGTTGTGAAAAAAAATCTCAGCTTGCGCGCGCGTATTGTGAAAAATCAGCGTGGTTTTGTGTTGCCGGATTTGCTCCAGCACCGCCGGGATTGCATAAGCCGCGCCACCGCCGGACCAGGGCGGCATCTCGACCGTTTCCAACATGCAGATATCCGGGTCCGGGCCGGGATCTGCCTGCACGATCTGGCAGGGATCCGGGTGGCGGGCCAGAAAGCGGGCAATTGCATCGGGGTCTTCTACAGTGGCTGACAAGCCAACGCGACGTAGATCGGGGTTGAGGCGTTGCAGTCGCGCCAAAGCCAGCATCAACTGATCGCCGCGTTTGCTTTCGGCCAGAGCATGGATTTCATCGACAATGATCCGCTGCACACCATCGAACATGCGTGAAGCATCTTCGTACGAGGTCAGCAGTGCGAGGCTTTCAGGTGTGGTCAGCAGGATATGGGGCGGGTCGACCCTTTGACGTTTCTTTTGCGTGGCCGAAGTGTCACCGGTGCGATCCTCGATCCGGATTGGCAGGCCGATCTCGTCCACCGGAGAGCGCAGGTTACGTTTGATATCGGCCGCCAGCGCCTTGAGCGGTGAAACATAGATCGTATGCAATCCGCTATGGGCACCGTCAGCCAGCTGCACCAGCGAGGGCAGAAACCCGGCCATAGTCTTGCCGCCGCCGGTCGGGGCGATCAGCAAGGTCGCTTGGTCATGCGCCCGGTCGAACATCTCTTGTTGATGCGGGTGAATGGACCAGCCTTTGGTGGAAAACCACGCGCCAATCGAAGCGGGAATCTGCGTCATGAACGCAGATTACTCGCCCAAAGGAGGGATTGGCAGGGCGTTATTTGACGATTTTCTCGTCTTTTACGAACATGTTGGCCCAGGCGCGCTCGATCAGGTCGGGGCTCATCTGATAGGGGATGCCTTCGAACTCGCAGATCGAGATCATCTGATCGATCAGGAAGATCGGTTGATAGTTGGCGTAGATGTTGTTGATGGTCGGGTATTTGACCTTCAGCAGGTGCACCAGTGCCGCCTCATCCAGCGGCATTCCGCGTTTGCGGGCCACCATGGCAAAGATCTTCAGGAAGTTTTCCTGGTTTGGGCCGTCGATCTTGATCTTGAAAAAGATCCGGCGCAGGGCGGCTTGGTCGAAGATCTCGTTCGGGTGGAAGTTGGTCGAGAAGATAACAAGCGTATCGAAGGGCACCTCGAACTTTTCACCCGATTGCAGGCCGAGGATATCCTTGTTCTCTTCCAGCGGAACGATCCAACGGTTGACCAGAGCCTGCGGCGGTTCGGCCTGACGGCCAAGGTCGTCCACGATGAAGATGCCGCCGGTCGACTTCAGCTGCAACGGGGCCTGATAGGTTCGGGCGGTCGGGTTGTAGACCAGATCCAGCATGCTCAGCGACAGTTCACCACCGGTCACAACCGTGGGTCGTTCACATTGCACATAACGCGAATCGAAACGTTTGCGGCGGCGCAGGCTATTGGGATCATCGGGCTCCTGTTCGATCGCGGTGTGTACGATCGGGTCATAGACCGTGATGACCTGACCCGCATATTCAATGGCGTAAGGCACATAGACATTGTCCCCCAGCGCGTCGCGGATACCGTTCGAGATCGAGGATTTACCGTTGCCCGGAGGGCCATACATCAGAATCGAACGACCAGCGCTGACCGCAGGGCCCAGGTGGTCCAGCAGGCTGTCGGGCAGAACCAGATGACCCATTGCACCAACCAGTTGTTCCCGCGTGACCTGAATGTTCCGGATCGACTGGCGTTTGACCTGCTCGCGGTAAACATCGAGCGGCACGGGCATCGCGCCGAAATATTCTGACTGGCTCAATGCGTCCAACGCGCGGGCTTTGCCTGCATCGGTCAACTGATAGCCCATTTCGTTACCGCTGTTGGCATTCAGTGTCCCGGTCGCCTCAAGCAGCTTCTGGTCGCGTGCGATGTCGACCAGCTCTTGCGTGACCGAACCGGGCAGACAGATTGCCTCTGCGATTTCGGAAACGGTGCTGGCGTTTTTGCGGAAGACGGTCTTCAGCAGAATGTCCCGCATCATTACCAGCGGAAGTCTCATTTCACCCAATCCCTTGGGGGTAGGGGGGGCCATAACAGAGGAAGTCTGCATATTCATGCGCGTTGCTCGTTCATCAAAATGTCACGCCAAATGCCCAAAAGTGGGCGGTTTGGAGGAAAAATGACCCAGCTTTGTGGCGGGACAAAGGCAATGGCAAGGCGTGCTGATGATAGTTTACGATCCGAGAACAGTACCCAAAATCAAATACATGGCCAGTGTCCCAGCCAGAGCCAGCCCCATTGGAAACTGCTTGCCGCGATCCCAGCTTTCCCAATGTGGTGCGATGGCCCGGAGAGGGGTGTGTTTGGCCAGTCGGTGTGTGATAACAGCGGCCAGAATACAGGCGGTCAAGATCATTACCATCACCTTGAGATCACCCAGCCAGACAAAGGCTGATGCTGCGGCCATGAACTTTGCGTCGCCGGCACCCATGGCACCTGACGCGTTCAGGATGATGCCCAAAAGCAAGACAACAACGATATGAAGCAGCTGCCAGACATAAATAGGCAACGACACG
Organism: Ruegeria sp. CDSA021; assembly: GCF_059612325.1. Taxonomy (NCBI): domain Bacteria; kingdom Pseudomonadati; phylum Pseudomonadota; class Alphaproteobacteria; order Rhodobacterales; family Roseobacteraceae; genus Ruegeria; species Ruegeria sp. CDSA021. Next base: position 178,089 of record NZ_JBXWQJ010000002.1, read on the forward strand.
GAATACGGACCAAGATGACCGCCCAGCCAGCCCGTGGACCAGGGCGGGATCGCAATCAGGCCGACCACAACAAAGACCAATGCCAATGCATAGACGGCATGGTTCTTGATCCGCATTTCACGCATATCGGTGAAAGCAACGTAGAAGCAAATCGGCAGCACGAACGGCAGAAACCAAGCCGCAGCGGCTGCGGGGATGTGCATGTATCAGGCCCCTTCAAGCGCGCGAAGCGAACGCACCGCCTCGTCGAAGTGCTGCGGGTGGGTGGAAATGGCTTCGCGGAACAGGTTCTTGGCGGTTGTGACATCGCCCTGCTTGACCGCTGAAATCGCCATCGTATTCAGCAAGCGGGCACGCTCGACCTGTGTCATTGGAACGACGGGCAGGTTATAGTTGCCCTGCGCTGAACGGGCCAGAACCAGATTGTTCTTGGCGGTGAACAGAGAATTGTCCTGACGAATAGCGTCGGAGAACAGGCGCTCGGCCTCGGCATATTGGCCCCGGGTCAGTTTCGAATAACCCCAATTGTTCATCACGCTGCCCGGACGGGTGGTCAAACCGATGGCTGTTTCATAGAAATGATCGGCCCGCTTCCAATCTTTGCGGGAGTCCGCGACCACGGCTTCAAGGCGATAGCGTTTGAAGGTCTCGAATGTCGGAGGAACTGAATCCAGAACGGTCTTTGCCTGCGTCCAATCACCACTGCGCACCAGCGCATCCGCATACTCGACCTTGTCCGCGGCGTTCGTGCCCTTCATCGTTGTCACGCGCTTCCAGGCGGCTGCGGCCTCGGTCGTCCGTTTGGCTCGGCCCAGCGAAATGGCCAGCCCTCGCTGAAGATCGATCCGGTCCGGATTCTTGAGCGCGGCCCCATGAAAATAGGTCACGGCCTCATTCGGGTCGGCGGCGCTTAGCAGAACTTCGTTCAGATTGGTTTCGTCAATGACGTTCACCTCTTGAAAGGTGCGTTCAACCTTTTCCTCTTCGGTTTCCTTTGCACAGGCCGAAAGGATCAGACCGCTGACAATGACAGTCGGAATCAAGAATTGCTGGCGCATTTTTTGCGTCCTTTACTGCTCTTTCCTCAATTCTGGATCTTGCGGAGCGTAAATTGCCCGTCGCCCTGCTGTTCCAGTGTGTATTCTTGTTCTTGAGGAGCAGTATTAACAGGATTTTCCATTTTTGCGAGAGCTAAGCGCAGATTGTCCCGGATTGCGTCACTTTCGCCATTGTCCAGTGCAAATGCCCTTTGAAAAACCTGCGCGGCCTCGGGGTATTCCTGTTTTTCCATCAACAGGACGCCAAGATTGTTCCAGGCGACGGGCCAATCCGGCTCATCTTCGACCGCGCGTCGCAGGAGTTTTTCGGCCTGGCCTAAGCGCCGCAAGCCAAGATTGGCTGTTCCCAAAGAGGTCAGGACCTGCGTTGTCATACCCTGATCCAGTGCCGCGCGGGAAAAGGATTCCAATGCCAGTTCGTATTCCCCTGCGGCCATCAACCTGTTTCCGACCGTTATGCTGTCTTCAGCTTGCCCCTTATTATCGACGCCTGGCGCATCCAGTGCATCGGGGGACACCCCTTCCGTGCAGGAAGCCACCACGGCGCAAACCATGGTGGCTTTGAGGATACGGCGAAACCCCACAGGGAAGCACCTGAATTCAGCTTTCATAGGGTTCTATCCGCCCTAGCGACCAAAACTCGAAATGACGTTTGCCGACGGTCCGACCAGAATGATCAGCAGTGGCGGAACTGTCAGCATCATTGTGACAAGAGTCATCTTGGTCGGCAACTTGTTCGCAGCCTCTTCGGCGCGCATGACCCGTTTATCGCGCATCTCGCCGGCATAAACCCGCAGAGCCTCGGCAATGGATGTACCGAATGTGGCCGATTGGATCATCACGGTTACAAAAGAGGTCACATCCTGCACCCCGCACCGCGTGCCAAAGTCCCGCAGAACATTATCTTTGTCCTTACCAGCCTTCATTTCGTGGGCGACGATTTCGAACTCCTGGGCAATTTCCGGGTAAGAGGAACTCATTTCGCTGGCGACACGCACGATGGCCTGATCCAGAGATTGTCCGGCTTCGACGCAGACCAACATCAGGTCAAGCGTGTCCGGAAAGCCTGCGGTGATCGCTTCCTGCCGCTCGGCCACGCGGCGTGTGATCCAGTACTTGGGGGCAAAATAGCCAATTGCGGCGGGAACAAACACCCGGATCATCATCTGTTGACCGGTGAACTCCTGATCACCGGCCAGAACTGTGATCAAGAGAATGCCAACCATGATGCCAGCAATCCCCAGCGCAAACTGCGCAAAATGAAAGAAACGCACCGAGTCCTTTGATCGGTACCCGGCCTGACGCAGCTTCAGCTCGACCGCCGAATACTCCTCCTCGTTCTTGGGCTCAAGGAAGTTCGCGAATTTCTCAAGTTGTTCGTTGCGGCCGGAATTGCGCAGACGCTCTTTCTTGTCCTTGGGCTGCCTTTTAGGGGCGGCGTTCGACCTCTGCAGCTTCTTCAGCGGGTCTTCAGGCTGATTCACCATCAGCAACACGGCCACGATAATCAGAAGCAAGCCGAGGACGCCTACAGCTATGAGGGGTCCGAATTCACCCAGGTTCTGGGTCAAAAGGTCATTGATGCGCGTCAGAAATTCCATTGGCTTTCCTCAGACCTTGATGTTGGTGATGATCTTCATGACGATCAGGTTCAGCGTCAGAAGTATGCCGACGACGAAACACGCGGGGATAAACCAAGGGTGGTCCATAACGTCGTCGTAGTATCCAGGGTCTTTGACCAAGATGAAAATCAAACAGGCGACAGGAAAGCCGGACAGGAACTTGCCTGACCACTGCGCTTCGGCAGTGATGGCTTTCACGCGGCGGAACAGGCGGAAGCGCGCGCGGATCACCTGTGCCAAACCTGCCAAAATCTCAGCTAGGTTACCGCCTGATTGTTGTTGAATGCCCACAGCCACGGCCAAGAAACGCAAATCCTGATTGTCCAGGCGTTCAGCCATGTCTTTCAGCGCCTCGCCGACCTCGCGGCCATAGGCACATTCGTCGGCGATAACGCCGAACTCAGTGCCCAAAGGGTCTTGGACTTCGTTCGCAACCACTTGAATTGTCGAAACAAACGGGTTTCCGACGCGCAGAGAGCGTACCATCAGTTCAACCGCATCAGGCAGCTGTTCTTCAATCATGCCCATACGTTTCTTGGCTTTGTGGTTGACCCAGGCATAGACGCCACCGATGCCGATGGCGATGGAAATCGCGATGCGCAGAGTCGTATCCGTCGCGGTGCCGATGCTTAGGCCGACAAAGGCCATCCCAGACACCAGGGCCATAATCATGATCAGTTGGCGTGGAGAGAACGCAATTGCCGCCTTTTGCGCCTTGTCAGCAAGCAACGAATACAGAGGGATGCTCTGCGATTTCATATGCTGCTGCATTTCCTTGCGCAGCTGCTCCAGCACCTGTTCGCGCCCGGCACCCTTTTCCAGCATGTCCAGACGTCGGTTAACCCGGCTGTTCAGGCTGATGGATTTGCCGAAGGCGACAAGATAGATGCCTTCGACCAGGGCAAGGACCCCCACAAAGATGGCGACATAGATGATCACCTCCATAGGCAATTGCATACCCGGTTCTCCTACATTGCGGTTGGGTCGTAGATCGACGCTGGCAGGTCAAAGCCCCACAGACGGAAGCGTTCCGAATAGTGGCTGCGCACGCCGGTTGCTGTGAAATGTCCGATAATCTTGTTGTCCGGTGTCAGGCCAACACGTTGAAAACGAAAGATTTCCTGCATTGATATGACGTCGCCTTCCATGCCGGTGATCTCGGTGATTGAGGTCATGCGGCGCGAACCGTCCTGCAAGCGGCTGGCCTGCACGATCAGGTTCACAGCGGACGAGATTTGACTGCGCACTGCTTTAATCGGCATTTCGATCCCGGCCATCGCGATCATGTTCTCGAGACGCGAAATCCCGTCACGCGCCGAGTTGGCGTGGATCGTGGTCATCGAACCGTCGTGGCCCGTGTTCATGGCCTGCAACATGTCGATCACCTCGGCGCCACGAGTCTCGCCCACGATAATGCGGTCGGGGCGCATACGCAGGGCGTTTTTCAAACAGTCGCGAGGGCTGACTTCACCTTTGCCTTCGACGTTGGGCGGGCGGCTTTCCATCCGGCCCACGTGGGTCTGTTGCAGCTGAAGTTCCGCCGTGTCCTCGATGGTCAGGATACGTTCGGCATCGTCGATAAAGCTGGACAGGGCGTTAAGCGTGGTGGTTTTACCAGAACCGGTACCGCCAGATACGATCACGTTCAGACGGGTCGAGACCGCCGCTTGCAAATACGCGGCCATTTCTTCGGTGAACGCACCGAAATTGACCAGGTCGTCGATGCCCAGCTTGTCCTTTTTGAACTTACGAATCGAAACCAGAGAGCCGTCAACCGCAACCGGGGGCACCATGGCGTTGAAACGCGACCCATCAGCCAGACGGGCGTCAACATAAGGGTTTGATTCATCAACACGACGGCCCACGGCAGACACGATCTTGTCGATGATCCGCATCAGGTGCTTTTCATCCTTGAAGGTAATGTCGCTGAGTTCCAGCTTACCTTCACGTTCCACAAAGATCTGTTGCGGGCCGTTCACAAGAATATCGTTGACCGTATCGTCCTGGAGCAGAGCTTCGAGCGGGCCGAGGCCGGTCACTTCGTCATACAGCTCTTTGTTCAGCTGCGACCGGTCTTCTCGGTTAAGGACAATGTTTCTTGTTTCCAGAACCTCGCTTGCGATTGCGCCAATTTCTGCACGCAATTCAGCTTCGCCAGCGTTTTCCAAAGCGGCAAGGTTCAGGTTTTCCAACAATTCCCGGTGGAGTTCGATTTTGATCTCGCCCAGCCGCTCTTTACGCTTGCGATCACGGTCAGATCCGGCGAACTCGCCAACTTTCTTCTTATGGGGTTTGCGTGCAACTGCCGTTGTTGTGGGTGCAGCCTCTGCGACGGGCGCTGCCGGTTCAGTGGCTTTTGCCGGAGCTTTAACCGGCTGTGCAGCGGGCTGTTTTTTATATCTTGAAAACACGGCAGGTACCCCTTTGCGAAGATGTTAAGCTGCTTCTTCGGCGCTGCTGCTACCAAGGCTGTGAAGCGATTTCGCTAACTTGGCGATTTCCCGGCGCAGCGGGTTCTTGGCGGCAGAATTTGCCAATGGCAGACCGTGGTCGCCACTTTGCATGACTGGCTTGCCTCCGTCGGGCAACTGCAGGTCGATTGAGATCCCCAAGCTTTCGCCCATTCGCTTTACACGGCTTTTTCCATTCAAGTCGGTGAACTTTGGCGCCCGGTTCAGCGCGAAACGCAATTTGTTGAAGGGCAGTTCCTCGGCCTGCAGAGCGCGCTTAAGGCGCAGAGCGTTCTGTGCAGATCGCATATCCAACTCGATCATGGCGAAATACACGTGCGCCGCCTGCAAGACCGTCTCGGACCACAGGACCAGCGTTTTGGGCATGTCGACAATGACGTAATCGAAATGCGTGCGCGCCATGTCGATGACGCGCTGGATATCTTCAGGTGTGATAAGATCCAGCGGCACCATGTCGGAAGGCGATGTCAGGACTTGAAGCTTTTCTTCATATGTTTGAAGGGCTTGCGAGAACACCTCGCTGTCCATCGAATCGGTGTCCGACAACATTTCAAACACTGTTTCGCGACGTGGCAGATCCAGATAGGTGGAAACAGTACCGTACTGCAGATCGAGGTCGATCAAACAGACAGTGGGCGCATCCTTGTCGGACACACAGGAAAGTTCCCAGGCCAGATTGACGGCCATGGTGGTAGAACCGACGCCGCCGGCCAGTCCTTGAACGACAAACAACGCGCCTTCTTTCGAATCCCCTTTTGCAAGGGGGACCGCAGCGGCCTGGGCCATGGCAACCGGATCGGGTTGCTTCATACGCTCGATGGCTTCCTGCAACTCGCCTTCAGGCAAGGGGTAGGGGACAAACTCGTCAGCGCCTTTGCGCAGCAATTGATGCAGCGAGGCGGGAGTGACGTCTTCAGCGATTAGAACAACTTTGATTTTCTTCTCTTTGGCCTGAGTGATGATCTCACCCATCAAAGAGAGGTTGTCTTCATCTTCGCCATCGATCGCCAACGCGACAAACTCAAGTGTTTCGGCCTCGGGTTGGCTGAAAAAGGCCAACGCTTCTGCAAATCCCAGGTCACCCCATCGTTCGCCTAAAATGGCTTCCATATCTTCGATCAAAAGATCGAAATTCTGGACATCCCGGCTGATGGTGCAGGCCAAAATTGCAGTATTGTCATCTTGCGGCGTCGCGCTGGTCATAAACATTATCCTCGTCGTGAGGGCTCAGCATGTCATATGAACGAAATCCGCCAGTTTGATGTGCTGTCGCCCCGATACGGTCAAATTTGGCCGCAGGTCACCCTATTGTTCACAAAATCGCTTTGAAGTTGGGCGAGAATTGGGCGCAAAAGAACCAATTGTAGGGAAATGGGCGACGATGTCGCCCATTTCGTGCGTATTATTGACCCGCGTCAGCGCCCTCTGTCGCTGTAACCTGTTCAATCGTACTTTTCCAAGTCGCGCTTTCGACATATTCGCGGTAAATTACTTCCGCGTATTTACCGTCCAGCAATTGCGGGTTGCGGTCAACGAAACCGGAAACTTCAGTTACCGTTCTGCGATTGCGGCGGTCCCGGTTCGGTGTTGCGATCAACGGTTGTGTTTTGCCAAAGGACACGACTGCTTCAAGGCGTGAACGTGAGATACCCTGCCGTTCAAGGAAAGCCACAACTGCCTGCGCGCGGCGCATACCCAGGCTTTTGTTGTAGCTGGTCGATCCCACTGCATCCGTATGCCCGTAAACACGGAATCGCGCTTCGGGGAACTGTTTGATCCAGTCGGCTTGTTGCAACAGAACACGTTGGGCCGATGCGTCCAGTTGCGAACTATTGAACGCAAAGTTGACCTGGCTTGGCACATCCGCGGCAAAGCGGCGGCCGAGAATCTGAGCATATGTCAGTTCACCGTTCTGTACCTGGATGTTGTTCAATGTTGCGTTGCCGAATGTTCCAGCATCGATCTCGTATCCGGCCTCGCGCGTACATGCGGCGACAGCGACCGTAAGACCCAGTGTGATGATCCACTTTTGCATTGGTCCGATCCTCCTGATCAATCTAGGACATAGCCGTAGGAACTGCCGAAGTCTTGCCGTGCAACTTCTGATGCCCCTCCGGCGCCAGCACGCTGCGTCCGCGCTACCCTGCCATTGACGAACAGGTCAAATTCGCTGGGCGGTTTGACTCGGTCGGTCGGAAGGGCAAGTGCCTCTCCACGTGTCGGCGTAACCAGGTGCGCAGTGATGATAATCACAAGTTCGCTCTGCTGCCGCTGATAGTTGGAACTGCGGAACAAAGCACCCAGAACCGGTACGTCGCCTAGCCACGGCACCTGATTGCTCAGATCCGCAAAATCATCTTGAATGAGCCCTGCAATGGCAAAGCTTTCACCATCGCGCAACTCGATCGTGGTCGTGGTTCGACGGGTGATGAAGCTGGGAACGGAATCGCCGTTGATTGTAAAATCTGAGCTTTGATCAATACTTGAAACTGCTGTTCCCATTTCAAGGTTGATCAGGTCGCCATCTACAACGCGAGGGATGAAATCTATCTCGACACCGAACGCCTTGTACTCGATGGCTACGACACCGTCATCCTGCGGTACGGGAATCGGAACCTCGCCACCCGCCAAAAACGTTGCTTCCTGCCCAGATAGGGCCGACAGATTGGGTTCAGCCAAGCTGCGGGCCAGACCTTTGCTTTCAAGCGCTTCCAGCAACAAGCGAACTTGCGTCGAACCAGCGCCAAACCCGAACAGAATCGCTCCAGTGTTTGTTTGCACGGCCGGGATGTTGTTTGCGAGAGCGTTGTTAAGTGAAAACTGGTTGTTGAGCGAGTTGAAACCACCAGTTACGTCTCCACCGCTGAAACCAAGCGATGCTGTCAGGCTTTTGGCGACGGAGCGGTTCATTTCCGCAAAGCGTACTTTCAGCATGACCTGCTGAACGCCACCGACCGACATCAGATTCGAAACGCGCTCAGGAGCATAGCGTTCAGCCAATTCCAGCGCGCGTGCCAGCTTGGCCGCGCTTGAAATCGTTCCAGACAACACGATGCCATCATTGGCGGTTCGAACTTCGATTGGTTCATCGGGAAGAATCTGACGCAGACGTTCCTTGAATTCTGAAACATCGGGCGAGACTCGCACCCGGACGTTGGCCAACAGGTTGCCGGCCCCGTCAAACAGGGTCAGTGTCGTCAGGCCCGGGGCCTTACCCAGAACGTAAATGGTCCGGTCCGACAGGGATGAGATATCTGCAATGCCCGCGTTGGCAATGCTGAGCTCTGCAAAGGGTTGCTCGCTTTCAACGACGATCGCGCGATTCATCGGGACATCAAGTGTTTCCACCGTGCCCTTCTTCACCACACGCAAAGTTTCAGCCCAGGCGGAATCTCCGACAGGACTTGCTACAAGCGTCAACCCCAGCAGGGTTGCGCTGATCCAGGAACGTAATGTCATGTGACCTGCCTCTCCGATCACGCCTCGTTTTTTGGGTCTTATGCCCTATGGGGAAGGAGACTGCGCGAAATCCGAATTTATTGCAATAATCAATGGTTTCCGGAATTTTCCTTATGTGGAGAAATGGCAACATTCACAAAGAAAAGAGCCGCGCACACGGCGCGGCTCTGATCTTGTAAGGTTCTGAATTGGCGTTAGTTTGTGCAGGGAATGGGCACATTTACGATCTCGCCGCCACGTCTGATGCGGGTCGTGCAAACTTGCTCGACTTGTTTCTCTGGCTCCGGGGCTGCGTCTTGAATGCCAAGCAGCTTGCGCTGGTCGACTTCAATCGTGGATGCAACGGATTCATCTGCGACACCCACCAGTGCCAGGGACAGTCGTCCGGAATTCTGAGCTTGCGCCAGTGCCGCAACCTGTTCCGGTGTAACTGCAACCGTAACCGTCCGTGCAATGGTTGTGTTGGCAACGTCGGAACCGGCTGTCTGGTCGACGGCAATGAGCTGAACGCTGGTTTCGATCAAACGGGTGATGCCGCCGTTGCCGTTGCCTTCCACAGTGCCGCTGGTGCCGGTCCAATAGATGTCAACATTGTCACCCGGCCGCAAAAAGCCCGACACGCCCGAAGCGACGTCAACACTGATCGCAAAGGCGCGCATTCCTTTTTCAAGGCGCGACGTCAGGCCAGCCTTTTCACCGGGTTCGGTGATCTTGACGCCCATGATCGCTTCGTCTTTTTCCATTGTCCTGAGAACAAAACGCTCATTGGGGCCGCTTTCCGGGAACAGTGCTGCGATCTCGGAAAAGGTTCCCTCAGGAATCGCGTTTTCCGGCCAGTCCACGGCGCGGATGTCCTCTTCAGTGAGACGCTCACCGTATTTCAGCAGGCGATTCGAGACATAAACTGTTACCGTGGGGATGACTTCGACCTGGGCATTGGCCAGCGCCTCTTCTGCGGCGAGTCTCTGACGGGCCAGCTCGTTCTGGTAGGCCGAAATATAGTTGCGTGCCATATACACAGCACCCCCGGCCAGAGCAACGCCGACAATCAGGACAAGTCCGAATACCGCTCGCATGCGAGTACCTCTTCTATTGTTTGGTCGAATTCTTAGCGGCCAAGAGGTCGCTTTGAAACAGCCTAATGCCTAGCCATAAATTGTGTCGAAATGTGGGACAAATATGTCTGATTATCAGATTTCGCGTTATCTTCAGCACAATTTGGCTCAGAAATGTCGTCCATTTGTCTGCTTTCCACCGGAATGCAGACGTCAAAAAAACGCTGCTCCGTTGAGGGGTGCAGCGTTTTTTGTTCAGCCAGCTCGGCACCATGTCGGGAAAAACGGGCCAATACGTAAGCCTGCTGAGCTTTAGTTGGTTCCCTCTGTGACAAGGCCACCGGCTGCGCTGTTTGAGCCGGTGCTGACTACAGAACTACTCATGGCCTCATTGATGTTGCCGCCCATGCCGTCAACGCTTGAGCTGATGACGAGGAAGGTCGCACCCGACAATCCTATGACCACAGCGGTTAATACCACCCAGTCAACTGTCACCGCTCCCGCTTCGTCGGACTTAAACCGATTAAGGAACCTGAGCATGACTTTCTCTCCAATCTATTACGTATGTGTTTTCCGTAGCGTCACCCATAACTGGTTCGCTCGAATGGCGGAAATCGGGCCAAAAATTGATTTTGTTGGAATGGTTGAGGGCTTCGCGCTTTTTGACAGCAATTTTGTGCAGAGACACAGATGCGGGATCGCGGCTTTTTGGGATAAGCGCCCAGCTATTCGTGCTGGTTCTAGCTCAAGTCTTTTGACTTCAAGTGGGTGGTCATGCATCGCAAAAAAAAGACCGCGCCAAGAAGGCGCGGTCTCGAATTCTTATTAAAGCAGAAGCTTAGTTGGAGCCTGCAGCAGTGATACCACCTGTTGCGGTGTTGCTGCCGGTGCTCAGCGACGCTGCGTTCAGCGCGGTGTTCACATCGGTTGCCAGGCCAGTCGCGCCAGCCGAAATCTGCTGGTATGCAACGGCTGCCAAGCCGATGACTGCTGCGGTCAGAACAACCCAGTCAACTGTTACTGCGCCGTCTTCGTCTTTGCGGAAGTTCTTGATGAACTTGATCATGTTACGTCCCTCCTAAAGGATCTAAAAAAGTTTAATGAACCTCGGCGTCTTCCAGAGCTTTCTCTCTCAGTCCGCTCCCGATCGTCTCGGTATGGGACTATGTTTGCCTGTTAGGCGTGGCAGGAATTGGGCCAAACGCAGATTTTTTTTCGTGCAACTTAACTTTTTGGTTATGAAATTTGTAACATCTTGAAATAAAATGAAAAAATTTCTCTCTAAGCTGATTCACTCATCCTTTTGCGATGCAAAATTGCGTCAAATGAGGCGAAATTGCCCCATTTCGCTTTGTTTTTCTGGCTTTGCGCGAAGATTCGGAGTTCAAATCGCCTAAAAAGAAAACATGAGGCAGGCAAATGACTCTCCGGACCGCACTTCATTGCGCCGGTGTACTGGCGTTTCTTCTATCGGGTGCCCCATCGGTTGGCGCGACCGAGGCTGAACCCCGCGGCGTGTACAAAAGGATCAAGGCCCCCAAACCCGGCGATCGTCCCCGGGTGACGGTGCAAATCACTGCAGAAGAACATGCGACACGCCCTTCAGCACCCAGCACAGGGGCAGAGATATCTGTGCCGGATGTCGTCGCACGGACAGAAGTTGCCCAACCCGTTCAACCAGAGACACAAGCCAAGCGTGATCCCAAAGGGTCGTACAAGGCGTTCTGGGACAGGATCTCGCCCGAAATCGGTCAGGGCGGGGCCGGGCGTCTTGATGCGGCTATTTCTGCCCTTGCTGCTACCAGCGTGCGGTCTCCGCGCCTGCAAACGCTTCAGAACATTGCGCAGCAGCAAGGCAAAGAGATCCTGCGTTCAACTGTTGGAACGAATGTCTCGCCAGCCCTTGTCCTGGCGGTGATCTCGGTCGAGTCCGCAGGGCGGGTGGATGCGATCAGTTCTGCGGGCGCACAGGGGCTTATGCAGCTCATGCCCGCCACGGCAGCTCGTTTCGGTGTGAAAGACAGCCTTCAGCCAGCTCAGAACATAGCCGGGGGTGTGAAATATCTTAACTGGCTGATGGAAGAATTCGGGAATGATCCGATTCTGGTATTGGCCGGATACAACGCGGGTGAAGGTTCCGTGCGCAAGCACAGCGGCGTTCCACCCTACTCAGAAACACGGGATTATGTGCCCAAAGTTCTGGCCGCATTCCAGATCGCAAAGGCCTTGTGTGCCACGCCGCCCGATCTGATTTCTGACGGTTGCGTGTTCCAGACCTCAAACTGACTAAGGCCCGCCTTGATCCGGCGGGCCTTAGTTCTTTTAGGAAACGAGTGTCGCTTGTGTAGCCGCGCGCATCTCGTCTTCGCTGACCCCATCAGCCAGTTCGACGATCTTCAGGCCACCTTCGACCACATCCAGCACACCCAGATTGGTGATGATGCGATCGACCACGCCTTTGCCGGTCAGTGGCAGGGTGCATTCCTTGAGGACCTTGCTGTCGCCGTGCTTGTTGGTGTGATCCATCACAACGATCACCCGGCCAACACCAGCGACCAGATCCATTGCACCGCCCATACCTTTCACCAGCTTGCCGGGAATCATCCAGTTGGCCAGGTCGCCTTTCTCATCCACTTCCATTGCGCCCAGAATCGCTGCTGCGATTTTGCCGCCGCGGATCATGGCAAAAGATGTGGCGCTGTCGAAATATGCCGTGCGGGACAGTTCGGTGATCGTCTGCTTGCCCGCATTGATCAGGTCCGGGTCTTCTTCGCCTTCGAACGGGAAGGGGCCCATGCCCAGCATACCGTTCTCGGATTGCAGGGTGATGTCCTTGTCACCCACATAGTTGGCCACCAGCGTCGGAATACCGATGCCGAGGTTCACATACATGCCGTCTTCCAGTTCCTCTGCCGCGCGCGCGGCCATCTGATTGCGGTCCCAGGGCATTATGCTTCCTCCTTCTTGCGGGTGGTGCGCTGTTCTATGCGCTTTTCATGGCTGCCCTGAACGATGCGATTCACATAGATGCCGGGCAGATGAATCGAGTCAGGGTCGAGCGAGCCGCGCGGAACGATCTCTTCCACTTCTGCCACGCAGATCTTGCCGCAGGTCGCCGCAGGGACGTTGAAATTCCGGGCGGTCTTGCGGAATACGAGGTTTCCTGTGTCGTCGGCTTTCCACGCCTTGACGATGGCCAGATCGGCAAAGATGCCTTCTTCAAGGATGTAGGTCTCGCCGTTGAAGTCCTTATGTTCCTTGCCATCGGCGATCACGGTGCCAACACCGGTTTTGGTATAGAAGCCGGGAATGCCGGCACCACCCGCGCGCATCCTCTCGGCCAGTGTTCCTTGCGGGTTGAATTCCAGCTCCAACTCACCGCTCAGATACTGGCGCATGAATTCAGCGTTTTCGCCGACATACGAACTGATCATCTTTTTGACTTGCTTCGTCTGCAGCAAGATGCCGATACCGAAATCGTCCACACCGGCATTGTTCGATGCAAAGCTCAGGTCTTTGACGCCCGACTCTTTTATAGCTTCAAGCAACAGTTCCGGAATGCCACACAGGCCAAAGCCGCCCGCGGCGATCAACATACCATCCGTCAGCACCCCATCGAGCGCTTCGGTGGCATTGGCATAGATTTTTTTCATGGAAAACTCCCCCAATGACATGGTGATGGGCAGGTTGTGCCGCCACGTTATTGGGAAGTCAATGAAACCAAGGGGGTGTTGGTATTTCTACCTACTCCGCCGCCTTCTTGGCTGCTGCCTTCTTCTTAGGGGCGGCCTTTTTCTTGGTGCCCTTCTTGGAGGCACGTTCATTCACCAGTTCGATGGCCATTTCCTGGGTTACGTCTTCGGGCTTGATGTCCTTGGGGATGGTCGCGTTGACCTTTTCCCACTTCACATAAGGCCCATAGCGGCCGTCCAGAACCTGCATAGTTCCGCCATCGGGATGCTCGCCCAATTCTTTCAGCGGTTTCGCCGCCGCCCGCCGCCCGCGACCCGGATTGGCACGCTTTTCGGCCAGCATCTCGACTGCGCGGTTCATGCCGATCTCAAACACATCGTTGGGATCCTTGAGATTAGCGTAAACCGGCTTCGCGTCTTCTGGTAGCTGATGCATCAGGTATGGCCCGAACCGCCCGAAATTCGAGCTGATCATGCCACCCTCTGGGTGTTCGCCGATTTGGCGGGGCAGGGACAGCAGCGTCAGCGCCTTGTCCAGATCCATGTCATCCTTGCTCCACCCACGTGGCAAAGAGGCGCGTGGAGGTTTCTTGTTCTCGGGCGTGGGTTCGCCGCGCTGAACGTAAGGACCGAAACGACCGGATTTCAGCCAGATCTCATCACCTGCATCTTCACCCAGCAAGCGTTCTTCACCTTCGGCACCTTCACCTGCGATGGGGCGGGTATAGGTGCATTCGGGGTAATTGCCGCAACCGACGAAACCGCCGGTGCGCGAGGTCTTCAGGTGCAGCTGGCCGTTGCCGCATTTCGGGCAAATCCTCGGATCCGATCCATCCTCGCGTGGCGGATACAACTGCGGCGCCAGTGCTTCGTCCAGCTTGTCCAGCACTTCGGAAATACGCAGCTCGGACGTCTCACCAATTGCAGCCGAAAAATCGCGCCAGAATTTGCCCAACAGGTCCTTGTAGTCACGGTCCCCGGCGCTGACGTCATCCAGCTCTTCTTCCAGATTGGCGGTGAATTCGTAACCGACATATTGCCGGAAGAAATTCAGCAGGAAAATCGTAACGATCCGCCCCTTTTCCTCGGGGATCAGCCGGTTCTTGTCCTTGCGTACATATTCCCGGTCCTGAATCGTCGTTACGATCGAGGCATAGGTCGAAGGCCGTCCGATCCCAAGCTCTTCCATCCGCTTGACCAGCGTCGCTTCGGTATAGCGCGGGGGCGGTTGAGTGTGGTGTTGAAGGGCCAGAACGGATTCGTTCTCGGACAGGACTGCCTCTTTCGCGACCCTGTCACCGCTGTCGCTGGTCGCCTTGGCGAACTGATCCTTTAGGGAAGTCTTGGCAAAACGCGCCGGATCGCCCTGCATGATCTGCGGCAGGCGCTTTTCGTCGTCATCGGCCACATCGTCGCGACCTTCTTCATAAACGCGCATGAAGCCATCAAACAGAACCACCTGACCGGTGGCGCGCAGGCCGACCTGACCGTCGTCGCTGCCAATCTCGACGGTGGTCCGTTCCAAACGGGCGGCGGCCATCTGACAGGCGATGGTACGCTTCCAGATCAGATCATAAAGCTTGCGCTGATCGTCATCCGTGACTTTCAGCGCCTTGGCGTCGCGGGACATATCCGTCGGGCGGATACACTCGTGCGCTTCCTGAGCATTCTTGGCTTTGTTCTTGTAGATGCGCGGGCTGTCCGGAACATATTCTGCGCCAAAACGATCCGCGATGGCATCCCGCGTTGCCACCACGGCCTCAGGCGCCATGTCGATGCCGTCGGTCCGCATGTAGGTAATGTAGCCCGCCTCATAGAGCCGCTGCGCGACTTGCATCGCGTGGCGTGCACCCATTCCGAACTTGCGGCTTGCTTCCTGCTGCAAGGTTGACGTCATGAATGGCGCGCTGGGGTTTCGAGCAGCGGGCTTGGCCTCGACCGAAGTGACGCTGAGTGCGCGGCTGGTGATGGCCTGTACCGCCAGTTCCGCCTGGGTCGCATTGGCCAGATCATGTTTGTCCAGCTTTTTGCCTGCCAGCGTGACCAGTCTCGCCTCATAGGTTTGACCTCGTGGAGTCTCGAACAGTGCTTTGACCGACCAGTATTCGACTGGCTTGAACGCTTCGATCTCCATCTCGCGTTCGACGATCAGGCGCAGACAGACCGATTGGACGCGCCCAGCTGATTTCGCACCGGGCAGCTTGCGCCACAAAACGGGCGACAGGTTGAACCCCACCAGATAGTCCAATGCGCGGCGGGCCAGATAGGCCTCGACCAGCGGCATGTCGACCTGACGCGGATTCTGCATCGCCTGAGTGACAGCTTCTTTGGTGATGGCATTGAAGGTTACGCGGCTGACCGGCGTATCTTTCTTGATCGAGCGGCGTTTGGTCAGCGCCTCCTGCAGGTGCCAGCTGATCGCCTCGCCTTCGCGGTCAGGGTCGGTGGCGAGGATCAGTGCGTTGTCTTCTTTCAGCGCGTCAGCGATGGCTTTGACATGCTTGCGGCTGTCATTGCCGACTTCCCATTTCATGGAAAATTCATGCTCGGGATCGACTGATCCATCCTTCGGGGGAAGGTCCCGCACATGGCCGTAAGAGGCCAAAACTGTGTAGTCGGGGCCGAGATATTTATTGATTGTTTTAGCTTTGGCCGGAGATTCTACAACAACTACAGGCATTTAAGGGGAAACCTCGCTCGACGAATTTGACGCCTTCTATGGTGGTGCAAAATGTGTGGGGCAAGCGGGAATTGTCAATGCGTTCCTTTTGCAGGCTGAAAAACATCGTGATTTCAGGTCACTATTACGGGTACCGTGCCGACAGACGGGCCGACGCGGCGACCCCAGTGGGCGGTTCAATCAGCCTGCCAGGGACAATAGACCCCCAGGCTGCCGCTGGATTCGCCCTTCCAGTTCCAGGTCGACCAATGCAGGGCCAAGCTCACCAGCCGAGGCCGCGATGTCGCGCAACAACTGGTCTTCTGCGATGGGTGAGGGGCCAAGTCGTTCAAGGATTTGAATGTGTAAGTCTTGGGTGGGGTGCACGATGGCGGTAGGTGGCCGCTCAGGTTGACGTGAAAACAGGTTGTCCTTTGGCGGCAAGGCTTCAATCACGTCCTCAGCGGACCGAACCAGGGTGGCGCCATCCCGAATCAAAAGATTGCACCCGGCGGCCCGCGCGTCAAAGGGGTGACCGGGAACGGCCAGAACCTCGCGCCCCTGATCCAAGGCATCGCGTGCCGTGATCAGGCTGCCGGACTTGGCGGCAGCCTCGACCACGACAACAGCCTGCGCGAGGCCCGAGATGATCCGATTGCGACGGGGGAAGTGCCGGGCCTGAGGTGTCACGCCCATCGGCTGTTCCGACAGGCGCAGCCCGTCCGAGGCGATGTCATGGGCCAGTTCTGTATTCTCTGCCGGGTAGATCACATCCACGCCGCCCGCCATGACAGCGATGGTGCCGGAAGTCAGGGCTGCCATATGTGCTACCGTATCAATTCCACGGGCCAGGCCAGACACGATCACATGTCCCTTGCCACCTAAATCGGTCGCCAACCCTCGGGCCGTTCGTGCGCCAAGTGAAGAACAGTTTCGCGCACCGACCATCGCAATTGCTGGCTGTTGCAGCAGGGAAACGTTGCCGATCGCCCACAGTATCGGGGGCGCATCGTTCAGATCATTCAAGGCTGATGGGAAAGCAGCGGACCCAAGGCCGCAAAAGCCGCGCTTTTGCGGCTTTTGCGGCCTTGAGCTCCGCCTCGATCACGCCGGGGGGGCAGATTTCATACCCTTCTATTCCGGCGGCGCGTGCCATTTCGGGCAGCGCGGCCAGCGCGTTCTGCGCCGAGCCATGTTCCCGCAGAAGTCGGCGAAACGTCGCCGGACCAATCTTGCGAGAACGCAAAAGGCGAAGCCACGAAAACCGGTCCTCTTCCGTGGTGGGTGGGAGTGGGGGGTGATTGGAAGAAAGCTGCTCTTCGGTCATCCGGTGCTCCGCCTTGTTGCAAAACTGGTTTACAAGAAGGCGGGTTAACAGCCTGTAAATCGTGGAAAATTAGATCTGTATTTGCCCGAAATTGTTACCCAAACTTACATTAAGTTATTGAAAGAAATGGAGAAGCCAAAAACTATTTTTTTGAAGCAAAGCATCTTTCAACGGTTTGCGGGTTTGGCGCACGGGCGCAAGGTTAACCCTGTGCCCGTGTTTTTCAGTCTTTTGCGACTCAGGCCGCCGAGCCGCCAACAGTCAGCCCATCCATCAGGACGGTCGGCTGCCCGACGCCCACCGGTACCCATTGCCCATCCTTTCCGCAGGTGCCCATACCAGGATCCAACGCCATGTCGTTGCCGAGCCCGCGGATACGTTTCAAAGCGGATGGCCCGTCACCAATCAGCGTTGCGCCTTTGACGGGCGCGCCGATCTTGCCGTTTTCGACCCGGTAGGCTTCGGTGCACGAGAAAACGAACTTGCCATTGGTGATGTCCACCTGACCGCCGCCGAAACCCACCGCCCAGATGCCGTCCTTGATATCCGCGACCAAAGCTGCAGGGTCGGACTCGCCCCCCAGCATGATCGTGTTGGTCATGCGTGGCATGGGTTTGTGCGCATAGCTCTGCCGCCGCCCGTTGCCTGTGGGTGCGACACCCATCAGCCGCGCATTCTGGCGGTCCTGCATATAGCCAGTCAGGACACCGTCTTCGATCAGCACTGTGCGAGAGCTGGGCGTGCCCTCATCATCCACGGTGATCGAGCCGCGACGATCGGCAATGGTGCCGTCATCCACAACGGTTACACCTTTTGAGGCGATCTGCTGACCCATCAGCCCGGCAAAGGCCGAGCTGCCCTTGCGGTTGAAATCCCCCTCTAATCCGTGGCCGATGGCTTCGTGCAGAAGAATACCGGGCCAGCCGGGTCCAAGCGCCACTTCCATCACACCTGCGGGGGCCGGGACCGCATCCAGATTGACCAAGGCAACACGCAGGGCTTCACGGGCCTTGGCCTGCCAATCTGCCGGATCAATCAATCCGCTCAGGCCCACGCGCCCACCGCCACCTGCCGAACCGCTTTCTCGGCGTCCGTTCTGTTCCACGATCACAGAAACATTCACGCGTGTCATCGGACGCACATCGCGCACAATCACGCCATCGGGGCGCAGAATCTCGACCTCTTGAACAGCGGCCGAAATCATTGCGCTGACCTGCACAACGCGCGGATCCATATCGCGGGCAAAGGCATCGATCTCGCGCAGGGTTTCGATCTTGACCGGAAACTCAGCAGAGTCGATGGGGTCATCGTCTGTGTAGAGGCGCGTGTTGGTGGGCCGGGGTGCCTCGGCCAGCGTCCCGCCGCCATCCCCAACGGCCAGACGCGCGGTTTCAGCAGCCCGCTTCAGCGCAGGAATCGAAACGTCCGTTGAATGTGCGTAACCTGCGACTTCGCCTTGGACCGCTCGCAGGCCGAATCCCTCGGAGGCATCATAAGAAGCAGTGCGCAGACGCCCGTCATCAAACACCAATGACTCGGACTTTCGACGCTCGACAAACAGTTCTCCGTCCTCAGCCCCGGCGGTCGCCGATTGCAAAATAGATAGCGCTTCATCATGCGGTAGGGCGCTTTCAAAGGGGCGAAATGGGGCGTCGGGCATGGGTTGTGACCTTTCGGGTTTGATCCAGATCAAAAATAGCGTCTGTTTGACGCAAGCATTTTGCTTTATCTACCCGAAGGAATATGGTTTTTAACGCGGCCAAAGACAACGGGAGAGGTGCGACCGATTCACACCTTTTCGCCAGGGACGCAAAGATCAAACGATCAGGACAGAATATGAAGAATGCTTTGATGCTTTCAGGGTTTATGACAGCCCTCTCCAGCCTTCCCGCCATGGCTCAGGAGCTTGAGATTATTGGCAAGCCGGTCGACGGCGGCATGGGTTTTCAGCCAGCAGCCACCAGCCTTGCCACAGGAATTCAGCGTCTGGACGGCATGATTCTGGTGATCATCACCGCCGTCTGCCTGCTGGTTGCCGGATTGTTGATTTACTGCATCGTGCGTTACAACAAGCGCGCAAACCCGACCCCGGCGGGGTTCTCGCACTATACCCCGGTCGAAATTGCCTGGACCCTGGGTCCGATCCTGATTCTGGTGTTCATCGGCGCGTTCTCATTGCCGGTTCTGTTCAAGCAGCAGGAAATTCCTGAAGGCGACATTGTCATCAAGGTGGTCGGCAACCAGTGGTATTGGACTTACGAGTATGTCGATCACGATTTTGCGTTCGACAGCTATCTTTTGGGCCACCCTGCGACCCTGGATGAAGGTGCGCGCCCAGCCGATGCGGACGTGACCCCGTTTGTTCTGGATGACGCCATGCGTGCCAAGCTGGCCGACGCGGGTTACAGCGACGACGAATGGCTGCTGGCCACCGATACCGCCGTTGTTGTTCCGGTTGGTAAGGTCATCGTGATGCAAGTCACGGCGTCTGACGTGATCCATTCCTGGACCATCCCGTCCTTCGGTGTGAAGCAGGACGGTGTGCCAGGACGCCTGGCCGAGCTGTGGTTCGAAGCCGAGAAAGAAGGCATCTATTTCGGCCAGTGTTCGGAACTTTGTGGCAAAGATCACGCCTATATGCCGATCACCGTCAAAGTGGTCAGTCAAGAAGCCTATGACCAGTGGCTACAAGGCGCGATCGACGAATATGCGGGACTGCCACAAAGCTATCAGGTCGCTTCGAACTGAGTGAGCTAAAGGCGGGGATAGTCCCCACCTGATATGAAAAGCAGGCTGCGCGGGTGAACCGCGCAGCTTTCGCCCCAGAAGGACCGAAAATGACCGACGCAAGCATCAATGCCAGCACCGCGACAGCCCAGGCGGACGAGGCCAGTTTTGGCGATTACTTCGCCCTGCTGAAGCCGCGTGTGATGTCTCTGGTCGTTTTCACGGCGCTGGTCGGATTGCTGGCGGCGCCTGTTACCGTACATCCCGTTGTCGGCTTCTGTGCCATCCTGTTCATCGCTATCGGCGGTGGGGCCTCTGGCGCTTTGAACATGTGGTGGGATGCGGATATCGACCGGGTGATGAAACGCACCAAGGGCCGCCCGATCCCGTCCGGCAAAGTAGAAGAGGGCGAGGCGTTGGCCATCGGTCTGGCGCTGTCTGGTCTTTCGGTGATCATGCTGGGCCTTGCAACCAACTGGTTTGCAGGCGCGTTCCTGGGATTCACCATCTTCTTCTATGTCGTTGTGTATACGATGTGGCTGAAGCGCTCGACACCGCAGAACATCGTCATCGGCGGTGCTGCAGGTGCATTCCCGCCCGTCATTGGTTGGGTCGCCGCAACCGGGTCGATGTCAGTTGAGCCGTGGCTGATGTTTGCCCTGACCTTCATGTGGACCCCACCGCATTTCTGGGCGTTGGCTCTGTTCATGCGCTCGGACTATGACGATGCGGGCGTGCCGATGCTGACGGTCACGCATGGTCGCCGCGCCACACGGGTACACATACTTTTCTACACGGCTTTGCTGGCCATTCTGGCGGTGGGAACCGCGTTCTCTGGCATTGGTGGACCAATTTACCTGACCGTTGCTTTGGTATTGAACGCGCTGTTCCTGCGGGGCGCTTGGCAAATCTCGCGTCGGACGGAAGAGGATTCCGAGGCCGACAACTTCAAGGTCGAGCGCAGCTTTTTCAAATTGTCGCTGCTCTACCTCTTCTTGCATTTCGGCGCCATTCTGTCTGAGGCGCTGCTGAAACCCTATGGGCTGGGAGGCTGGTCATGAGTCTGAGCAAAAACCACGAACTGCATCAGCGCCGTTTCAGCCGCAATCTGGGCGTTGCTCTGACACTGGCTGCCTTTATCGTGATCATTTTCGGGCTGACGGTCGTAAAGGTGTCGGGCACGGATTTCGGTATGGCAACACAGGAGATTCAGAACTGATGGCGTTGACCGGCCCCCAGAAAACGGTTGTTCAGACTGTCGGTGTGGTTGTTCTGATGGGCAGCCTGGCCTGGGCTTCTGTGCCGTTTTACGATTGGTTCTGCCGGGTGACAGGGTTTGGTGGCACCACAGGTGTGGCCGAAGCAGCGCCCGATGACATTCTGGATCGCACCATTACCGTACGGTTTGACGCCTCCAAGGCCAAGGACATGGCCTGGGAATTCAAGCCGGTTGTACGCGAGATGGAAGTGCGCGTCGGTGAGACCGGTTTGGCCTTTTATGAGGCTTATAACCCGACGGACCGCCCGATTGCCGGTCAGGCCTCGTACAACGTGGCCCCCTATTCGGCGGGTGGGTATTTCCAGAAAATTGCCTGTTTCTGCTTTGAAGAGCAGGTGCTGCAACCCGGCGAACGCGTAGAGATGCCGGTAACTTTCTTCGTCGATCCTGAAATGGTCGATGATCTTGAAGCCAAGTATGTTCATACGATCACTCTGTCGTATACATTCTACGAAATTGACCTGCCGGAGGGCTACGCCGCCCTTGACGTGCAGGCTGAGACAACAAAGAACTAACGCCTGTAGGTGAGGGACGCTGATGGCACACGCTAAAAACCACGATTATCACATTCTGGCCCCGTCGATCTGGCCTCTGATCGGAGCCGTTGGTGGCTTTGTGATGCTGTTCGGAGCCGTCCTTTGGATGCATGGCATTACGCCGTGGATGTTCTGGGCCGGTCTGGTCGCGGTGCTATACACCATGTTCGCATGGTGGTCCGAAGTGGTGGTTGAAAGCCGCCAGGGCGATCACACACCCGTCGTCCGCATCGGCTTGCGCTATGGTTTCATCCTGTTTGTGATGTCCGAGGTGATGTTCTTCTTCGCCTGGTTCTGGTCGTTCTTCAAACATCGCATGTACCCGATGTACGACTATGCGGGCACTGAATACATCCAGCCAGATATCCACGCGGTTGACCCGTTCCACTTGCCGCTGATCAACACTCTGGTCCTGCTGCTGTCAGGCTGTGCCATCACCTGGGCACACCACGCGCTGGTGCATGGCAATGACCGCAAGGCGCTGGTGCAGGGTCTGGCAATTGGTATTGCTCTGGGTATCGCGTTTACCTTCCTGCAGGGTTTTGAATACTACGAGCTGCTGGCGCATGAAGGCTGGAAATTCGGCGGCGATCAGTTCTATTCGAACTTTTTCATGGCCACCGGTTTCCACGGCGCGCATGTGATCATCGGGACCATCTTCCTGTCGGTCTGTCTGATCCGGGCGCTCAAAGGCGATTTCACGCCCGAGAAACATGTCGGGTTCGAGGCGGCCGCCTGGTACTGGCACTTCGTCGACGTTGTCTGGCTGTTCCTGTTCTTCGCCGTCTACATCTGGGGCCAAGCCCCGCTGATGTAACGCCGTTCAGGTGATCCAATTGCAAAAGCCGCCCTTTGGGGCGGCTTTTTCTCTATTCCGGGCGCAAGATTGCGCCCCATACAATTGCGTGGTTGCAATTTGGTGCACGCCCCCCTTAACAAGACGCCGGTTCCTGCAACGAGGTTTGTTCCTGACATGCGCCGCATTCTGTTCCTGCCGATCTTCGGCCTTGCTGGTCTGGGGGTGCTGCTGTGGCTGGGTATCTGGCAGGTGCAGCGTTTGGCGTGGAAACAGAACGTGCTGACCGAAATCGAAAGCCGAATTTCGGCCGATCCCGTCGCCTTGCCGCCCCAGGTCTCAGAGGGCGCAGACAAATACCTTCCGGTGACCGTTTCGGGCGAGCTGGAGCCAGGCGAAATTCATGTTCTCGTCTCGGTCAAGCACGTCGGGGCAGGGTATCGGATCATTCAGTCTTTCAGCACCAGGGACCGGACTATTTTAGTGGATCGGGGCTTTGTTCCGACAACCGCCAAACAGGCGGATCGCCTGACTGGTCCGATGGAGATCACCGGCAATCTACACTGGCCGGATGAAATCGACAGCTATACGCCCGAAGCTGATATAGAAGCCAATATCTGGTTTGCCCGCGACGTGCCCAATTTGGCCGCCGCTTTGGACGCCGAACCGGTGCTGTTGATCGCCCGGTCCGAGACCGACCCGAACGTGACGCCCTTGCCGGTTGATACGGTGGGCATCCCCAACGATCATCTGCAATATGCAATCACCTGGTTTGGTCTGGCTCTGGTCTGGGCCGCGATGACCGGATACTTCCTGTGGCGCAGCCGCGCCAATTCTGAGAGTGACGCGACATGAAATACATCTCGACCCGTGGGCAGGCGCCCGAACTGACTTTTGAAGAGGCGATGCTGACTGGATTGGCCCGCGACGGCGGCTTGTATCTGCCTGCCGAGATTCCAGTGATGTCGCAGGACGAGATCGCAGCCTTGGCAGGTTTGCCGTACGAAGAGATCGCGTTCCGCGTGATGTGGCCTTATGTCAGCGAGTCCTTTGCCGAGGATGAGTTCAAGGCCATCATCGCCCGCGCCTATGAAGGCTTCGGCCATGACGCCCGCGCGCCGCTAAAGCAACTGAACGAAAACCATTTCCTGCTGGAGTTGTTCCACGGCCCCACGTTGGCCTTCAAGGATTTCGCCATGCAACTGATCGGTCAGCTGTTCCAGGTGGCCCTGAAACGCCGTGGCGACCGCGTGACCATCGTGGGTGCGACCAGTGGCGATACCGGATCGGCAGCCATCGAGGCCTTCCGGGGGCTGGATGCAGTGGATGTGTTCATCCTGTTTCCCCATGGCCGTGTCTCCGAGGTGCAGCGCCGTCAGATGACAACACCTGCGGACAGCAACGTGCACGCGTTGGCAGTGGACGGAGATTTCGACGATTGTCAGGCGGCGCTGAAGGACATGTTCAATGATTTCGAGTTTCGCGACAGCGTGAAACTGGCGGGGGTAAACTCGATAAACTTCGCGCGGGTTCTGGCGCAGATTGTCTATTACTTTACGGCCGCCGTCAGCCTCGGTGCACCGCATCGTAAGGTTAGCTTCACGGTGCCGACCGGCAATTTTGGTGACATCTTCGCAGGGTATTTAGCCAAGCGCATGGGCCTGCCGATCGATCGGCTGGTCGTGGCGACCAATCAGAACGACATCCTGCACCGCTGCCTGTCGGGCGAGGGGTATTTCAAGGGCGACACCATCCCGTCGATTAGCCCGTCGATGGATATTCAGGTCAGCTCGAACTTTGAACGGGCGCTGTATTATGCTTATGGCGAGGATGGCGGGGCCGTGGCGCAGTTGATGGATGAGCTCAAGAACGGCGGTTTCAATGTCAGCCAGGGCGCGATGGAAGCGCTGGGTGAGATTTTTGACTCGGGGCGTGTATCCGAAGACGAAACGCTTGCCACCATCAAATCTACGCTGGCTCTTAGCGCGGAACTGGTCTGCCCGCATACCGCGATTGGCATCAAAGTAGCAGAAGACCAGCGTGCCGCCGACATTCCGATGATCACGCTGGCAACTGCGCACCCCGCCAAGTTCCCGGCGGCGGTTGAGAAGGCGAGCGACGTACATCCGCCTCTTCCATCCCGCATGTCTGATCTGTATGAACGTCCGGAACGGGTGACCCGCATTGCCAATGATCTGGGTGCACTTGAGGATCATATCAGAAGGCATATCGCTGAGTGACTGTCAGACAAGACCAACTGAAGAACGGCTTTCGTATCGTCAGTGAACATATGCCGGGGCTGCAATCGGCAGCCATCGGCATCTGGGTGACCGCAGGTGGGCGGCATGAGCGCATCGAACAGAACGGTATTGCGCACTTCCTTGAACATATGGCGTTCAAGGGAACCGGGCGACGTTCGGCGCTGCAGATCGCCGAAGCGATCGAGGATGTGGGGGGCTATATCAACGCCTATACTTCGCGCGAGGTAACGGCCTATTACGCGCGCGTTCTCAAGGACGACGTGGCGTTGGCGATGGACGTGATCGGTGACATCGTTCTCAACCCGGTTTTTGATCCGCGCGAGATCGAGGTCGAGCGTGGCGTGATCCTGCAGGAAATCGGTCAGGCATATGACACGCCCGATGACGTGATCTTTGATTGGCTGCAAGAGCAGAGTTATCACGATCAACCTTTGGGCCGCACCATTCTGGGCCCGACCGAACGGGTCAGCGCGTTTTCACGCGAGGATCTGTCGGGCTTCGTGGCCCAGCACTATGGGCCGGAACAGATGATTCTGTCGGCGGCTGGCGCCGTTGATCATGATCAGCTGATGAAAGTGGCTGAAGAGATGTTTGGCCATTTGCAGCCGCGCAAAGGTCTGATCCCCGAAATGGCCCGTTTCACTGGCGGCGAGGCGCGGCAGGAGAAAGAGCTGGAACAGGCTCATTTCGCACTGGCGCTGGAAAGCCCGGGTTACCGCGACGATGCTATCTACACAGCACAGATTTATTCGACTGCTCTGGGTGGTGGCATGTCTTCGCGTCTATTTCAGGAAGTGCGCGAGACGCGTGGGCTGTGTTACACGATCTTTGCTCAGGCTGGTGCTTACGCTGATACCGGAACCACCACGATCTATGCCGGAACTTCGGCGGATCAGGTGGGTGAGTTGGCAGCGATCACCATCGATGAGATGAAACGCGCCGCTGAAGACATGAGCCCGGAAGAGGTGGCTCGTGCCCGCGCCCAGATGAAGGCCGGGATGCTGATGGGGCTCGAAAGCCCGTCGAACCGCGCGGAGCGTCTGGCACGGCTGGTGCAGATCTGGGGCAGGGTGCCTTCGCTTGAGGATACCGTTGCCAAGATCGATGCGGTTGGTACCGAGGATGTGCGCGCCTTCGCGGAGACCATGGCCCTGCAAGCCCCGGCGGCACTGGCGCTGTATGGTCCGGTTTCAGGCGCGCCGACACTGGCTGAACTGCAGGAGAGGCGGGCGGCGTGATGCTGTTGGGCAGACGCAAGCTGAAACTCGAAACCGCGCGGCTGAGTATGCGCCCGCCTGCCCATTCCGATTTCAATGGCTGGGCGGCGATGCGACGGGCGTCCCAGGGTTATTTGACACCGTGGGAGCCGATCTGGGCAAACGACCATCTAAGCCGCAAATCCTTTACCAACCGGGTCTATTGGGCGCAGCGCTCGGTCGCAAGCGGGACGGCCATACCGCTATTTCTGTTTCGCCGGGAAGACGATGTCTTGGTTGGGGCCATAACGCTGGACAATATACGGCGTGGGCCCGCGCAGGCCGGTACCCTAGGGTACTGGACCGGCCAGTCTTTTGCCCGTCAGGGATACATGCGCGAGGCGATCGGGGCCATGGTGCATCACGCCTTTACCCGTCTGGATCTGAGCCGGATTGAAGCCGCGTGCCTGCCCGAAAACCAGGCGTCGCGCGGGCTGCTGGAAAGCTCGGGCTTTAAATATGAAGGCGTTGCGCAGTCTTACCTCCAGATCAACGGGCGGTGGCGGACGCATGTTCTGTATGCCAGCCTGCGGTCCGACCGGCGCGGGAAAACCGACGCTGGGTAGGGGGCTCTGCCCCCGTTTGCGGCAAGCCGCGCCTTCCCCGAAGTATTTTAGGCCAGATGAACAAGGGGCATGACTTGGGCGCGTTCTGCGCTACACTTGACGTATGCGCTGGTTGGTTGCGGCATTGATGGTGATTTCGGGCGGGGCCGCGGCGCAGGATCGGCGGCCCAGCCATTGTATTGCGATCGCAGATGCCGCGCCGGGGATTGAGTACCTTCACAAAGCTGCCTGGCAAGACCCGGTGCCGGAATTTTCGGTGCGGATCAGTTATATCGCACACGCGTCTTTTCTGATTCAGACGCGGGGTGGGCTGAATGCCGTGACCGACTTCACCGGGTTCATCGGCAGCGCTGACCTTATCCCCGACGTTGTGACGATGAACCATGCCCACTCTACCCATTGGACGGCCCATCCCGACCCGGCGATCCCGCATGTTCTGCCGGGATGGGGCGAGTTCGGGCAGGGCATTGAGCATCACCTTGATCTAGGGGAGTTGCTGGTGCGCAATGTTTCGACCGATATTCGTTCAGCCTATGGCGGTGTCGAAGAGCGCGGGAATTCGATCTTTGTGTTCGAGGTCGAGGGGCTATGTATCGGTCATCTGGGTCATCTGCATCATGTGCCGTCAGACGAACAGTTTGCTGCGCTGGGGCGGTTGGATGTGGTTATGGCCGCGGTTGATGGCGGGACGACAATGCCCTTGCCGGACATGATCTCGGTCTTGAAGCGGTTGAAGAGTTCGATGATCATTCCGATGCACTGGTTTTCGGGGTTCTCGCTGGACAGGTTTCTGGTCGATATTCGGGATACATTTCCAGTTGAACGTAACGGGGTGTCAAAGATCACCGTCTCTCTGAGGGATCTCCCAGATCGACCGACGGTAATTGTGCTGGAGCCGCAGTATCTGATTGATCTGGAATAGGGCTTGCCGCAGCCGCGTTGCTTGGGCATTGAAAACGTATGAATTTGAACCCCGCTGATGACAGTTTTGCTGCACTGATCCGTTCGAAATTGGGCGACGAAATCCTGCGCCCCGTTGAAGAACGGTATCTGGAAGAACCGCGCGGGCGGTTTGCCGGGCAGATCGGTGTGTTGGCTTTGCCTCGCACCGCTGAAGAGGTTGCCGCGCTGGTGCGGTTGGCTTTGGTAGAGCGGGTGCCGGTTGTACCCTACGGCGGCGGTACAGGTCTGGTTGGTGGGCAGGTGATGTCAGAGGGTCCGGAGCCTTTGCTGATCGCGTTGGAACGAATGACTGCCATTCGGTCTGTTTTTCCGACCGAGAACATCCTGATCGCCGAAGCTGGGGCCATTCTGCAAGATGTTCAGGCCGCGGCTGAGGCGGCGGACCGTCTATTTCCGTTGTCGTTGGCGGCGCAGGGGTCCTGCCGGATCGGGGGCAACCTGTCGACCAATGCCGGGGGCGTCAATGTCTTGCGCTATGGCAACGCGCGCGACCTGTGTCTGGGGCTTGAGGCGGTGCTGCCCAATGGCGAGATCTGGCATGGTCTCAGCCGGTTGCGAAAGGACAACACGGGTTACGACCTGCGGGACCTTCTGATCGGGGCCGAGGGCACGTTGGGGATCATTACTGCCGCGTCGCTCAAGCTGTTTCCCCGACCTGCCGCCGTTGGCACTGCGATGTTTCAAGTTGCTTCGCCCGAAGCGGCCATCGACTTGCTGGCGCTGGCACGGGATCAGGTGGGTGAGGCCGTCAACACCTTTGAATTGATCCACCGGCAGGGGCTGGATTTCCTGACTGAGGTCCTGCCGGATGTTCGTCAACCCTTCGGCGCGCCGCCGGAATGGAGCGTATTGATCGAGTTGGGTCTGGCAAAAGGGCAGTCATCGTCAGATGCGCTGGAGAACCTTTACGACCATGCAGAAAGCCTTGGTCTGGTTCAGGACGGGGTCATTGCGCAAAGTGAGGCGCAGCGCGCCGATTTGTGGGCGGTGCGTGAACGCATCCCCGAAGCCAATCGTTTGGTCGGTTCAGTCTCGAGCCATGATATATCGATCCCGATTTCCAGAATTCCCGACTTCATTCGCGAAGGTGGAAAGATGATCGCTGACCGTGGGCAATTTCGGATCAATTGCTTTGGCCATCTTGGGGATGGAAACCTGCATTACAACGTGTTTCCGCCGAAAGGACAGAACCGATCAGAGTTTGAGGGTCAAAGAGGCGCGATCAAACAAGCGGTGCATGATCTTGTTGACGCATACGACGGCTCGGTCAGTGCTGAACATGGGGTCGGACGCTTGAAGACGGACGATCTTGAGCGCTATGGCGACCCGGTTAAGCTGGGCGCCATGAGGGCCATCAAGGCGGCGTTGGACCCGCAGGGCATCATGAACCCCGGCGCGGTCCTGAATGAATGAACACGGCCCAAGACCCGGGCCGTGTTCGGACATCTCTTACGACGCAGGCAGGATCACCTTGTCGATCACGTGAATCACGCCGTTCTTGGTTTCAATGTCAGCCTGAACAACGTTGGCGTCGTTCACCATCACACCCGAATCCAGATCGATGGTGATATCGCCGCCCTGAACAGTTGCGGCGGTCATGTCGTCGCTCAGATCCCCTGACATCACTTTGCCCGGCACAACGTGGTAGGTCAGAATGGCAACCAGCTGATCTTTGTTTTCCGGCTTCAACAGGTTTTCGATCGTTCCTTCGGGCAGAGCCGCAAATGCATCATCAGTGGGGGCAAATACGGTAAACGGACCTTCGCCTTTCAGTGTTTCCACCAGTTCGGCGGCCTGCACAGCGGCGACGAGTGTTTCAAAGCTGCCAGCGGCAACAGCGGTGTCAACAATGTCCTTGCCGTGACCATCGGCCAATGCAGTGGTGCTGAACAGGATCGAGGCTACACCGGCAGCGGCAAATTTGCGGAACATAACTTAAACTCCCAAGGTTAGAATGCTTCAATCAGCATCACCCGAAGTACGCGGCACGTTCACAGCAAGATCACTTGTTTTGCGCTGATTTGTGGATTGAAGAAATGAAATACCGCGCTAAGCCAGCGCGGTTTTTGCTTTCCAGTCACGCTTTTGTGAAGGTATCTGGGTTAGAGTCCTTCGAACTCGCACAGGATGTGCACGTCCATTCCCATCTCTTCCAGAACTTTGCGCCCTCCTAACTCGGGCAGGTCGATAATGAACGCGCACGAGACGATCTCGCCTCCAAGTCGCTCGATCAGCTTGATGCCTGCTGCTGCAGTGCCGCCCGTGGCCAGCAAATCGTCGACCACCAGAATCTTTTCGCCGGGTTGGATGGCATCGTCATGAATCTCAACAATCGCCTCACCATACTCCAACTTGTAGTCTTGACTGATTGTTGTGCCGGGCAGCTTACCTTTTTTGCGGATCGGCACAAAACCAACGCTCAGTTGATGCGCAATCGCGCCGCCCAGAATGAAACCGCGCGCCTCAAGTCCCACAACTTTGTCAATTCGTTCGCCGGCATAGGGGTGCAGCATCTGGTCAATTGCCATCCGAAACCCGCGCGGGTCCGCAAACAGAGTGGTCACGTCACGAAACATGATCCCCTCATGCGGGAAATCGACGATGGTACGGATGTAATCTTTTACAGTTTTGCTCCTGGACATGGGCCAACCCTTTTTGCCTCAAACACCAAAGTGTGTTTCGCCCATGAGGGTTAGCCATGCAAGGAACAATTCAAATACGCGATCAGGAGCGGCGCGAGATTATGGCTTTCGGCAGGCTGTAATAGCGGTACAGCGTGGACGGCAGCCACGAAAGGTGCGGTTTGCGCCAATTGCGTTGATCTCGCAAAAGAAATGCCTGAGCAGCATGAAGGTTCATTGCCATATTCCTTTTATTGTTGTTAAGTGCCCGATAACGACAATCACTATGCTATGTATATACAATGTATCGTCTAAAATTGCAAACTTTTGTTGGGGACAATGCGCGTGGCTAAGAAAGACGGCAAGGGATCAACCAAGAAAAACAGTCAATTGGTCCTGCGCTTGGACAAGGACGAACGCGACGCTTTTGTTGAGTTATGCAAGGAGCTTGACACCTCGGCCGCACGTGAAATCCGCAGGTTTATCCGCGGTTTCATGAAGGAACACGCCGAGGATTGAGGCCGCCTCAGGCCGGGCGGCGCAGAACCGCTGTGGCCACGCCCATCCCGATCAGGGTCAGCCCGCCAAAACGTGTCATTGCCGTGATGACGCTGGCGCGGCCAATCAGCCGCCGCAGCCGGTCGGCCAGCAATGCGTAAGCCAACGCGTTCAGCCAAGCCAGTCCCACAAAGGTCACGATCAGAATGGTGAATTGGGGACCCAGCGGATCAGCCGGGCGCAGGAATTGCGGCACAAAGGCGATAAAAAAGGCGATGGATTTCGGGTTCAACGCAGTTACGGTCGCCGCATGGCCAAACACACTGCGCGCCGTCACATCGCGCCCGGTATCGACCGCGTTCAGCCCGCTGGCCGGGGCGCTGCGCAGCAGCTTTATCCCAAGCCAGACCAGATAGGCGGCCCCAATCCACTTGAGCACTGAAAACAGGGTAGCCGAGGCCAATACCAATGCGCCCAACCCCAGCAGCGAGGCGGTCATGGCCACCAGATCACCCACAGCGACCCCGGTAGCCGATGCCACGGCAACACTGCGCCCCTTGGACAGGGCATAGCTGAGCACAAGCAGCACGGTCGGGCCGGGGATCAACAGTAGGGCGGTCGAAGCAGCGACAAAGGCCAGCCAGAGTTCTAAAGACATAAGGTTCTTCTCGAAACACATTCCTGAAGTTTTGCTTACCCAAACTGCGGCTGCCTGACAATTCCTGCGCCCGCCAGACTTCGGCTGAGATCAGACATTCTGGTTCAGGTTAGGGTTCAGCGAAATTCGATTTGTATAGTGTTTTGTGCTATACTGTTATTTTTTTAAGGAGATTTGATATGAGATTTTTCCTTTGCGTGCTTGTCTGCGCATTTTTGATCAGCGTTCCCTCGGTTTCCTTGGCTTTGTGTGGTCCGGGCAAATATGCCTGTGGAAACGGTTTCTGTTGCCCAAACCCATAGGTGCGACATGACCCGTAAATTAGTTTTAACACTGGTCTCGGTTGCTCTGGTGGCAGGGTTTTTCGTGGCGGGTTGGTTTGCTTATTTCGTGATGTCGGACGTGCACAAGGGGGATGTGGTGAAGTATAACGGGATGAACGTCCTGTTGAACGCCGCACCTTTCGAAGCTGGCGATCTGGTACGTGTCTCGGCCGACGGGCAGCGTATGACCAAGCTGTGTCCGCTTGAAATTGATGAGGAGGACAAAAACACCTATTACAAAAATTCCGAATATGTGAACGGCCTGACCGAAGCGCTTCCGAATTTTGTTCAGTTGGTCGAACTCGTACAGTCGTGGTTTTCCGACGGTGAAAACGCCACTGCGCCTGGTCACGACATGTCGTCCGCAAGTCGGCGCGTCGCCTTTGAGGGGACTGTTTCGAGGCTGGAGAACACCAACGTGATGCCGGATACAGAAGATGATTGCGCATGTGAGATGGTCGCGGCCTTGATGGCGCGAGACAAAGTCTGCGTTGTCACGAAATCGCTGGTTGAAACGCAACTGATCACATTGCAACCGGGTGCGTTCCCGGATCGCGACAGGGTGCAGAGAGTCACAATCGGTGTGAATTTTCGACCCGCTGGGATTACGGTGGGTGATTTTTCACAATTGATGCATTGCGACGGTGTCAACCCTGACGCGAGATTGGACTCGGATCCCGAATGCCCGGAAACCTACGGGCAATCGGTTGATGTCAGGGTTCGGGATTTGCTGAACGTGATCCGCGAAAAGGACCTGCTGACAGCCATGGCGCGCGTGCCCTAGCGCGACTCTAGAGAATGCGCCCGGCCACTGCATCCAGCTTGGCCAACAGCGCCGGGTCACGTTTTTCGGGGGCAGTCAGGATCGCATATTCCAATGCTCTGTCGCAGCCATGCGGGCAGGGCGCGCGCTCACCTCCCAACAGAGAGGGCAGGCCCTTGACCATTGCGCGGCCCTTGTCAGCATTGCCGGTCAGGGTGGCGATGATGGTCGTCACGTCCACCTCACCATGGTCGGGGTGCCAGCTGTCATAGTCGGTGACCATCGCGATCGAGGCGTAACAGAGTTCGGCTTCGCGGGCGAGTTTGGCTTCGGGCATGTTGGTCATGCCGATCACGTCGCAGCCCCATTGCTCGCGATACATTTTGGATTCAGCGAGGCTCGAGAATTGAGGTCCCTCCATCGCCAGATAGGTGCCGCCGCGATGGATGGTGATGCCTGCGGCCTTGCCTGCAGTTTCGCAGGCGTCCGACAAGCGCGGGCAGGTGGGGTGCGCGACGCTGACATGGGCGACGCATCCTGTGCCGAAAAAACTCTTTTCTCGTGCGAAAGTCCGGTCGATGAACTGATCGACAATCACGAAATCGCCCGGTGCCATATGCTCGCGAAATGATCCACAGGCCGAAATCGAGATCACGTCTGTTACGCCCAACCGTTTCAAAGCATCGATATTGGCGCGATAGGGTACATCTGTCGGTGAATGCACATGACCACGCCCGTGACGTGGCAGAAAAGCCATTTCAACACCATCCAGCGACCCGGTCAGGATCTGGTCCGAGGGTTCACCCCATGGGGTCTCCACCTCGACCCATTCCGAGTTCTCCAGCCCGTCGATGTCATAGATGCCTGATCCGCCGATGACGGCAATCTTGGTTTGGGTCACTGTCCTGCTCCACATCTTGAATACTGTAGGATTTGTGCGGGTTGCGGCCCGGTTTGACAAGAGGGTTAGTCTTGTTTCGGCAACAGGTTACGCTGCTGCGACTGCGCTGTGAAGTCAGCCCAGGCCGTGCCGAACGTGTCCAAAGGCCAAGTTAAATCCTGTGATTGCCCGTGCCTGTCGCGAAAGACAAAGCGATACGCATCCCCAGTCAGCATTGCTTGCAAAACGTCTTCGGCCCGCCGATCTTCGAAGATGCAGCCAAGCCCGGTCAGACACCCCGGCCGCCTTGTGCGCCAGATTGTTTCTTCACCCTTGTCGATGCGAAACCCAGACGGGCTGAAAAAGGTGCCGGGCTCCATCCCGAATTCCACTTTGAACCCGTTGGGTTCGGGCGTAATGAACACGAACTGCGCTGCAAACTTGGGCCTAAGTGAAAAAACCTCTGCCCGCCGGATGTAGCACCGCTGCTTCAGCGCGCCATTTTCTTCGCGCTCGTCGCAGATCGAATTCCAAATGCCGAAAATCTCGTGATGGGTCACGCGCCAGTTTCCGGCTGTGTCATTGCCTTGCAGGTCCTGCGCGAAGGCGGGAAGGGCAGAGAGGAAAAAGAGGATGATCCAGCGCATGATCTCAGAGTTGGTCGTTCGACCACGGTCCCGCAAATCACGTTGCCGCGAGGCCAAGACATGCGTGGGGCGCATGGCTGTATCCCACGTACTGCAGTAGCTCAATGCCCTCGCGTCCGCTACAACGGCGCCTTCGCGCGAACATAAAACCCAATAGGACTGACCAATGCCCCGAGCCTTGCTGGCAAGTTTTGCCAAACGCGTCGCCATGCCCGATCTGCGCTGGGTGCCAGATGAGGGGCTGACCTTCTCTCGCTTGCGGATTGAGTTGTTGTCAGGTCTGACCGTGGCCCTTGCCTTGGTGCCTGAGGCCGTGGCTTTTGCCTTTGTGGCAGGCGTGCACCCTCTGGTTGGTCTTTACGCGGCGTTTCTGGTGGGTTTGATCACCGCGCTGATTGGCGGACGGCCCGGTATGATCTCGGGCGCGACCGGCGCGCTGGCGGTTGTCATGGTCGCGCTGGTGGCCGAGCATGGGGTCGAATATCTGTTTGCGACCGTTGTTCTTATGGGGATTCTCCAAGTCATTGCCGGGGCGATGCACTGGGGGCGTTTTATCCGGCTGGTGCCACATCCGGTGATGTTGGGCTTTGTGAACGGTCTGGCTATCGTAATCTTTCTGGCCCAGATGGGGCAGTTCAAGGTGCCCGGAACCATGGAAAACACCGGTCATGGAATGAGCGGTGGTGAGTGGCTGTCGGGAATGCAGCTTTACACCATGCTGGGCCTTGTGGCGCTGACCATGGTTGTGATCTGGGTCATGCCGCGTATCACGCGCGTTATTCCCGCGCCTCTGGCTGGAATTTTCGTGGTTGCAGCTCTGGTGATCGGATTTGGTCTGGATGTCCCGCGCGTTGGCGATCTGGCGTCGATTGAAGGCGGCCTGCCTGCATTCCACATTCCGATGGTCCCGCTGAACTGGGAAACATTCGAAATCATCCTGCCCTATGCTGTCATTCTGGCCGCAATTGGCCTTATTGAATCCCTGCTGACCCTGAATCTTGTCGGCGAGATCACCGGCAAGCGCGGTGGGGCGTCTCAGGAGTGTATCGCTCAGGGCGCATCAAACATTGTAACGGGCTTCTTCAGCGGTATGGGCGGCTGCGCGATGATTGGTCAGTCGATGATCAACGTGAAATCCGGCGGACGTACCCGTATCGCAGGTATCGCGGCGGCACTTTTCCTGCTGGTCTTCATCCTGTTTGCCTCACCTCTGATTGAGCAAATTCCGCTGGCCGCGCTGGTCGGCGTGATGTTCATGGTGGTGATAGGCACCTTCGCGTGGAACTCGTTCAAGATCATGCGCAAAGTGCCGATGACGGATGCTTTCGTCATCGTTCTGGTGACCGTCGTGACGGTGATGGAAGACCTGGCTGTTGCGGTTGTGGTCGGTGTCATTGTCTCGGCGCTGGCCTATGCCTGGAACAACGCCAAACGCATTCACGCCGTCACGCGCGAATCCGAGACCGAGAAAGGTGCGAAAGTCTATGAAATTCAGGGGCCGCTGTTCTTTGGATCGTCGGAAGGCTTTATCGAATTGTTCAATGTCCCGAACGACCCTGAAACTGTCATCGTCGATTTCGCCGAAAGCCGAGTCGTGGATCAGTCAGCCCTTCAGGCCATCGAAAACGTCGCTGCAAAATACGAGGCGGCGGGCAAACGCGTTATGCTACGCCACCTGAGCCGCGATTGTCACAAGCTGCTGAACAAAGCAGGTCACCTGATGGTCGACAGTGACGACGACCCGGATTACGAACTGGCGGTCGATTACTCCGTCCGCACTGGCGTTCTGGGCGGGCACTGACTTCATAAGGCGGCTTTGAGGGCCGCCTTTTTCATGGAGCCATTTGTTCCAGCACCTCGATATTGCCCGACAACAATGCATCCTCGGCCTCTGATATCCTATCGGCAGGCCAGTCCCACCATTTCAAGGCGAGCAATCGATCAATGGTGTCCCGGTCAAACCTAAATCGGCGCACTTCGGCTGGGTTGCCTGTGACGACCGCATAAGGCGGGATCGTTCCGCGCACGACAGAGCCTGCTCCGATTATTGCTCCGTCGCCAATTTTTGCGCCCGGCATGATCAAAGCGCCATAGGCAATCCAAACGTCATTGCCGATCACGGTATCGCGCCTGTCCGGCTGATATTCCAGCAGCTTTGCGGGATCGAAAACCGGAAATGGGTAACAAGTCGCCCCGTCCATGGCGTGGTTGGCCGATGAAGTGATGAACCGGACGCCGTGGGCGATTTGACAGAATTTACCCAAAACTAGTTTTTCGCGGGAAAACGGGAACAGATAAGGGGCAAGCCGTTTCGCCCAGTCTTCGGGCACGTCGAAATCCGACGCATAGCTGTAATCACCGATTGTTATTCTGGGGTGGTCGATGGCCTGAGACAGGAAGACCGTCCCGGGGTAATCCGAGCCGTCCGGCAGTGTTACGGGGTATCGGCGCGATGCGTCAGGTAAAGGCATTAGTCATCCGGTCTTGAAAGGCTGAACAACTCGGACACGACCGAATAGTCCCTGTACCCAAGCCGTGCCAGTGGTTTGAAAGAAGTCACGTCAAATTTGCCATCCCGAAGGTGGTCGTCGTGCAGATGCACACCTGTCACTTCGCCGAACACAACCCGGTTCGCCACTCCGGGCAGGGTCACGATCTGCGTCAGCTTGCATTCCAAGGCTGCTGGAGCCCCTTCGACACGGGCGCAAGGGATGGTCTGGCATTCAACTGGCGTCAGCCCAGCATGTGCGAACTCGTCAACATGCTTTCCCAACCCTTCGGAACTGGCATTCATCGCATCACGATGGGCATGGGCCACCACGTTGACGCAGAAAACACCCGTTGCCTCGATATTGGCAACACTGTCTTTGCCACCATCCTGATCATACTTGGTACCAGTTGTGGCAAACATCACCTGTGGCGGTGTGTAAGCAACTCCGTTGAAGAAGGAATAAGGCGCCAGATTGTTGATCCCGTCCGCATCCCGGGTTGATATCCAGCCGATTGGGCGCGGTGTGATAATGGCGTTGAACGGGTTGTGCGGCAGGCCATGGCCGTCTTCGGGGCGATAGAACATCTGATCTCCAAGCGTTTGCCCAAGGCGTACCGAAGTGCTAGGGCGAATTCCAGCAAGGAAAAGAGGGCAGGGTGCAGCAATTCGGGATCAGGCCGGAAGAGCCGGATGATTGGTGGGAGGTCGAAGCCCTCTATGACCTGTGTTTTGCACCGGGTCGTGAGGCATTGTCGTCTTATCGGTTGCGCGATGATGTGCCTCCGGTTGCGGGCCTGTCTCTGGTTGCGCGCGACGGTCAGGGCATTCTGGCTGGTGCGATCCGGTTCTGGCCCGTCCATGTTGGCGATCACGATGCTCTGCTGCTGGGGCCGGTTGCTGTGCACCCGACGCATCAGGGCGAGGGGTTGGGCCGATATCTGATTCATGCCGGTGTCGAAGCCGGGCAAGCTCGTGGGTGGCAGCGCGTCATGTTGGTGGGGGATGAATCCTATTACAAACGGTTTGGTTTTACCCGATTGCAAGGGGTTGAGATGCCGCCGCCCACCAACCCGGACCGGGTTTTAGGGTTGGAATTGGTGCCTGGTGTCTGGTGCGGCGTTCAGGGGGCAGTGACCCGCTGGAGCCGCTGACCTATTGAATCCACACCGCGCAACGCCGATGTTGAAAGGCAGGAGGGCGTGAATGCAAAACGTGGTTCTTGTCGAAAACGTAGACACAGACGCCGAGCTGGATCGTTTGGCGGATCACTACCGATCTGCCGGAGGGGCTGGTGTCAAACTGCTGAACAAGCTGGGTGGCTCGGCCGAGCCACTGCTGGAAAAATTGCCGGAACCAGTGCGGCATGGCCTGACCGGAGCGACCGAGCAGGCTTTGTGGCTGGCGATGCACGCGGCACAGGGGTCACGGCGCGCTGTTCCCGATCAACGGCCTTGGGTGAACACCGCCGTGACCACGGCCATGGGCGCGGCCGGGGGGCTGGGCGGTGTTTCCACAGCTTTGATGGAACTGCCTGCAACGACCACCATGCTGCTGCGCGCTATTCAGGGGGCCGCCGCCCGCGAAGGGTTCGATCCATCTGCAGAAAACGTAAAGTTCGACTGTGTACGTGTGCTGTCCGCAGCTGGTCCGCTGTCACATGATGACGGTGCAGATCTTGGCTTTTTCTCGGTGCGTCTGACGCTGACAGGACCGGCCATGCAGCGTTTGATCGCTGCCGTTGCGCCGCGCTTTTCGATTGTGCTGGGGCAAAAACTGGCAGCCCAGTCAGTTCCTGTCCTTGGGGCTTTGGCCGGAGGCGGGACAAACTATGTCTACACGCGGTATTATCAGCAGATCGCGCGTGTGCATTTTGGTCTGCGGCGGCTGGCAATCGACGCCGATATTCCACATGATGATCTGGTGCGGCAACTCTCGTCCCGCATGTAGATCAACCCTCAGCACAAGCACCTGACTTGGCGGATTCTACATCATGTGGTATCCTTGCGTGAACCTTCCACAAAATGAGTATTCACTGACCTCAAGTGCGAAGGGATTAGGTACTGGCTGAAGGGACCATCAAACGATGAAGCCACGGCTGCTGCGTCTTGAAAATCTCATTGCTGCGGAACAGCCCGTTTTGCAGCAAGCTGCAGCGCTGTGTTACCGGATCAAAGGCAATCGACCCGAGGTCTTGCTGATAACGACACGCAGGGCGCAACGTTGGATTATTCCCAAAGGCTGGCTTATCCCCGGCTTATCACGCGCTGACACGGCATTGCAGGAAGCTTGGGAAGAAGCAGGTGTGGCCGGTCAAAGCAGTGGGGGGCGGTTGGGGCAGTTTTTGCACCACAAGCACCGGCTGAATCGCCCGCCTGTACCGATTCTGGTGGATGTCTTCCCCGTTCTTGTGCGGTCCGTTTCGCAGGATTTCCCTGAACAGGGGATGCGCAAACGCAAGTGGTACCCGCTCAAAAAAGCGGCTCTCAAGGTGCATTCTCCGGAGCTTGCCGAACTGTTACGAGACTTTAAGCCTTACGCACATTAAGATTGGGCCAGAGAGGCTTGATATTGTCATTCTGGTCGGTATCTATTCGCCAATCTATTTTTTGGACTGAACATGATTCAATACGCATTGAAATGCATTGAAGGCCACACGTTCGACAGCTGGTTCCAATCCGCTGAAGCCTATGACAAGTTGGTCACGACCGGGATGGTGACTTGCATAGTCTGCGGGTGCACGCAGGTTGAAAAAGCGATCATGACTCCGCGTGTCCGTCCGGCACGAAATGCGCAGCCGAAGCTGGAACAACTGCCCGCTGCGGACGACAAGATTGATGTGGCCACACCGACTCCGGAAATCGAGAAGGTTCTGGCCGAGATACGCCGCCATGTCGAAGAGAACTCGGATTATGTAGGTAAGGAATTCGCCAGCGAGGCGCGTAAGATCCATTTGGGCGAAGCCCCGGACCGCGCCATTTATGGCGAGGCCAAGCCAGATGAGGCGAAATCGCTGATCGAAGACGGCGTACCGGTGGCCCCACTACCGTTTGTCCCCAGCAGAAAGACCAATTGAACCATGCACATCGTGATCACTGGTGCTAATCGCGGCATCGGGCAAACTCTGGCGCAATGTTACGTCAACCGGGGTGAAAACGTCACTGGAACAGCACGTGACAACAGTTTGCAGGTTCGCCTTGATGTGTCTGATCCCTTGCAGCAATCGGCCATGGCAGAACAGTTGAAAGACCAGCCTGTTGATTTGCTGATCTGCAACGCCGGAGTGTATCTGGACAAGGGGCACACGATCGACGACTACCCGGCTGACATGTGGGCGCAGAGCTTTGCGACCAATGTCACTGGCGTGTTTCTGACTGTGCAAGCGCTGTTGCCCAACTTGCGCGCGTCAGGCGGCAAGGTGGCGATCCTTTCGTCACAAATGGCGTCGCATACCCGTGCTCCGGGCGGCAGCTATATCTATCGCGCGTCCAAGGCGGCGGTGTTGAATCTAGGACGTAATCTGGCGACTGACCTCAAAAAAGACGGTATTGCCGTTGGTATCTACCATCCGGGCTGGGTTCAGACAGACATGGGCGGAGCGACAGCGGATATCGACGTCGATCAGGCCGTGTCCGGCCTGATAAAGCGGTTCGATGATTTGTCACTGGCCACCACAGGGTGCTTTGAAACCTATGACGGACAGCAGCACGCTTATTGAGAGGTCAGCGCGGCCTTGGGGATTTCGTAGACTTCGCCAGGATCAATATAGATCACCAACAGATCGCCGCGCGTTTCATAGGACATCTTCGAGGTCGAACTGCTGGATTCAGGGACGCCGTCCTTGAAATAGATATTGCGCACCTGCCCACCGCCCAGGCCAACAGCAAGGGTTGTCGTGCCGTCATCGTGGCGGCGCAGCTCTGCATTGCAGCTTTGTAGCGGATCACCGGCGTTTGCGGCGCAAGGCACTGTGCCCAATGCGTTTTTGCCGTCGGTTCCAGCAACGCTTGCGACCTGAGCCAAGGCAGGCGACGAAATAAGGGCGACGGCAAGGGCTAGGCGAAACATGAAGAACCTCTTGATTTGGTTGTTGTCCATAGGCTG
The DNA here is from genome assembly GCF_059612325.1 of Ruegeria sp. CDSA021. Lineage (NCBI taxonomy): Bacteria > Pseudomonadati > Pseudomonadota > Alphaproteobacteria > Rhodobacterales > Roseobacteraceae > Ruegeria > Ruegeria sp. CDSA021. The sequence continues at coordinate 218,798 of NZ_JBXWQJ010000002.1, forward strand.
ACATCGCGCCTGCATAATGTAAAGCGGCCCTGCGCCGTAGGCAGACGGCTTTTGCGCCCTTGCCCTTGCGGTGCCCCTCGCTTATGAGGCACGGAACTTCTAATCCAAGGCGCGGAGACTTTTGCCCCCATGCCCGTACTCGTAATGAAATTCGGCGGCACATCAGTCGCCAATCTGGACCGCATCCGCCGTGCCGCCAAGCGCATCGGTGTTGAAGTTGCCAAGGGTTATGACGTGATCGTAATCGTCTCGGCCATGTCGGGCAAAACCAACGAGTTGGTGGGCTGGGTGAATGAGACGTCGCCCATGTTTGACGCGCGTGAATACGATGCTGTCGTGTCTTCGGGTGAAAACGTCACCGCTGGCCTGATGGCCCTGACCTTACAGGAAATGGACATCCCGGCGCGCAGTTGGCAAGGCTGGCAGGTACCGCTGCTGACCACCAGCGCCCACAGCCAGGCCCGGATCGAGGAAATCCCGACTGAGAACCTGAATCAGAAATTCGGTGAAGGAATGCGTGTGGCTGTTGTCGCGGGCTTCCAGGGCCTCAGCCCCGAAGGCCGTATCACTACGCTGGGTCGTGGCGGCTCGGACACTACGGCTGTGGCATTTGCCGCAGCGTTCGGCGCTGAACGCTGTGACATCTACACAGATGTGGATGGCGTCTATACCACTGACCCGCGCATCTGTGAAAAGGCGCGCAAGCTTGACCGGATCTCGTTCGAAGAGATGCTCGAACTGGCTTCGCTGGGGGCAAAAGTGCTGCAGACCCGTTCGGTCGAACTGGCGATGCGCTATAAGGTGAAACTGCGCGTTCTTTCAAGTTTCGAAGAACAATCCGACGAGGCCGGTACTTTGGTCTGCGACGAGGAGGATATCATGGAATCCAATGTTGTGGCCGGTGTGGCCTATTCCCGTGACGAAGCCAAGATGACCGTCGTATCGGTGGCCGACCGCCCCGGTATCGCCTCGATCATCTTCACCGCGCTCAGTGATGAGGGCGTGAACGTTGACATGATCGTTCAGAACATCTCGGATGAGGGGCGCACCGACATGACCTTCTCATGCCCGACCGATCAGGTGGCCCACGCCGAAAAGGCGTTGCTGGCGATCAAAGAGGCAGGCGAACTGAATTATGCCGATCTAGTCGCGGATAACGACGTCTGCAAGGTTTCGGTTGTGGGAATCGGTATGCGCTCGCAGTCGGGCGTTGCGGCCAAAATGTTCAAGGTGCTCTCGGATGAGGGGATCAATATCAAGGTCATTACAACCTCTGAGATAAAAATTTCCGTTCTGGTCGACAGGAAATACATGGAACTTGCTGTTCAGGCGCTGCATGATGCCTTTGAACTGGATAAGGCGGCCTGAGCTTTTAAGCCACGGGTCTCGCCTGACACACTAGACAGGGTGGGCCATGGCGGACGGCACCGAAACAGAATCCCGCAAGCTGTTGCGGCGGCTGCGCGAAGAGATGGCGAGCGAAGCCGCCGGTCAGGAGCGTCTTGACCGGATCACCCACTTAATTGCCGACAGCATCCGGGCCGAAGTGTGCTCGGTCTACCTGTTTCGCGATGAAGAGACGCTGGAGCTGTGCGCGACCGAAGGTCTCTCTCCTGAAGCGGTCCACAAGACGCGAATGCGTATGGGTGAGGGTCTGGTGGGGCGCGTCGCGAAATTCGGCAAGGTGGTCAATACGGCGGATGCGCCATCCCAAAAAGGGTTCCGGTACATGCCGGAAACAGGCGAGGAAAGGTATTCGTCCTTTCTTGGGGTCCCGGTACAGCGCCTTGGGGAAAAGCTGGGTGTTTTGGTGGTTCAGTCGCGTGAAGCGCGCGAGTTTTCCGCTGACGAAGTCTATGCGCTGGAAGTGGTCGCTATGGTGCTGGCCGAAATGGCGGAACTTGGTGCTTTTGTGGGCGAGGGCGCAGCCCTGTCACCATTGCACCAGCAATCGGTTCTGTTGCGTGGTGGCCCGGCGCAGGAGGGATCAGCCGAAGGGCATGTCTGGCTTCATGAACCTCGCGTGGTCGTCACCAACCCGATCGCGGAAGACCCGCACACGGAACGCGAGCGTCTGATCGAGGCGGTTGATGAGTTGCGTGTCGGTGTCGACAAGATGCTCGAGATTTCTCAGAACGGCGACACCGAACAACTCAAAGTGCTGGAAGCCTATCGCATGTTCGCAAATTCCAAAGGCTGGATGCGCCGGATGGAAGAGGACATTGCCCTTGGCCTCAGCGCTGAGGCTGCAGTTGAAAAGGAACAATCGCAGGCGCGGGCACGCATGGGGCAGGTCACCGATCCCTATCTGCGCGAACGGCTGGCGGATCTGGACGATCTCAGCAACCGCCTGCTGCGCATCCTGACCGGGCAGGGCAAGACCGACAGTGCCGATCTGCCACCTGATCCGATCCTGATCGCTCGCAATATCGGCCCCGGAGACCTGTTGGAATATGGGCGGGCGCTGAAAGGGATTGTGCTTGAGGAAGGCTCGGTCGGCAGCCACGCAACCATAGTGGCGCGGGCACTGGCGATTCCGCTTGTGGTGCATGTCGGTCGGATCACGACCGAGGCGCTGAACGGCGACCATATTCTGGTCGATGGTGATCATGGCGTTGTGCATCTGCGCCCCGAAGACACCGTGGTCAGTGCATTTCGTGATAAAATCGCCATGCAGGCCAAGGCGCAGGAACGTTATGCCTCGATCCGAGAAACCCCTTGTGTTTCACGCGATGGCGCGCGCATCAACTTGGTGATGAACGCGGGCCTGATGGCTGACCTGCCGTCGCTGGGTACCTCGGGCGCCGAAGGCGTGGGCCTGTTCCGCACAGAACTGCAATTCCTGATCCGCAACAAAATGCCGAAACGGTTGGAGCTTGTCACCCAATATCAACGTGTTCTGGATGCGGCGGGCGACAAACGGGTGGTGTTCCGCACCCTCGATATCGGGTCGGACAAAGTGTTGCCCTACATGAAACATGTGGCCGAACCAAACCCCGCGCTGGGCTGGCGCGCCATTCGGGTAGGCCTGGACAAACGCGGTGTCATGCGGATGCAGTTGCAAGCGTTTCTGCGCGCTGCCAATGGTCGTCCGTTGACCATCATGTTCCCCTTTGTGGCGCAAGCTGATGAGTTCCGCGAAGCCCGGTGGGAGGTGAACAAAACCATCGAGCGCGAGAAACGGTTGGGCCACGTCCTGCCAGAAATGCTTGAAGTCGGCGCGATGCTGGAAACACCGTCGCTGGCCTTTGCCCCTCAGAAGTTTTTTGACGAGGTGGATTTCATCTCGATCGGTGGCAATGACCTTAAACAGTTTTTCTTCGCGGCTGACCGTGAGAACGAACTGGTCCGTCGGCGATACGACACACTGAACGTCAGTTTCCTGAGCTTGATGGAGCGGATTGTCGAGCGCTGCGATATCTCGGACACCCCGCTCAGCTTCTGTGGCGAGGACGCAGGCCGCCCGGTCGAGGCGCTGTGTCTGGCGGCGATTGGGATACGGACGCTCTCGATGCGTCCAGCCTCCATCGGTCCGGTTAAAAGTCTGCTGTTGCGCTGTGATCTGTCGGAGGTGCGTAAAATAATTGCCGATGCCCGCCATCGCGGCGAGCAAAGCGTGCGCCCGGCTGTGATGGAATGGCTGCGCAATCAGGGTTAGGGCGCAAAAAGATCCGTTTTGGGAAACTCTGCTTGATTTTTTCGCGCGGGCTTTTTATCTGACAAGCAATGTTAGCGATAACATACTTTGTATTGTGCGGTTTCGCGCCATGCTAGGTTGATATCGGCACACTCAGAAGGAGCCCGTGATGGTTTCACGCGTAATTCCGGTAGAACCATTCGATCTGGTGCTGTTTGGGGCCACAGGCGATCTGGCGCAACGCAAGATCCTGCCGGGCCTGTACCATCGATTTGCGATTGGGCAAATGCCCAAGGGCGCGCGGATCATCGGTACGGCGCGGTCGGAAGTCGAAAGCGATGGGTTCCGCGAGCAGGTCCGCGCCTCGATGCAGCAATTTGCTCCGGGTTTTTCTGCCGAGACACTGGACCGGTTCCTGGCACATGTTGAATACATGCCCGTGGATGCAATGGGCGATGCCGGGTGGCCTGATCTGAAAAAACTGGTGCGTGATGATGTTGTGCGGGCCTTTTATCTATCGGTGGGGCCAAGCCTGTTCGCTGGGATTGCGCAGCGTTTGCATGAAACCGGTTTGGCCACACCCGACAGCCGCATCGTGGTCGAAAAGCCGTTTGGTCATGATCTGGCGTCGGCCAAGGCGCTGAACGAAGGCTTGCGCGCCTGTTTTGAAGAACACCAGATTTACCGGATCGACCATTATCTGGGCAAGGAAACCGTGCAGAACCTGATGGCGCTTCGTTTCGCGAATTCGCTGTTCGAGCCGCTATGGAATTCCACCCATATCGATCACGTTCAGATCACCGTGGCCGAGACCGTGGGCGTAGAAGGGCGCGGGGCCTATTACGATCAATCCGGTGCAATGCGGGATATGATTCAGAACCATCTGGTGCAATTGCTGTGTCTGACAGCGATGGAGCCACCTTCGAAATACGCTCCCAACGCCGTGCGCGATGAAAAGGTCAAGGTGATCGAAGCGCTGGAGCCGGTCGAGCCCAAAGATATTGCACGCGGCCAATACCGGGCGGACAAGGGCGAGGGCGGCTATGTCGATCATGTCGGCAATCCCGCCAGCCGAACCGAAAGCTTCATTGCCCTCAAGGTCCATATTGGCAATTGGCGTTGGGCAGGTGTGCCGTTCTATCTGCGCACCGGAAAACGCCTGCGCGCGCGCGAATCCGAGATCGCGGTTTTCTTCCGCGATCCGCCACACACGATTTTTCCCAATGTCGGCCCGCTCCACGGAAACGTGCTGGTGATCCGCTTGCAGCCTGACGAAGGCATCACCCTGCGCACCACGATCAAGGATCCTGGGCCGGGTGGCTTCCGCTTGTCGGACGTGGCCCTCGACATGAGCTTTGCCGATGCCCTTGGGGCCGAAGCACAAGCCCCGGACGCTTATGAGCGGCTGATCATGGATGTTATCCGTGGCGATCAGACATTGTTCATGCGCGGCGACGAGGCCGAGGCCGCCTGGGCTTGGGTCGATCCCATCATTCACAGCTGGGAACAGCGCGGAGACCGCCCGTCCCGGTACGATCAGGGCAGTTCAGGTCCCGAAGAAGCACTGATGCTGATGCATCGCGATGGACGCCGGTGGCGTCAGATCGGAGGGTAATCATGGTACACACAGTAATTGCCGACGTCACAAAACGGATCGTCAACCGCAGCGCCGATCTGCGCGATCCTCACATGGAACGAATGGACCAGGCCAGGTCCAAAGGCCCGGCCCGCGCGCATCTGTCTTGCAGCGGTCAGGCTCATGCTTTTGCAGGTGCGGGTGAAGACCAGCAGTCCATGGCCACTGGCACAGCAGGCAATCTGGGCATCGTCACAGCCTATAACGACATGCTGTCCGCGCATCAGCCGTTCGAGCGCTATCCCGAACTGATACGCCATGCGATCCGCGCAGCTGGCGGCACCGCTCAGGTTGCAGGGGGCGTGCCAGCTATGTGTGATGGCGTTACGCAGGGCGAAGCAGGGATGGAACTGTCGCTGTTCTCGCGCGATGTGATCGCGCTGGCGACTGGCGTGGCGCTCAGCCATAACACTTTTGATGCGGCGGTATTCCTTGGCGTGTGTGACAAGATCGTCCCCGGACTGATCATTGGTGCGCAGGCCTTTGGCCACCTACCTGCGGTATTTCTACCCGCCGGGCCCATGACCAGCGGGTTGCCGAACGACGAAAAAGCCAAGGTCCGTCAGAAATTCGCTGCGGGTGAGGTTGGCCGCGAAGAGCTGATGGCCGCTGAAATGGCCGCATATCACGGCCCCGGCACCTGCACCTTCTATGGTACGGCCAACACCAACCAGATGTTGATGGAGTTCATGGGCCTGCACTTGCCGGGATCCAGCTTTGTCAATCCGAACACGCCCTTGCGTGATGCCTTGACCGAAGAAGGCGCGCGCCGCGCCCTGTCGCTTAGCGCGTTGGGTAACCACTACACGCCGGTCTGCCAGATCCTTGACGAACGTGCCTTTGTGAACGGCATCGTGGGGTTGATGGCGACGGGCGGATCGACCAACCTGCTGATCCACCTGATCGCTATGGCGCGGGCGGGTGGTATCGTGCTGGATTGGCAAGATTTTTCCGACATCTCCGCCGTGGTGCCTTTGGTTGCGCGCGTTTATCCCAACGGCCTAGCCGATGTGAACCACTATCACGCCGCTGGCGGTCTCGGCTATACGATCGGTACACTGCTGGACAATGGGCTTTTGCATCCAGACACGCTGACCGTCGCGGGGCAAGGACTGCAAAACTATACCAAGGAACCCAAACTGCTCGACGGAGACCTCGTCTGGCAGGACGGCACCGAACACAGCCTGAACGACAAGATTTTGCGCCCGGCCAATGACCCGTTCCAACCAACCGGCGGTCTGTCGCGCATGACGGGCAATCTGGGCACCGGGGTTATGAAGGTTTCAGCAGTCGCTCCTGAACATCAGGTGGTCGAAGCCCCCGTGCGCGTATTCCATGATCAGGACGATGTCAAAACCGCCTTCAAGGCCGGAGAGTTCACCGATGATGTCATCATTGTCGTACGCTTCCAGGGCCCCAAGGCGAACGGGATGCCCGAGTTGCATTCGCTGACCCCCATTCTGTCGATCCTGCAGGGTCGGGAACAAAAAGTAGCGCTTGTCACCGATGGCCGCATGTCCGGAGCGTCGGGCAAGGTTCCCGCAGCCATCCATGTCTGCCCCGAGGCGCTGGACGGCGGTGCCATAGCGCGTCTGCAGGATGGTGACATCCTGCGCGTTGATGCGGTGCAGGGTCAGTTGGAAATCCTGACCGAAGGCGTACTGGACCGACCCCCCGCCACTGCCGATCTTTCAGCCAATCAACACGGTGTCGGGCGCGACCTCTTCGGTGCGTTCCGGCAGAATGTCGGGTCCGCCGACACAGGTGCCAGCATATTCGGAGCATAAGTGATGACGAAAACCCAACGCACCCGCGAAATCTGCGCTCTGGCGCCCATCGTTCCAGTATTGGTCATTGATGATGCGGCGCAGGCGCGCCCGTTGGCCGAGGCGCTGGTGGCTGGTGGTCTGCCGGCGCTGGAAGTCACCTTGCGCACACCGGCTGCTCTGGAAGCCATCCGTGCCATGGCCGAGGTGCCCGGTGGCGTGGTCGGCGCAGGCACGCTGGTGACGCCCGAAGACGTCCGTGCCGCCAAAGAAGCGGGCGCCCAATTTGGTGTCTCTCCGGGCGCAACCGACGCATTGATTGCAGCGTGCGAGGCCGAGGGCCTTCCGCTGCTGCCCGGTGCCGCCACGGCAAGCGAAGCGATGGCCCTGTTGGAAAAAGGCTATGACATGCTGAAATTCTTCCCCGCCGAGGCCTCGGGCGGCGCTCCTGCGCTCAAAGCTATCGGTGCACCCCTGCCGCAAATCAGTTTCTGCCCCACAGGAGGAGTGTCGCCCACAAACGCTCGTGATTACCTGTCGTTATCCAATGTGATTTGTGCTGGCGGCAGCTGGGTCGCGCCGAAGCAAATGGTCGAAGCCAGCGATTGGGCCGGGATTGAAACACTCGCGCACGAGGCGTCGAAGCTGGCGGATTGACGCCGTGCGGCCTCTCGGTAATGTGGGCGTCAACTCATACAGGTTGACCCCATGACACAGACAGTTTCCCTTTCCCAGGGGCGGACATATTTGGCCATCCCCGGTCCTTCGGTCATGCCGGACGCGGTTCTGCAGGCCATGCATCGCCCGTCGCCCAATATCTATGATGGGGAACTGATCGATATGATGCCTGCCCTGACCAATGATCTGCGTCGGGTTGCTGGAACACAGCACAACGTAGCCATCTATATCGCCAATGGTCACGGCACATGGGAAGCGGCGCTGTCCAACGTCATCGCGCCCGGCGAAACCGTTCTGGCCCCTGCTTCGGGTCGGTTCACCCATGGCTGGGCAGAAATGGCCGAAGGGATCGGGGCAAAGGTGCAGCTGATCGACTTCGGAACATCCTCAGCTTGGGATTTCGACCGGATCGCAGACGCGTTGCGCGCTGATGAGAAGCGCCAGATCAAGGCCGTTCTGGCGGTGCATGTGGATACCTCCAGTTCAATCCTCAACGACATCCCGGCGCTTCGCAAGCTTCTGGACGATCTGGAACACCCCGCACTGTTGATGGCAGACTGTATCGCTTCGCTGGGCTGCGACCGGTTCGAGATGGATGAATGGGGTGTCGATGTTATGGTCACCGCCTGTCAGAAAGGTCTGATGGTCCCGGCGGGGGTCGGCTTTGTTTTCTACAACGAAAAAGCGCAAGCCAAACGAGCCACCATGCCGCGTGTTTCGCAATACTGGGACTGGCAGCCGCGCGCCAATCCTGACTTGTTCTACCAGTATTTCAACGGCACTGCGCCGACACATCATCTCTACGGCTTGCGCGCTTCACTGGACCTGATCCACTCGGAAGGGATAGAACAGGTCTGGACCCGCCACAAACAGCTGGCCAAGGCCATTTGGGCGGCGTGTGAGACATGGGCCGAAGAAGGCGCGCTGCAAATGAACGTCGCTGACCGCGCCCACCGCAGTCACGCGGTAACCGCTCTGCGTCTGACCGATGGACGCGGAACGGCCTTACGCTCATACACCGAAACCCAGCTGGGCCTGACACTGGGCATTGGGTTGGGGATGGAAGACTATGACGGCTGTTTCCGCCTCGGCCATATGGGCCACATCAACGGGCAGATGGTGATGGCCATTCTGGGCGGTATGGAAACGGGCATGGCCGCACTTGGTATTCCACGTGGCAAGGGGGCCCTCGAGGCCGCTGCCGCCGTGCTGGCCACCTGACACAACACTTGCGCGCTGGATCCGATCCGCCTCTTCATCTGGCTGGAAATATCCTCGGGGGGAATCGCGCTGTGGCGCGATGGGGGGCAGACAGCCCCCCTATACTTCCTAACCCAAAGGAAAAAAGATCAGTCTGTCCATGCCCGCGCTTCTGCAAGCGCCTTGGGCAAAGCTGTCGCAAAAGCCTCCAGATCGGACTCGCCACCGCAGCTTACCCGAATGCACCTGTTCTGCGGAGCCGCAAACGGCATCCGAACAAATACCCCTTGCGCGACCAATGCATCCAGCACGGCCTTCGCAAACACCCCGTCCTGCCCACAGTCAATCGCCACGAAATTGGTGGCCGAAGGCAGGGGTTCCAACCCGTTCTCGCGGACGATCGCGACGATCCGCTCACGCGCCTCTGCGATTTGTGCCTGAATGTGCTCCAGCCACGCGCCGTCCTGCAAAGCCGCCAAAGCCCCGGCTTGCGACGCACGGTTCATGCCGAAATGGTTGCGCACTTTGTTGAAGGCCGCGATCAGTTCGGGCGCACCCATTGCATAACCAACGCGCGCGCCGGCCATGCCGTAGGCCTTGGAAAACGTCCGCATTCGGATCACGCGGGGATCATCCACGCTGACGGGGGCCGCCGTCCCCTCGGGCGCACATTCCACGTAAGCCTCATCCAGAACCAGCAGGCAACCTTCCGGCAAGGCTTCCATCGCCTCTACGATATCGGCACCCGAATGCCAGCTGCCCATCGGGTTGTCCGGGTTTGCCAGATAAACCAGCTTGGCGCTGACCTCGGCCGCCTTTGCAAACAACGCTGCCGGGTCTTCGTGATCGCCGGAATAAAGCACCTTGTGCAGATCACCTCCGAACCCGGCCACATGATAGTTGAAGGTTGGATAGGCTCCGTCCGATGTCACCACGGCATCTCCAGGACCGATAAGCAGACGCACCAGATAACCCAGAAGCCCGTCAATCCCTTCGCCCACAACGATATTCTCTGGCGTCACCCCATGATGGTCTGCCACAGCGTTGCGCAAGTCATGGTTTTCGGGATCGCCATACATCCAGATTTCAGATGCAGCCTGCGTCATGGCCTCGATGGCCCGTGGTGAGGGGCCAAACACGCTTTCATTCGCACCCAGACGCGCAACAAACGGCGCACCGCGCTGCCGCTCTTGCGTTTCGGGGCCGACAAAGGGCACGGTGGCGGGCAGGGATTGGGCAAGCAGGGTGTATCGAGGTCCGGTCATGTGCGCAGATAACCCCAAGCCCGAACATTGAGCAAGCGTGCGGCATCCGGCACGCTGGAAAAGATTTTGAATAAAGGATCACAGATGCGCATTCTCTTCGCTGTTATTCTCTTGGGCCTCGCCTATCTTTTGTTCTGGCCCGTCCCGGTTACGCCCGTCGCTGTTGAAATGCCGGAAGATGCTGGGTTTACAGGGGATTTCTCGGAAAACACGGCACTGGATGCCGCACAGCTTATCCGCCTTCCAGGGGAAGAGATTGGCCCCGAAGATATCGCCGTGATGCCCGATGGAACGGTGTACACAACCAGCCTGACAGGTGTCCTCTATCGCATCGACGGAGAAGAACCCGTTGAGGTCGACCGTTTGGGCAGACGTCCTCTGGGTCTTAAGGCCGGGCCTGACGGCGCGCTTTACATCGCTGACAGCTTTCGCGGCGTGATGCGCTGGACAGGGCCAGGCACGTTGGAAACAGTGGTAGCTGACATCAACGGAGTGCCGGTGATCTATGCCAACCAATTGGATGTGGCACAGGATGGCACGATCTATTTCTCGAACTCCTCTGACCGTTTTGATCCCGAAACAATGGGTGGAACCAAGCCAACCTCGGTCTTGACCATTTGGGAGCAGTCCGACACCGGCTATGTCGCGCACCACACACCCGACGGCACCACCCAGAAGATCGCCGAAGGGTTTGTGTACACCAATGGCGTTGCCCTTTCCCCGGATGAAGACTTTTTGCTGATCGCAGAAACGGGTCGCGCACGGGTGCACAAGTTGTGGCTGAGCGGTCCCAGGGCCGGGCAGCAAGACGTTCTGATGGATAACCTGCCAGGGTATCCCGATAACATCGAGGCGCAGGGCGATGGCACCTATTGGATGGCGTTTGCCAGCCCACGCGTACCGTCAGAGGCGCTGATGCCATACCCGCTTTTGCGCAAGGTGATCTGGCGGCTCGGTCCGGCCGTCCGCCCTGCACCTATCCATCGTGGCATGATGGTGCAGTTCGACGGTGAAGGTCGCATCTTGCGCACGCTGCAAGACCCGCAGGGCCGTTTAGGTATCACAACCGGGGGCAAGGTCGTAGGCGATCAGTTCTATGTCATGACCCTCGATTCCCCGTGGTTCGGGCGGATGCCCGTCAGCGATTTGCCCTGACGTCGCAGTGGTATTCGGCCGCCGGGCCGGGCATTGTTGGGGCAATTGAATTTCGGGAGGTCCCCCATGTCACGCGTATCTGTCACCTACAAAGACCATGTTGCCCATGTCACCCTGACCCGTGGCGACAAGATGAACGCACTGGATGACGCAATGATCAAGGCGCTGCTGTCCGCGGGGCAAGAGGTCGCGGCCTCGGATGCCCGCGCTGTGGTTCTTTCCGGTGAGGGCAAAAGCTTTTGCGCCGGCCTCGACATGGCAAGCTTTGCCAAGATGGCTCATATGGACCCCACGGAATGGCTGATGACCCGCAGTCATGAGGACGCCAATGAGATGCAGGAACTGGCCCTGATTTGGCGCCGCGTCCCGGTTCCGGTGATCTGCGCCATTCAGGGCATGGCCTATGGTGGTGGCCTGCAAATCGCGCTGGGCGCGGATATTCGCGTTGCTCATCCCGAAGCGAAACTGGCCGTGATGGAAATGAAATGGGGCATCATCCCAGATATGGGCGGTATGGTTCTGCTGCCCCGGCTGGTCCGTTCGGACGTGCTGCGCCTTCTGACCTATACGGCACGCCCTATCGGTGCGCTTCAGGCAGCTGACTGGGGTCTTGTTACGCAGCTTTCTGATGACCCTTTGACCGAAGCTTTGGCTATTGCTGAAAACATCACCGGTCAAAGCCCTTCGGCCATTCGTGCCGCCAAACGTCTGATCGAAATAGCCGAATCTCAGGGCCGCGCCGACGTACTGATGGCGGAATCGGCTGAGCAGGTGGAACTGATCGGCAAGCCCGACCAGATGGAAGTGGTGATGGCGCGGATGCAGGGCCGCAAGCCCGAGTTCAAATGATCAGCGCATAAAGGCCCGCCTCGCATCGCGGGCCATGTTGTAACGCATTTCCAGATCGGCGATATGGGCCATTGCGGCTTTTCGCTCGGCAGGGTCCGTCAAGGTCGCATAGTTTTGTCGCGCTGCATCGAGCTGTTTCTTGATGTCGAACTCTTCCGGCAATACTCCAGCCTGCGCCATGATCCGATGACCGGCGGCGATGGCCGGGTCACTCATGGCTTCTGATGACCGGTCGGGCAGCTGTTGGCCTTCGCCGTCCAAACCCTGCAATTGACCTTCGGCCTGAGCCTTCTTGATCTGGCGTTCGACCAGTTTCCCCAGTTTCCCAAGCATGGGCGTATTCTAAGCGATCTGCGGCACCAACAAAACTGCCTATCTGACCCGTTGCGACACCAGATAGGCAATCCCGCCCGCCAGCAGACCCCAGACCGCCGCGCCCAGACCAAACGCTGTGATGCCCGAGGCTGTGATGGCAAAGGTCAGGATGGCCGCTTCACGTTCAGCAGGAACCTCCAGCGCGGCTGAGGTGGCATTGGCCATTACGCCGATCAAGGCAATACCGGTCAGCGTGCCCATCAGCATAGGGTCAGCATGAATGGCGAACCCGGTGATGGCCACGGCGAACACCCCGAACAGGCAATAGAACACGCCCCCCATCACGGCAGACCAATAGCGCAGTGCGGGGTCTGGATGGCTGTCTTCATTCGAACACATCGCTGCGGTGATCGCGGCAAGGCAGGTGGCGGGCGCCCCAAACGGTGAGGACAGGATGCTGGAAATGCCGACCGCCGAGAACAGCTTGCCTGTCTGCGGCGCATAGCCAAAGCTGCGGATCACCGCGATGCCGGGGATGTTCTGCGTGGCCATTGTGACAATGAACAGCGGAACGGCGATTCCGATGACTGAAGCCACTGAGAATTTGGGTGTGGTCCAGACCGGGGCCGCGATCCACTGCGTCGGCGTCAGCGACGCATCCCCCGCGTTCAATACCACGACGACAGCCGCAGCAATTACCGCTGCTGGTACGGCGAACAGACGATTGATCCGGCCTGCGAGGAACCATGTTAGAATCACAGGCAAGGATTGCCACGGCAGTTCAACCGCAGCCTGAAAGGGCAAGATGCAGAGCGGCAGCAACACGCCGCCCAGCATCGCCTGCGCCAGCGTTGTGGGTATCGCCGCAGCCAACCGTCCCAAGGGCCGCCAGAGCCCCGCCAATACGGTCAACGCCCCTGCACAAAGGAATGCACCCGTTGCCTCGGCGAACCCGAGGGCCGGCGTGGCAGACACCGCCAGCAGCGCCGCACCCGGTGTAGACCAGGCCACGCTGATCGGCTGACGATACCATAGGCTAAGCGCGATGGCGGTCAGGCCCATGGCAATGGCGGCCATCATCAAACCAGACGCCGCCTGCGCTGGGGATGCGCCCATTGCGGCCACGCCCTGCAGCACGATGGGAAAGGAACTGAAGAACCCGACAATGGCAACAACCAGCCCGGTGGAGATTGTCTGGAACGGTGGGGCTGTGTGTGTCATGCCGACCTCGGACGGTTGCGATTGCCGATTGCTAACAAGCGGGGGCAGGGACGGGCAAGCGCTTTGCGGATAAAAGAAAACCCCGCCGGATCAGCGGCGGGGTTCGGAAATTGAGTATTTGGAAAAAGATGAAGATCAGGCGATTTCGGCAAGACGGGCGAGCGCCTCGTTCAGTTTGGCCTCTTCTTCTTCGCGGGCGGCGAGGTTGGCCTTGGCTTCGGCGACAACCTCTTCCGGGGCCGAGGCCACGAATTTGGGGTTGTTCAGACGGCCACGCAGACCGCCGAGCTCTTTGGCAAGCTTGCCTTTGGCTTTTTCAAGCCGTTCCTTTTCGGCACCGATATCGATGATATCGGCTAGCGGCAGGCCGAAAGAGGCGCCGGGGGCGGCGATTGAGATGGTACCTTTGGGCAGTTCGTCCGCCTTGGTCAGGCTGTCGATCCGCGCCAGACGTTTGATCAGCGCTTCGTTGCGATCCCAGGCCGCTTGACCGTTTGTATCGATTTCGGTCACCAGCATCGGTACGTAAAGACCGGCCGGAACGCGCATCTGGGCGCGGGCCGAGCGTGTGTTTTCGATTACTGAGATCACCCAGTTCATCTCACGATCCGCATCCGCGTCGATCAGTTCAGCGGCGGCGTAGGTCGGCCAGTCGGCGTGGACGACCATCTTTGCACGATTGCCGGTCAGGCCCCACAGCTCTTCGGTGACAAAGGGCATGATCGGGTGCAACAGGACCATGCACTGATCCAGAACCCAGCGCATGGTGGCGCGGGTCTCAGCCTGTGCTTCGGCGTCATCGCCCTGCAGCAGGGGTTTCGACAGTTCCACGTACCAGTCGCAGACCTTGCCCCAGACAAAGGCATACAGCCCGTTGGCCGCGTCGTTGAAGCGATAGCTTTCCAGCGCCGCGTCGACTTCTTCCCGCACGCGGGCGGTTTCGCCGATGATCCAGCGGTTCACGGCGGCCTTGGGTGTCAGGTCGGCCACGTCCAATTGCGGAACGGCATCGGTGAAGACCTCGTTCATCTCGGCAAAACGGACGGCATTCCACAGCTTGGTGCCGAAGTTGCGATAGCCGGTGATGCGTTCGCGGGACAGTTTCAGCACACCACCAATCGCCGCCATCGAAGCATTGGTGAACCGCAGCGCGTCGGCGCCGAATTCGTCGACAATTTCAAGCGGGTCGATGACGTTGCCGGTGGTCTTGGACATCTTCTTGCCCTTCTCGTCCCGGACAAGCTGGTGCAGGTAGACGGTGTGAAACGGGATCTGATCGACCACAGCCAGTTGCATCATCATCATCCGGGCAACCCAGAAGAACAGGATGTCGAACCCGGTGATCAGAACGTCCGTGGGGAAGTAGCGTTCCAACTCCTCGGTTTGCTCGGGCCAGCCCAGCGTACCGATGGGCCAGAGACCGGAGGAGAACCAGGTGTCGAGGACATCGGGGTCGCGCCAAACCGGGTAGACCAGCTTGGTCGGGTCTTGTTCAACTGCGTACTGAGCAAGGCTTTCAGCGAATTGATGAATCGCTTCCTGCTTGTCGGCGACTTCGATGACCGTCGCGTGGCTCAGTGGGCTGGGAATGTTGGCATTATCGTCGAGAAATTTTTCGGTAACGGCCTCAAGGCTCGCTGCACATTCCATGACATTGCCACGGTGCAGCATGCCGCCTTCATTCAGCAAACGGCCCATCTCGACCAGATCAAGGTCGCCGTCACTCTCGTCGTCGATGAAGTCATCGGCAGACAGGTCTAGCCCATACCAAACCGGAATCTGATGCCCCCACCACAGCTGGCGCGAGATGCACCAGGGCTCGATGTTTTCCAGCCAGTGGTAATAGGTCTTCTCACCCGACTCGGGGATGATCTTGACCGTGCCGTCTTTGACCGCATCCAGCGCGGGGCCGACGACTTTTTCGGCATCCACGAACCATTGGTCGGTGAACATAGGCTCGATCACAACTTTCGAGCGGTCGCCAAAAGGCTGCATGATCGGTTTGCTCTCGACCAGCGGTACCAGCGCTGTGGGATCATCATCCTCGCCCAGCTTGGTGCCCAGAACTGGATCGTCGGCGCGGGTCATCACGGCCAAACCATCGGCGGTGATCTCTTCCACCACCTTCGCCCGGGCCTCGAACCGGTCGAGCCCGCGCAAGTGATCGGGGACAAGGTTGATCGCGTCGATCTCGTTCTCAGTGAATTCACGCCCACGGGCGTATTCCTGTGCCTTGCCCGCCTCTTGGGCATAAGGCGCACCATCAGCCCGCATGGCACCCTTGGTGTCCATCAGGCGGTACATCGGAATGCCGCCGCGTTTAGCCACCATGTTGTCGTTGAAATCATGCGCCCCGGTGATCTTCACTGCGCCCGAGCCGAAATCGGGATCGGGATAGTCATCGGTGATAATCGGGATCTGACGGCGATGCTCTTTCGGCCCAACCGGGATTTCGCAGAGTTTACCGACGATTGGCGCGTAACGCTCATCCGACGGATGAACCGCAACCGCACCATCACCCAGCATGGTTTCCGGGCGGGTCGTGGCGATTGAGATGTAATCGCGCTCTTCCTCCAGCACGATATTCCCGTCCTCGTCCTTCTCGACATAGGTATAGGTTTCACCACCTGCCAGCGGGTATTTGAAGTGCCACATGTGACCCGCGACTTCGATGTTCTCGACCTCAAGATCCGAGATCGCGGTCTCAAATTGCGGGTCCCAGTTGACCAGACGCTTGCCGCGATAGATCAGGCCTTTTTCGTACATATCGACGAAGACTTTGATCACCGCATCGTGGAAATTGGCCGAGTTCTCATGCCCCGTACGCGGATCACCCGTCGCACCGGCCATGGTGAAGGCGTTGCGCGACCAGTCGCAGGATGAGCCCAGACGTTTCAGCTGTTCGATGATCGTGCCGCCGTATTCGCCCTTCCATTCCCAGACTTTCTCAAGGAACTTCTCACGGCCCAGTTCGCGCCGACCGGGTTGCTGGGTGGCAGCCAGCAACTTTTCCACCTGCATCTGCGTCGCGATACCGGCGTGGTCCTGACCGGGCTGCCACAGCGTGTCAAAGCCGCGCATCCGGTGCCAGCGGATCAGAATATCCTGAAGTGTGTTGTTGAAGGCATGGCCAACGTGCAAAGCCCCCGTTACGTTGGGCGGCGGGATCATGATGGTAAAGCTTTCGTCGCGCGAGCGGTTCGCGCCTGCCTTGAAGGCTCCGGCCTGTTCCCAGGCCTCATAAATGCGGGCCTCGGCCTCGGCCGCGTTGAATGTCTTTTCCATCGCCATTGGATGCGTCCTGCGTCAACAAATTCGGGTCAGCGATTGCAATAGCGAAAGGATGGCAAAAGGGGAAGGGTCTGCGCGGTGACTCTTACCGGATTCACGGCGTGCCGGACGCCTCGGCTTTGTACAGGCGTGTGGTTTGCGCTGCGCCCTGCGCCATCGCCTTGGTCTGATCCTCTTGGATACGGGCGTGAAGCTCCAGCGCTGGCGTCGAAAACAACTCTGTTGGCGTATCGAAATGGATGAAATTCCCCACCCGATCTTCGCCCCGTGCCAAAACGGCATAGTCGCGGTCAGCCACTTTTTGCTGGGCGTTTGGGTTCAGGTACCGGATCGCAAGACCGATCCGTCGGTCATCCGAGGTGTTGGGCCCCGAACCATGGATCGTCAAGCCATGGTGCAGCGACATTTGCCCCGGCTGCAATTCGATATGCGTCTTGTCCTCGTCTGCCACATCGACGGCGACCTCCTGCCCGCGCGACAGCAGGTTATTGTCCGAAAACGTGTCATTATGCGGCAGGATCGGGTTCTTGTGGCTGCCTTTGACGAAATCCACGCATCCACTGGTAACCGTTGCGGGGGATAGTGCGATCCAGGCGGTCACCTGATCAGGTGTTTCACCCATGCCCCAATAGGTCAGATCCTGATGCATGCCGACCACCTGTGTCGTGCGCGGCTCTTTGATGAACAATTCCGCAGACCACAACAGCAGGTCCGGTCCCAGAACGCCTTCGACAACGTCCAGAACCCTTGGGTCCAATGCGATGCGCGACACCAGGGGCATCACCACATGGGCGTTCAGGCGCTTGTAGATGGTCAAGGGCAAAGGCAGGTCGGTTTCGCGCCATGTGTCTTCGATCTCTTCCAGTTCGGCACGGAACTGTTCTGTTTCCTCCGGTGAAAAGACAGTGATGGGAAAGGCGAACCCGTCCTGCCAGTAGGCTTCCACCGTTTGGGCGTCCAGACGGCCCTGTGTCAGTGTGACAGGCTTGGGCGTAAATAATCTCCCACAGGCTTTGTTATGGGCCAGCTTACGAATCCCGTTCCGGGTCCCGCAATTCCGTTTGCGACACAGTTGTCGCACACGCCATTGTTTACGGCGCTGGACATAATTGGGCGTAGGGCTAGTGTCGCCTTCGAGGCAACGACAGGAGCATCCCATGGAAAAGTTCGGTAAAAGCCAGCCGGTCAAACGGACCGAAGATCAACGGTTTTTGACCGGGCAGGGGCGTTACATGGATGATGTGGTGCCCTCGAACGCTCTGTTTGCTGCCTTCTTCCGCAGCCCGGTGGCCCATGGGGACCTCACAGCGTTGGATCTTGAGGCCGCACGGGCGGCTGACGGTGTGCGACTGGTCATGACACTGGATGATCTGGCGGCAACGGGGATCGATACCGTGCTGAGTGCCGCCGTTCTGCAGAACCGCGATGGATCCAAGGCGGCGGCCCCGGATCGGCACATGCTGGCCAAGGACCGTGTGCGGTTTGTGGGTGAACCGGTGGCGGTGGTCATCGCGGACACACCTGTACAGGCGCTGGACGCGGTTGAGTTGATCTGGATGGACACGGAAGAGCGCCCTGCAAAGCTGGACGTGGAGGCGGGTGGTGAGACATTGCACGCGGAAGCGCCCGATAACCGTGCTTTTGACTGGGGGTTGGGCGACGAAACCGGCACCGAAGCTGCCTTTCAGTCTGCCGCCCATACGGTGTCGCTAAACGTGCAGGACAACCGGGTCATCATCAGCTCGCTGGAACCACGCGGCTGTCAGGCAAACTGGGCCGAGGGGCGTCTGCATTTCTCGTATGGCGGGCAAGGCGTCTGGGCGATGAAGGCGCAATTGGCGCAGAAGCTGAAACTCGAGGCAGAAGACATCCGTGTCACCACCCCGGATGTGGGTGGCGGGTTTGGCATGAAAGTGATGCCCTATCCAGAATACTACTGCGTCGCCGTCGCCGCGATGAAGCTGGGCCAACCGGTTCACTGGATGTCAGACCGGTCCGAGGCGATGCTGTCCGATCACCATGGCCGCGATCTGACTTCGCTGGCCGAACTGGCCTTTGACGCCGATTACAGGATCACCGCCTACCGGGTCCACAGCAAGGTGAACCTTGGCGCCCATAACAGCCATTTTGGGCAAGCGATTCAGACAAGCCTGTTCAGCAAAGTGCTGATGGGTGTGTATGACGTGCAAACCACCTATCTGCGGGCCGAGGGTTTCTATACCAACACAACGCAGGTCGATGCCTATCGTGGGGCTGGGCGGCCCGAGGCGATCTATGTTCTGGAACGCGTGATGGACCGTGCAGCGCGCGAACTGGGTGTTGACCCGTGGGAGCTTCGGCGCAAGAATTTTATCCGCCCCGGCGATTTCCCTTACACCTCTTCCACGGGTGAAACCTATGATGTTGGTGACTTCGACATGGTCCTCAACCGCGCGGCTGACCAGACCATCGGGTTTGAAACCCGCAAGGCTGCGGATGCCGAACGGGGGCTGATACGCGGGCAGGGCCTCTGTTACTATATCGAAAGCATTTTAGGGGACCCTTCCGAAAACTCGAAGGTCGAGTTTTGCGAGGATGGCACCGTGAACCTGTACGTCGGAACACAATCGAACGGGCAGGGGCATGAGACGGTTTATGCCCAATTCCTGTCCGACCAGACCGGAATTCCCATGAATCAGATCACTGTCATTCAGGGCGATACTGACCGGCTCGGCCATGGTGGCGGCACCGGTGGGTCGCGTTCGGTTACGGTGCAAAGCACCGCCACGCTCGCCACCGTTGACAAGATAATCGCCGCATTCACGCCTTATCTTGCCGATAAGATAGGGGTCGAGGAAAGTGATGTAAGTTTTGACCACGAGACATTCCGCGTGCCGGGGTCCAACCTGACGCCGACGCTGACCGAAGCCGCCGAAATGGCCCGCGCCGACGGGCGTTTGGATCTGCTGCAACATGAGGCCCGCGCCAACCTGGATGCGCGCAGCTATCCGAACGGCGCGCATGTTGCCGAAGTCGTGATCGATTCTTACACCGGCGAGACATGGGTTGACCGTTATACGGTCGTTGACGATTTTGGTAACCTTATCAATCCAATGCTTGCCGAAGGGCAAGTGCATGGCGGGGTGGTTCAAGGAATCGGACAGGCCCTGAGCGAACATGTTGTGCACGATGCACATGGGCAACTGCTCACGGCTTCGTTTATGGATTACGCCTTGCCCCGTGCAGCGGACATACCCATGATTGAGTTTACCTCGGCGCCGGTTCCGTCAACCTCAAACCCGATGGGGATGAAAGGGTGCGGCGAAGCCGGCACAGTGGGCGCGCTGGCTGCAGTGGCAAACGCGGTTCAGGATGCGCTCTGGGATCATGGGGTGCGACAGGCGGATATGCCTTTCACACCTCAAAGAGTATGGGAATTGCTGACACATGAAACTGTCGCAGCTGAGTAGAAAGGTTCTGGGATGGCTTGGACGGCCCTTGCGGTCCGAACATTCTGCCGAGGTGCTCCACCGCGAACCGCTCAGCCATGTCATCATCCTGGACGGCACAATGTCGACGCTCGAACCGGGGTTCGAGACACATGCCGGGCAAACCTTGCGCCTGTGTTGCGAGATGGGCAGCAAAGTTTCGGTGTTTTATGAGGCGGGCGTGCAGTGGGAAAACTGGAAATCCTCGCTGGATGTGATGATGGGCCGGGGTATCAACCGCCAAATTCGTCGTGCCTATGGCTATCTGGCCTCACGCTACAAGCCTGGGGACCGGATCTATTTCATCGGCTACTCACGCGGGGCTTACGGCGTACGCAGTCTGGCAGGGGTGATCGATATGATCGGTCTGCTCAAGGCCGAGCACGCGACCGAGCGCAACATTCAGCAAGCCTATCGCCACTATGAATGCAATCCCAGCGGCACCGCCGCGCGCGATTTCCGACGGAAGTTCTGTCATGAAGGGGTTGAGATCGAAATGATCGGCGTCTGGGACACTGTCAAGGCGTTGGGCCTGCGGCTGCCGCTGCTCTGGCGCTGGGCCGAGGAACGCCACGCCTTTCACAGCCATCAACTGGGCCCTTCGACCCGCCACGGCTATCACGCCATGGCATTGGACGAGACGCGTGAGGTTTTCGACCCGGTGCTGTGGAAATGCACGCCCGAGTTCAAAGGTCATGTGGAACAGGTCTGGTTTCGAGGCACCCACGGTGACATCGGCGGGCAGTTGAACGGCTTTGAAGAGGCGCGACCGCTCAGCAACATTTCCCTGATCTGGATGTTGGACAAGGCGGAGATGCACGGATTGCCGTTGCCCGAAGGCTGGCGCGACCGCTTTCCCATAGATACACATGCCCGGTCGGTTGGCACATGGCGCGGCTGGGGCAAGATTTTCCTGCTGCGCAAACACCGCAAGGTCGGACGGGATCAGTCAGAGCGCCTACATGTCTCGGTATCACCAGAGGAACTGCCCGGTTGGGTCGCGATGCCGAACTTGCCGTCGCATCCGGCGCAGTAGATCTTAGTCGAAGGAAGTTACACTGGGATCGGCGGAAAACGCTTCAAACGCTTCTACCACGTCTCGCTTGAGATTTCGTACGAGCGACAATTCTGGCAGCGCGTGTATTTGGAAGAAGCCAACCTCGCTGGTCTCGGTACCGGCCTGTGGATCGCTTCCGCCAATTTCATCGCACAAAAAGAACAGCTTATAGAAATCCCGCGCATCCGCTGGATAGGGGTGCCGCGCCTTGTGGCGCAAGGCATACAAGCGTCGCGCCCGAACCCGAAGACCGGCCTCTTCCCAGACCTCACGTTCGATGTTTTCCGCCGGAGAGCTACCGATATCCGCGAACCCGCCGGGCATCGACCAGCGCCCGTCACTGCGCTCTCGCACCAAAAGGATGCGACCGTTCCGGATCACTGCGGCGCGAATATCGATACTGGGCGTGGCATAGCCGCCCGCATGTTCCGAAACCAGTCCTTCGATCCGCGAAATTGGAACCTGACCCAGATCTGCCAGAATGGCACGAGCCATGGTTGCGATCTCGTCATAGCGTTCGCGGTCAAACGGATCCTTGGTGAAATGCTGGCCGGTTTCGGCCAGCGCCAGCAGGCGTTTTGCCCGGGCTAGCCAGGTATCCTCTATCGCTGTCGGATCCTGGCGCATGAGCTTTACCGACGTCGGTCGCGGCGCGAGCTCATCGGCTGGAAGGCCACGCCCACATGCGCCTCGCAATAGGGTTTGCCCGCTTCAACCGGCAGGCCACAGAACCAGAAATCTTCTGTCGCGGGGTCGCCCACGGGCCATTTGCAGGTTTTCTCGGTCAGCTCCATCAGGGTCAGCTTCTTGGCCTTCTTCTCGATCTCATTGACCTTGGCCAGCGCTTCGGGGCTGATTTCATTGGCCGAAGGCTGCGGCGGCAGCGGTTGACCGGCGGGGATGATCTGGCGGCGGGCCGGAACGGCGGGTTTTGCCTCGGCGGTCGGGGCAGGGGCCGGGCGCGCCGGTTCGGTCTTGGGCGTGGGTTTGGGCTTGGCCTCAGCCTTGGGGGCGGGTACCGGTTTTTCTTTCGGTTCCGCCTTGGCCGGGGATGCGCCTGTTGCCCGGTTGGACAGGCCCAGGCGATGCACCTTGCCGATCACCGCATTGCGGGTCACGCCACCCAGTTCCTTGGCAATCTGGCTGGCCGACTGGCCTTCGCCCCACATCTTCTTCAGCAGTTCTACACGCTCGTCTGTCCAGGACATCGTTAGCCTTTCAAAAGCGGAAAGCGGCCCCGGATTCGGGCCGCCTTGGAAATTCGTCTCAGCCCCTATTCTAAACACTGCAGCCCGAGTTACAAGCTGTCTTCGAATCAGGTTGAGGGCAAAACATGCAGAATCCCGCAGATCAGACCGCGCGCCGCTTCGGAGCAGTCAACTGGATGGGACTATACACGCTGGCACAGCGCGAGACCCTGCGCTTTCTGGCGGTCTGGACCCAGACCGTACTGGCGCCGCTGGTGACGGCAGGGTTGTTCCTGCTGATCTTTACCATCGCCATCGGACCCAGTCGACCTGATGTCATGGGCGTCCCATTTGAGATGTTTCTGGCCCCGGGGATCATGATGATGACGGTGATCCAGAACGCCTTTGCCAATACCTCATCTTCAATGGTGATCGCCAAAGTACAAGGCAATATCGTTGATACTTTGATGCCGCCACTATCACCGCTTGAGATTCTTTTGGGCTATCTCGCGGGGGGCATCGCCCGTGGTGTGATGATTGCACTGGTGACCTCAATCGCGTTGTTGGTTCTGCTTTCTATCGCCCCTCAGCATCCGTTGGTCGCGCTTATCTTTGTGGTACTTGGAGGCGCATTCATGGGTGCGCTGGGATTGTTTGCCGGTATCTTTGCAAACAAGTTCGACCAAATGGCGGCGATCACCAACTTCGTTGTGACGCCGTTGGCCTTCCTGTCGGGCACATTCTACTCGGTCGACGCGCTGCCCCCGGTCCTGAACCGTCTGACCCATCTGAATCCGGTCTTCTATCTGATCGACGGTTTGCGTTACGGAATGATCGGGGTGTCGGATAGTTCTCCGTGGCTGGGCATGGCGGTCTGCGCGTTTGCGACATTGGTGGTCGGGCTCATCACCTGGCAGATGTTGCGCACCGGGTACAGGTTGAAAGCTTGAAGCAAGCCAAACCATCTTTGCTGACGGTTTGTCGGCTCTGTGTTTTGCCTGTTACCCTTGCCGCTGTACTGCTTCTCGCCAAACCAAAATCAGCCCGCCGGCCAGAATGGTGATCGACCCGATCAGGCTGATCCAGTCGGGGATCACATCGAACACCGCAAAGTCATAAAGGGCGGCAAAGATCAGTGTCGCATAGCTGATCGGGGCCACAAAAGACGCGTCCGCCCGCGCCATGCCGTTGACGAAACACGCCTGCGCACAGGCCATCAGGACGCCGATCCCCACCAATGCAACCCATTGCTGCAGGGTTGGCATCTGAAAGACAAAACTGACCGCAATGGTGGCGATCACCAACCCCATCGAGTTGTTGATCAACAGAATCTGGATCGGCGGCTCGCGGCCCGATAGCTTCTTGATAAAGATCAGCTCCATCCCGATCAGCGCAGCGGCTGACAGCGCCAAAAGGGCAGCAGGCTGAAAGCTGGCAGGCGTTGGGCGCAGCAAGATCAGCGCACCGATCAGGGCAACGGCTGCGGCCAGCCAGCGCCACGGGCCTACCCGCTCCCCCAACAGCGGAATTGCAAGAACCATGCCAAAGACGGGATTCAGAAAGGAAATAGCTGTCGCATCCGCCATCGGAATGAAGGCCACCGAGGCAAACATCAAAGTCACCCCGGCCCAGCCAAAGCTGGTTCGCCCGATATGAAGCCCCCAATGGGGCTTCACCAGCCGGGGCCGCAGGATCGCAACCACGGACAGGATGGCCAGCAGGGCAAACAGAAACCGCCCATGACTGATTTGCATCGCGTGCAAAGGTGGCCCAAGTGCATCCGTCCCCAGCGCCTTGGCCAGCAGCGTTGTCGCCGCGATGAAAGCAGTGGCGACAAAGATCAGCGCAGCGGCCAGCGGTGGATTATGGCGTTTGGGTTCAAACATGGCCAACCGGTGCGTGGTTGCATGTGCTTTGGCAAGCGCAAAATGCGACCCGTGCAAAATAGCGGCTTCCCAACCTGCACAACCATCGCTATACGGGCGGCCATGATCAAACGCGTGCATATCCAACTGCTCCGACGCCGACGCATCTCTGCGTAACCGGCCTGTTTGATCTTATGTGCCTTCCAATTCGGCACAAACCTCACCAAATCTGTTGACGAACAGGGCCTTCGTGTATCACTCACGAGGCTCATACTATCTGAAAAGGATGATCCCATGATCCCGTCCGTTCTGCCGACCTATAACCGTGCGCCCCTGACTTTCGTGAAGGGTGAGGGCGCCTGGCTGACCGAGGCGGATGGCCGACGTTTTCTGGATCTCGGTGCCGGGATCGCGGTGAACGCGCTGGGTCATGCGCACCCCGCGCTTGTGGCCGCGCTGACCGAGCAGGCCCACGCACTGTGGCATGTTTCGAACCTGTACAACATCCCGCAGCAACAGGCGCTGGCCGACAAGCTGGTCGAGCACACCTTTGCGGACACGGTGTTCTTCACGAACTCCGGCACGGAATCCTGCGAACTGGCCGTGAAAATGGCCCGCAAGTATTTCTATGACAAAGGTCAGCCTGAGCGCGTTGAAATCATCACCTTCGACGGGTCATTCCATGGACGCTCCTCTGCAGGCATTGCTGCCGCCGGGTCGGAAAAGATGACCAAGGGCTTTGGTCCTTTGTTGCCCGGCTTTGTGCACCTGACCTTTGGTGACCTGGACGGCGTCACCAATGCGATTGACGACAAAACCGCGGCCATCCTGATCGAGCCGGTGCAGGGCGAAGGTGGCATCCGCCCGGTGCCTGATGCCGAACTCAAAGCGCTGCGTCAGATCTGTGATGAAAACGGTCTGCTGCTGATCCTGGACGAAGTGCAATGCGGCGTTGGCCGGACCGGCAAGCTGTTCGCGCATGAGTGGGCAGGGATCACCCCTGACATCATGATGGTCGCCAAAGGTATCGGTGGCGGCTTCCCTCTCGGCGCTGTTCTGGCAACCGAAGACGCGGCATCCGGCATGACAGCGGGCACCCATGGCTCGACTTATGGCGGCAACCCGCTGGGTTGCGCCGTAGGCTGCGCCGTGATCGAGCAGGTGGCAACCCCGGCCTTCCTCGAAGGTGTCAACCGAAAGGCCGGGCTTCTGCGCCAGAAACTCGAAGGTCTGGTTGCTGATCATTCCGAAGTCTTTGAAGAGGTCCGCGGCTGTGGACTGATGCTCGGTCTCAAATGCAGACCTGCCAATGTCGATGTGGTCAGTGCAGGCTATGACAACGAGGTTATCACCGTCCCCGCCGCCGACAACGTGATCCGCTTGTTGCCGCCGCTGACACTGACCGAGGATGACATCGCTCAAGCCATGATCCGCCTCGACAAAGCTGCCAAACAGATCGAAACCCAGCTCGCAACTGCCTGAGCTTCATCTTTTTCCAAATACTCCGGGGGTGTGGGGGCTGACCCGCACCCGCCATCAGCCAAAAGCGAAGCAAAATGAACCATTTCCTCGACATCCATAAAACCGATGCCTCCGACCTGCGGGCCATGATCGATCAGGCGGGCGCGATGAAACAGGCGCGCCTGGGCCGTCCCAAGGCAGCGCTAGACAGCGATCAGCCGCTGGCCGGTCGCATGGTCGCGCTGATCTTTGAAAAACCCTCGACCCGGACCCGTGTTTCTTTTGACGTGGGCGTCCGTCAGATGGGTGGTCAGACCATGGTACTGTCCGGCAAGGACATGCAACTGGGCCATGGCGAGACGATTGCCGACACCGCCCGCGTCCTGTCGCGCTATGTCGACATGATCATGATCCGGACCTTTGACGAGACCATCCTGACCGAAATGGCCGAATATTCAGACGTGCCGGTTATCAACGGCCTGACCGACCGCACCCATCCCTGTCAGATTATGGCCGACGTGCTCACGTTCGAGGAACATCGTGGCCCCATCGCGGGTAAAAAGGTGGTCTGGACTGGCGATGGCAACAATGTCTGCGCCTCTTTCCTTCACGCCGCAGGCCAGTTCGGGTTCGACCTGACATTCACCGGCCCCGCGCAATTCGACCCCGAAGAAGAGTTCATGGGGTTCGCGCGGCAGAAAGGGTCTCAAATCGTAGTCGAGCGGGATCCATTCAAGGCCGTTGAAGGGGCTGATTTGGTGGTCGCGGACACTTGGGTCTCGATGCACGATTCCCAGTCTGCCAAGGAACGCCGCCACAATCTGCTGCGCCCCTATCAGGTCAACACGGAACTTATGTCCCACGCCAAGCCGGATGCGTTGTTCATGCACTGCCTGCCTGCCCACCGCGAGGAGGAGGCAACCTCTGAGGTGATGGACGGTCCGAACTCGGTCATTTTTGACGAGGCTGAAAACCGCCTGCATGCGCAAAAAGCGGTTATGCGCTGGTGCCTTGGCGTTTAACGCCGTCGTACCTCCCAAACCCGCAATCTGGCGAGCGTTCCGACGCTCGCCAAAATCACAAGAACGCACAGGGCGATCTTGGTGATGATTTCCATCGTACCCTCGATGAGTAATGCATGGACAACACTGCCCAGAATGGTCGCGATGGCCAAAGTGACGTGACCCAGACGCCAAACTCGAAACCGCAGGCGCAAGCGTTGACGTAAAACCCCCATCAGTGCAGCGGCAAAGCCGGTCCACATGGCGATTACGCCCCAGGCCGAAAAAGGGGTGGCTGAAACAAATAGCAAGGCATCCACCACGTCCGGAGGGCTTGTGATCCACAACCCGGCGACGTGGATTACGATGGCTGCGATCAGTGCCAGACCGCACCATCTGTGCCAGTATCGGCTTGTCACCGGTGAAAGCCCGGGCAGCCAGCGTCCGGCTAGCAAAGGTTGCATCAGCAGAAGGCACATCCCGATGATGCCCGCAAATCCGGCTAGAATGTAGATCGGGTCACGCCACGCCAGGTAAGGGCTAAAGGCCGATGCGATGATCGGCACGGTAAGAGCGGTACCCAGCACCGCCCAGATAACAATACTCCTCACCACGTTTCAGAGCGGCTGCAATACAAAATGCGCGGCTAACGTCTTGTCTTTTGCGCTCGACATCACGGGGCGCAGGAAAACGGTCTCGAACTCCTCACTGTCATAAGCCAGATGCCCGTGCGGTTGACCAAAGGCGGGCACGATTTGCGGCATCTCCAGCCGGAACTCACCCTTCGCATCCGTCAATGTGGCGCCGTGGCTGTGCGGATCGCGCTCGTGCCCCTCGGTAGTATGTGCCCAGATTTGAATGCGCTGGCCGGGCAGGGGGGCTCCGTCCCCTGCGCGCCGCACCGTGCCGGTCATCCAGAACCCACCGCCACCGATCTGGTCCACGATTGGTGCACCGGGGCGATAATTGTTCGATCCGCCCCGCATCGAAGGCGTTGGCACTAGCCCGCTTGCGCGTGCTGGCAACAAAAGCCCCGAGGTCCCGGTTGCCACAACGGCGGCACCTTGGGTGATCAGTGAACGACGGGAGAGCAACGCGCCAGTCATCGAGAAACCTCCAATCCGCGACTACTTTTGGTCCGATAACGAGAAGTAAGATAGCATGTTTCCGGCAGATTCCGAGACAACTAGATTCAGAAAGGCCTACTCTCACGCTTCTGTGAGGCGGACAGAGGCCACAGGACCGAAACTCTTTGACGTTTCGTTTTGTAAGGTGCGAAGCTTGCGCTCATGGTGTCTGAATCGAAAGGTCATGCCATGACGCAAACTGATCAGGTCTCAGTCGAAGATATTGCGGCGTTCCAGCGCGACGGGGCCGTTGTTCTTCGGTCAAAATTCTCGTCCGACTGGCTGTCGTTGCTACGCGCAGGCATCGACGCCGACCTTGATAGTCCAACCGATAATTTCACCCGCCATACCAAAGATCCGAACGCCCGCGGCTATTTCGAGGATTACTGGGCCTGGAACAAAGTCCCACAATTCACCGAGTTCGTTCACAACTCACCCTGTGCGCCGCTTGCCGCCGGGTTGTTGGGGGCACCGTCCATCAACCTAGTTATGGACAACTGGTTTCTTCGTGAAGCTGGATCAACTTCGCGTCCACCTTTCCACCAGGATTTGTCTTATTTCGATTTCGAAGGCACCATGTGTGTTCTTTGGTTGCCGTTGGAGCCGGTAACAAAGGAAAACGGTATCGCCTTCGTCAAGGGATCACACCTGTGGAACAAGCTTTTCATGCGGGTGCGCTTTGCTGATGGGCACCCAAGTTATGAACCGACTGAGGTTGCCGGGCAAACTTATCACCCGCCGCCTGATGTCAACGCGGACCCGGACGCCTATGATTTGTTACAATGGGATCTGGAGCTTGGAGATTGTATCTTTTTCGATATGCGGACGTTGCATGGTGGGCTGTCCTCG
This sequence comes from Ruegeria sp. CDSA021, assembly GCF_059612325.1. Classification (NCBI taxonomy): domain Bacteria; kingdom Pseudomonadati; phylum Pseudomonadota; class Alphaproteobacteria; order Rhodobacterales; family Roseobacteraceae; genus Ruegeria; species Ruegeria sp. CDSA021. Next base: position 247,825 of record NZ_JBXWQJ010000002.1, read on the forward strand.
ATCACCCCGTCGGAAACGGTGCGCCGTTTCACGCTGCGCATGACTGCACCAGATGGCGTCATTCGATACCGTGGCGACTGGACCAAAGATGAGCGCGCGCAGTTCGAGGCCGCGGGTTATGGCGAGGGGGATAGGATCAATGGCTCGTTTTTTCCCCGACTCTGGCCCCGCTAATTAGACCGGCAATGCACCCAGTCTGTGCGTTTGTGCACTTTATTGACCGAAAAATGCGGCTATCTCTTGCATGAGCGAACGATGTTCAGCTTTGCCATGTGCAGCGTAGGGAGTGATGCAATGAGTTGGAATCCGACCCACAATCCAGAGTGTCTCTCGGAAAACCCGGCGTTGGACACTTTGATTATTCCACGCGCCCGTGATCTGGGCGGGTTCGAGGTGCGCCGGGCCTTGCCTTCGGTCAAACGGCAACTGGTGGGTCCGTTCATCTTTTTCGATCAGATGGGCCCCGCCGAATTCATCACCGAAGGCGGTATCGACGTGCGCCCCCACCCTCATATCGGACTGGGCACCGTTACCTATCTCTATCAGGGCGAGTTCGAGCATCGCGACAGCCTCGGCACCCACCAGATGATCTATCCGGGTGAGGTCAATTGGATGGTCGCAGGACGGGGTGTCACCCATTCCGAACGCACCAGCGACGAGACGCGCGGCAAGAAACACAGCTTGTTTGGCATCCAGACCTGGATCGCCTTGCCTGAAGCGCACGAGGATATGGCCCCTGATTTCGAGCATCACAAACAGGCCGCGCTGCCGCATCTTCAAGACGCGGGCGTCAGTGCCCGATTGATCCTGGGTTCGGCCTATGGCCAAACCAGTCCGGTCACCATGCTGTCCGAGACCTTCTATCTGGACGTGCAGCTTGAACCCGGTGCCTCCTTTCCGCTGCCCGATGATCACGAGGATCGCGGCGTCTATGTCACTCAGGGTTCGGTCGAGGTCGCAGGCGACACGTTTGATGAAGGCCGCATGATGGTGTTCCGCCCCGGTGACAAACTGTCGGTTAAGGCAGGTTCCTTGGGTGCGCGACTGATGCTGCTGGGCGGCGCGACCCTGAACGAGGGCCGCTATATCTGGTGGAACTTCGTGTCCTCTTCGAAAGAAAAGATCGAAACCGCAACGCGTGAGTGGAAAAGCGCCGATTGGGCCAATGGCGCGTTCCACTTACCGCCGGGTGACGATCAGGAATTTATCCCTATTTCTGAAGAGCTTGAACGTACCAAGCCACGGTTGGCGCGTTGACAATCGACCTCGGTAGCCGCGGGGTTGTGTAACGGGCCATTTGCGGTGATCCTTTCAGGTGTTTCTGAGAGGGTTTTATGAAACTCGTTATTGCAGGTGCGGGCAGCATTGGGTGTTATTGCGGCGCATTGCTGGCCCGGGTGGGCCATTCCGTCACCTTGCTGGGCCGCGCCCGTGTGCTGGACCCGATCCGTCAACACGGGCTGACGGTCACCGACTTTGACGGGCTCGATTACACCGCGCCGACCAGTTCCTTAACCCTCAGCCACGATCCCGCATGTTTGGGAGATGCCGAACTGGTGATCGTCACCGTCAAATCGGGGGCCACGGCGGATATGGCCGACCTGATCGCCGCCGAGGCACCGCAGAGCGCTCCTGTCCTGTCCTGGCAGAACGGGATCGCAAATGCTGCGACTTTGCGTGTCGCCTTGCCTGGGCGAGATGTGCGTGCCGGGATGGTGCCCTTTAACGTGGTGCCCAACGGCCCCGCGTCCTATCACCGGGCAACATCGGGCGAGATTGTCATCGAAAACGGCCCCGGCGATTTGGCCGCCCGTCTTGACAGCCCTGACCTGCCGGTCTTGGCGAGTGACCAGATCGAGGCGGTGCAATGGGGCAAGTTGCTGATCAATCTGAACAATGCGCTGAATGCCCTTTCCGGCCTTACGATTGTGGATCAACTGACAAGCCGCGATTGGCGCAACCTTATGGCTGATCAGATGGCCGAGGCACTTTCCGTTCTCAAGGCATCAGGGCATCCAGCGGCCTCAACCACGCCGCTGCCAGTTTGGATGACCCCGCATATACTGCGGCTCCCGACACCGCTGTTTACCCGCGTTGCGGCCCGGATGCTGACCATTGATCCCAACGCCCGAACCTCGATGGCTTATGATCTGATGGCCGAACGGCAGACGGAAATCGACAGTCTGCAAGGCCATATCATAAGGTTGGGCCGGGAAACCGGGGTGCCGACGCCGATCTGCATTCAAGTGTCCGACCTGATCAAACACGCGCCCGATCATAAGCTGACCCCGGATCAGATCCGGATGTGACCGCACCCGTCAGGCGAAGGCGGTGAGCATCCAATAGATCAAGGCTGACATCGTTGCGGCAGCAGGCACGGTCACAACCCATGCTGCCACGATGGTCATGAAATGTGACCGTCGCACCAGTTTGCGGCGGCGGTATTCTTCCGGGGCCAGTTGCTGGGTAGCAATGCGCTGAAGGTTCGTCTGCTTGCGCCGACGCTCGGAATGCCATTCGCGATAGAAGCCGACGCCAAAGACCGCACCAACGGCAATATGGGTCGAGCTGACCGGCAGGCCCAGCCAACTGGCCACAATCACGGTGATCGCCGCCGACAGGGCAACGCAGAAGGCGCGCATCGGGTTCAGCTTGGTGATCTGGCTGCCCACCATCCGGATCAGCTTGGGACCGAACAGGAACAGACCGAATGAGATTCCGAACGCGCCGATGATCATCACCCAAAGCGGGATTGAAACCTTCGAGGCGAAATCACCAAACTCTGCCGCGTGAACAATCGCCGCCAGCGGACCAACTGCATTGGCGACGTCATTCGCGCCATGGGCAAAGCTCAGGAACGTGGCCGAGATCACAAGTGGAAGTCCAAACAGTGTCTTCAGCGACCGGGTTCGGTTCTCCAGTCCTTCGGATTTGCGTTTAACCCAGGGAATGGTCACAGACCAGGCCAGAAGCCCTGTGCCTAAACCAATCAGCAGAGCCATCTCCAGATCGATTTTCACGATCCGTTTCAGACCTTTTACGGACAGATAGGTGGCAAAGGCCCCCGCCATCACCGCCACAAGGATCGGCACCCACTTGCGTGCCGCAGCAATTTTGTCGTCCTGATACTGGATCTTGTTCTTGATCAGCGCCAGAAAACCGGCTGCAACCACGCCTCCTAGCACCGGAGAAATTACCCAGCTGGCTGCAATTGCACTCATCGTGCCCCAGTTCACCGCGCTCAGGCCCGCTGCTGCAATCCCGGCACCCATAACCCCACCCACGACCGAGTGCGTGGTGGACACCGGTGCGCCGACCCAGGTCGCCAGATTGACCCACATTGCCGACGAGATCAGCGCCGCCATCATGGCCCAGATGAACACATCGCTGTTCTGCACCGAGGCCGGATCGATAATCCCCTTGGAGATGGTCGAGACCACATCCCCGCCAGCCAGCAATGCGCCCGCGCTTTCGGCAATAGCGGCAATCAAAATGGCTCCGCCCATTGTCAGTGCATTCGCACCAACCGCAGGACCCATGTTGTTGGCCACGTCATTGGCGCCAATGTTGATCGCCATATAGGCCCCAAACGCAGCCGCCGCGATGATGATATGGCCGCCGTCGGCCTGACCAAACAGAACGGCCGCAGTCAACCCCGCCAGCGCCATGAACGCCAGCGCGATCCCCGGGGCCAACAAGGGGCGCGACACGTGTATATTGGCGGTCTCGACGCGGGAAATTCGGTGCAGGTCGCTGTCAAGCGCCTGCCAACGTGGTTTTGGGTTTGAGTCAGACATTGGTTTGGTCAGAAATTTGAAGATCGCCCGCAGGTAACGGTTTCCCATTGCAGGGGCAAGCTGGGTGCCATCAAATTGTTGCGAATTCGTTACATTTGCCGCAGCAGCGCCTGTAACTCGGGTTCCTGAACGCGCGTTGCTGCTTCGGTGGGGGAAAACCAGCCGCGTTCACGCTGATCGGCTTCGGGAAAATCATCGGCCAACGCTTGTACGGGAATCCGGTAGACATTGGTTAAAACCGACAGTGCCGAACCGTCTTTGAGGATCTTGTCATAAGTGAAATGGCCGACGGGATCTTTGTGAACCGTATTCGCGCGTACTCCGGCCTCTTCCCAAGCTTCCTGCAAGGCCGTTTCCGCCCCATTCAGACCATCGATAGGCCAACCCTTGGGGATGATCCAACGTTTGGTGTCACGGCTTGTGATCAGCAGAACTTCGTCCTGACCGTCATGAATGCGGGTGCACAATGCTGCAAACTGCACCCGCTGTGGGCGCAGTAACAGAGGTCGTCCAACCTCTTCCCAGAGTTTTCGCAGTGTTGAACCCATTAAGCAGCGCTTCAACCAAATTATGTCATCGGAACTGGACGGACCTAACAGTGCCAATGTTGTATTTCAATGATATCTTCAGGGTTTCTTTGATTACGAGCCGTCTCAGGCGGTGAATTGAAGAAAACCATGTGTATTGGATCCTGTTTTGACCACCTCAATCACGCCTGCGTTTGGCTTTCAGTGTGGGATCAGCCTGCGTTGGGTCTTCGGGCCAGGGGTGTTTTGGATATTGCGCCCGCATATCCTTGCGAACATCCGCGTATGAGCCAGCCCAAAATCCGGGCAGATCGCGGGTGATCTGGATCGGCCTTTGGGCTGGGGACAGCAGGGTGATCTTCAGTGCCGTGCCTCCGACGACCGGGTGGCGAGATACGCCGAACAATTCCTGTAACCGGACCGAAATCTCGGGCACCGCTGCGCTATAGTCGATCGGAACCTTGCGCCCCAGCGGGGTTTCAAACGACCCCGGAGCACGCCGGTCCAGGTCTTGCGTCTGTGCCCAATCCAATCGGGCGCGCAAGGCGGGCAACAGGTCGAAGCGCTTCCAGTCCTCGGCGCTTTTGACACCCGAGAGCATCGGCAGCAACCAATCCTCCAATTCGGCCATCAGGCCCTCGGTCGAGAAATCGGGCAGGTCGGTCCCGTCCGCGCGCACCAGTTCGACCCGGGCCGCCAATCGGCCGGCAGCCCCGTCCAGTCGCAGCCCCAGATCGCGGACCCCGTCCAGCATCGCTCGCGCGACGTTTTCGTCCGGGACATCCTTCCAAATGCGATCATCCAGCGTGATCGCTCCGAACCGCTCCTGTCGTCGGGACATAACCCGGCGTTCGCGTTTCGACCACGTGCAACTGTCAGCCCAGGCGATTTGATTGGAAAACAAATCCCGGATCTCTTGTTCCGAGATCTGCGCGGCCATGCGTACTTTTGCTTCGCGTGGGTTCCCATCCGTATCAGTCACAACCAAATAGGGCGCACCCGCCAGCGTGTCGCCATTGTCCAGAACAACGCCCTTGCCACCCGACAGCACATAGCGTGGCGCTTCCCCCTTGCGCCGTTGTCCGACACGATCGGGATAAGCGAGGGCGGCCATGGCAGCCGGGCTCAGGTGCTCGGGCCCGTCCTTGGCCCGCGCCCGCAGCCGTTTGGTCTCGGTTTTGATTCGATCCACGGCACCGATATTCACCTGCCAGACGCGATTGCGTTGGAACGCCCGCACATCCCGCAGCGCTTCTTGTCGCAGCGCGATATCGACCGGGGCGCCGCGCAAGGGGTCACGTTCGGCCATGAGGGCTGCCAATGGCGCGGCCTGTGAGCCTGCGCGCACCAGCATATGACCAAGTCGGGGATGCAGAGGTAGCGCGGCCAGGGCTCGCCCGTGTTCAGTGATCCGCCCCTTTTCGTCCAGTGCGTCCAGCATCCTTAGCAAAGCCCGTGCCTCGGCCATGGCTCCGTCGGGCGGTGGTGTCAGAAAGGTCAGATCACTGGCATCCGCGCCCCACAGCGCCAGTTCCAACGCCAGTCCAGTCAGGTCTGCCGCCTCGATCTCGGCAGGCGGGTAGGCAGCCAGCGCGCCTTCTTCACCTTTTGACCACAGCCGATAGCATACGCCTTCGGCCACCCGGCCCGCGCGGCCTGCGCGTTGCGTCGCTTCGGCCCGCGTCACGCGTTCTGTGATCAACCGCGACATGCCTGAACCCGGATCAAACCGTGCCCGCCGTGCTTGCCCCATATCAACGACCACTCGGATATCGGGGATGGTCAGAGAGGTTTCGGCAATCGACGTTGCCAGCACCACTTTTCGCCCGGTCTTGGCAGGGGCAATCGCAGCGCGCTGGGCGGCAAAGGGCATTGCCCCAAAAAGCGGATGCACGGCGCATGCCTCGGGTAGCCGGGCTTTCAATGCGGCTTCAGCCCGACGGATTTCACCTTCACCGGGTAGGAACACCAATAGGCCGCCACCCGCGGCGCGCGTTTCACGCTCGGCCTGCACCACGAGATCAACCAGTGCATCCAGACGCCGCACCTGCGGCCCCAAGGGGCGATCCAGCCAGCGCGTCTCGACCGGAAAACTACGCCCCTGTGACGTGACCAGCGGTGCCTCCATCAACCGGCCAACTGGCTCAGCGTCCAGTGTGGCAGACATGGCCAGCAGTATCAGATCATCCCGCAACGCACCTGCAACCTCAAGGCACAGCGCCAGCCCCAGATCGGCGTTCAGAGAGCGTTCGTGGAATTCGTCGAAAATCACCGAGCTGATACCGGGCAGGTCAGGGTCGGATTGCAGCATCCGGGTCAGGATGCCTTCGGTCACTACTTCAATCCGTGTGTCCTTGGACACTTTCGCATCGCCGCGCACGCGATACCCAACCGTCTGGCCTGCGCGCTCACCCAGTGTCTCTGCCATCCGCTCTGCGGCAGCCCGTGCCGCCAGCCGCCGGGGCTCCAGCATGACGATCTTTGCGTCGCACAGACCCGCCTCGAGCATCGCCAGGGGGACCCGCGTGGTCTTGCCTGCTCCGGGCGGGGCCTGCAGCACCGCGCGCCCATGCGCGCGCAGGGCGTCCAGCAGTTCGGGAATGGCGTCTTCGATGGGTAGGCGTGTCGTCATCCGGCCCTTATCCGCCATCGCGCAGGTGGCGTCCAGTTCGCGCTATTTTCTCTGAACAACTGCGGCACCCTATATGGTCTGCGCTTCAACCCTCATAGCGCGCATGACAGAGCCAAGTGGTTCGTAGATTACCAGCACTGGAGAGCTGTTACCCCGGGACAGGTCGCTCGGTGCGTATCCTGCCAACCGTGTAAACTGGCCTCGACAGAACACACGCCCATCTGCCTCGCTACGTTGGGTTAGTGTGATTTGTGTCAGCCGTTCCCCATCAAAGATTCTTTGGCGCAGTCGGCATAACTCTGCAGGGCATTGATGTCGCAAAACCATGATAATCGCGGTCAGCGGATCGACCGCCCCGCGTTGCTGCCGGTCGGTCACGGCATAAGGGCCGCGATCACCGATCTTTGGGCCACTGGCGCGCGCAACACCGCCAGAGTAAACCAGCCGAGCGCGCGAAACTCGCTGACCTGTGTCCATGTCCTCGATGTAACGCTGAGGTAAGAAACGGTTACCGTTGCGACGCCCAGAGGCCACTATCACAAAGAGGATGCGTTTTAGCGTTCCGGCCAGCCCGGTTGTGGCTAACCGAGCTGACACGGCGTACTGTGAGGCGTCGTGTTCGAGCTGAGCGACATTTCCCCGACCTTGACCCCCAGCGCACGTCGCGAGAACTGGCTTTGGCCCGTCTCTGCCCGGGCTATGCCGGGCAGGCAGATCAAGATAAAGCACTGCACGAAATGACGCAGCCATTGCATTGATCGCATTTCCTGTCTCCTCCGGTCTGGACAAACGCCCCCGGACAAAGGCAACTATTCCTGCCTTAGAGATCGGGATGAGTATGCAGATAGACAGCCTAGGTGACAGGATTTTGAAGGGCGAGCGCCGGGCGCTGGCGCGCGCGATCACTCTGGTCGAAAGCAACCGCGCCGATCATCGCGCACAGGCCGGCGAGCTATTGGCGCAGCTTGCCGGATCGGGGCGTCAGGCGCTGCGGATCGGTCTGTCGGGCACGCCTGGCGTTGGCAAGTCCACCTTTATTGAAAGCTTCGGCATGATGCTGACGGGGCAGGGGCTGCGTGTGGCCGTATTGGCGGTCGATCCCAGCTCGGCCCGTTCGGGCGGCTCGATTCTGGGCGATAAAACCCGGATGGAACGTTTGAGTCGTGAAAAAAACGCTTTCATCCGGCCATCCCCCAGCCAGAGCCATCTTGGTGGCGTTGCCCGTCGCACCCGAGAGGCCATCGCCCTGTGTGAAGCAGCGGACTATGACGTGGTGCTGATCGAAACTGTCGGTGTGGGGCAGTCCGAAACGGTTGTCTCCGAACTGTCGGACCTTTTCCTGCTGCTGTTGGCCCCAGCGGGCGGGGATGAATTGCAGGGGGTGAAACGCGGTATTATGGAGATGGCCGACATCATCCTGATCAATAAGGCCGATGGCGACCTGAAGGCCACCGCCACACGCACCTGCGCGGATTATGCGGGCGCTTTGCGACTGCTGCGCAAACGCCCACAGGACCCGGAAGGCTTCCCCAAGGCCATGACAGCATCAGCGGTTGAAGAGCACGGGCTGGAGCAGGCATGGGATGAGATGCAAACCCTGACCCAATGGCGCCGCGACCATGGTATATGGGAGGCCAACCGCGCGGCGCAGGCGCGCTATTGGTTCGACCAAGAAGTTCGCCATGCTCTTCTTGCGCGCCTCGATACACCGCAGGCCAAAGCTGAGATGGAGCGCCTGAACACCGAAGTCTCTGCTGGACATTTGAACCCGGCCAAGGCGGCGGAAGAACTGCTCAGCGCGCTGACCTGAAGGGTTGGACGCGGGCAAGGATCCTGCACGCCGCGCAAAATGAAAGATTTAGCGCAGCCCGTCTTGACCCTCCCTGTGATTCCCACTACACGCATCCAACCAGTTTTCGGGCGCGACTTCGGGTTGTGCCCCTTGTGATTTGGCCGAGGGCTTTGTGCCCGGCCTCCAGAAACAAAGGAAGAAACCATGTCGCGCCGTTGCGAACTGACCGGAAAAGGCCCGATGACTGGCAACAATGTCAGCCATGCCAAAAACAGAACTCGTCGTCGTTTTCTGCCAAACCTGAACGACGTTACCCTGCAGTCCGAGACTCTGGGACGCGGTGTTAAGCTGCGCATCTCGGCCGCTGCTCTGCGTTCGGTTGATCACCGTGGTGGTCTGGACGCGTTCTTGGCCAAAGCCAAAGACGAAGAACTGTCGGCAAACGCTCTGAAAGTGAAAAAGGAAATCGCCAAGGCACAAGCCACGGCCTAAGCCTTTTTACTTATGGATTTCAAGGCCCTGCACCTTTTGGTGCGGGGTTTTTTTATTGTGGGTGCCTAGTGGCAATCGGCATTGTTCTCAAATTCGAAATTATTTTCCCCGATTGGTGAATTGCTTCACATACAGAGATTCGAATCTGACCTAACGTCACAATCACTCATTAGGCGGGGGCCAAATTATGACGTTAAAAAGTTTCTACCTTATCCTGTTTCTGACCGCGGTTTTTCGCAAGGCAATTTCAGCTTGTTCGCGGATGCAGCGCAGGGTGAACCGGTCCCATACCAGCTTCAATACAAGCAAGGTGAAAAGACCGGGAATAGATTACTGAGATCAGCTTCAAGCGCGACCCTTTGGCGCTTGAAGCTATTCTGCTGACTGACCTATACCCGGGTCAGGATGAGACCTGCCATTGTAAGACTTTTACCTGTTGTCCTATCTCTGCTCTTGGTTCTGACGGGGCAGGGCCTTGCCATGTCGCGGGGTATGGACAAGGCCGTGGGGCAGATGGTGCTGTGCACCGGCACTGGCCCTGTTGTTGTCTATATGGACGAAAGCGGTCAACCCACCGCGCCGCCGCATTACTGCCCGGACTACGCACTATCATTGCTGGGTGCGATTGCCGTCGCCCATCCTGCTCTGCCCGCAGCTCCGGAACAGGCGCAGCCTGCACCGTTGAGGCATCTGGGTCACCAGATCACCCTGCCAGCATCGGGCGCTCCGGCGCGTGCGCCGCCTGAACTGGTTTGAGAACCAATCCTTTTCAAACCATATACACAGGAGAGGCACGATGTCCCTCAAAACTACTTTGCTTGCAACTTTGGCCACCGTGTCCATGGCTATCCCCGCTTTTGCCGAAGGCACCATCACAGTTGATGATGCCTATGCCCGGTCGTTGGGCAAGTCCGCCAAAGCCGGTGCGGCGTTCATGATGATCCAGAATCAGGGCGATACAGACGACCGTCTTGTTGGCGTGGCGTCTGAAGCCGCCGCCCGGGTCGAGCTGCACACACACAAGGTCGATGACAACGGCGTTGCCAAGATGGTGCATGTCGAAGAAGGCTTTGCCATTCCGGCGGGTGCGACCCACATGCTGAAGCGGGGTGGCGACCACGTGATGTTCATGGGGCTGACCGCTCCGTTTGAACAGGACGCCACGGTTCCGGTAACGCTGATCTTTGAAAAGGCGGGTGAGGTTGAGATCGAAATCCCCGTTGATCTGGAGCGTCAAGACAAGGGCGGCCACGGATCACATTCCAACTAGGGCAACGCCTGTCTTCGGGCCGCGCTGCGGCTGTCATCCATGCATCAGGCCGGGTATTGCCCGGCCTGATGGCGTTTATCAGGTGTAGACCTATTTGTTGATGGTCTTCATACCGACACGGTCGCCCGCCTGACGGAAACGGGATGCCAGCCAGAACATGACCGCTGAAATGGCCAGCGCTGAAAATGCGATGCCCCATCCCAAAGCCACAAGCGCGACGGCTGGCCAGATCATCAAAACAAGCCCGACGACAAGGGCAACGAACCCTGAGACACGCATGGAGCCGCGCTGCGGGTCTCTCTCGTGCATCTGCCCGGCGGCTGCCAGCGAACCGATTCCGATGATCAGCGCCCATGCGCCCAACAGGAAAAAGGCCAGTTTGACCGTACCTTCCGGCCAGATCAGCAGGATCAGGCCGATCACAAGCGCCCCGATTGCGGCGCCGCCCAATACGCCGCGTCGCCCGACACCCAAAAGCGTCAGGCCGCCGTCAAGGACCAGCAGAACGCCGACCAACCGCAGCAGCAATGCGATACTACCCGAGGGCCAGAACAGGGCCGCAATGCCGACAAGCCCCGCCAGAATTCCACGCAGCAGAAAAGTCCACCACAGGTCGGAAAGTTGCGCCCCCAACATGTCGCGCCCGGCCATACTGCTGTCTTCCATAATTTCACCGCTTTGGGAATCTTGTTCCGTCATGGCCCTTCCTCCAGTCGTTTCGGAGATAGTTTACACAGATTAAGCAAGCGTTGTCTGCATCTTAAGAGCGTCGCGCAAGTAGCTGGTCGACCCATCGTGGAACTGTCTGAGTGGCCTTGCCGACAACGCGCTCGTCGAACCCGGATGCGCCCAGCGTTGGTTCCAGATTGATCTCAACCGTTCGCGCGCCCGCCTCCCGTGCTTCGTGAACAAAAGCCGCTGCGGGATAGACCTGACCTGATGTTCCAATAGAAGCAAAGAGCGATGCACTGGCCAAGTGGTCATAAATCTCGTCCATGTAGTAAGGCATTTCGCCGAACCAGACCACATCGGGCCGGGCGGTGGGCTGCGCACAGGCAGGGCAGGGTTCCCCAACCGCCATCTCAGGCGGCGCGGTCCAGCGATGACCGCAGGCCGAGCATAAAGCACCGGCCAGTGTTCCGTGCATGTGAATGACGCCCCGCGCGCCGCCCGCTTCATGCAAGCTGTCCACGTTCTGGGTAACGATCATCACCTCACCGGGCCAGTCCTGTTGCAGCCGGGCCAGCGCCTTGTGGGCGGCATTGGGGTGTACACCAGCAGCCTGAACGCGGCGGGCATTGTAAAACCCTTGTACCAAGGCCGGGTTGCGGGCAAAGCCTTCGGGCGTGGCGACATCCTCGATCCGGTGCTGCGCCCACAATCCGCCCTCGTCGCGAAAAGTGCTCAGCCCACTCTCGGCGGAAATTCCGGCTCCGGTCAGAATGACGATCTTTTCCATTTCTCCTCCGCGCGGTACAGCTTGTTCATGTCACACCGTATCCTCTTTGTCTGCCTGGGCAATATCTGCCGTTCGCCCGCGGCCGAGGGCGCTTTTCGCGCCCGTGCACCGCACCACGCAACCGATAGTGCCGGAACCATGGGCTGGCATGCAGGCAACCAGCCTTATGGCCCCATGCAGGCCGCCGCAAAAGCCAGGGGCATCGACCTCAGCGACCTGCGCGCCCGGCAATTCACCGCTGCTGATTTCGAAATGTTCGATCTGATCCTGGGTATGGACGCCAACAATATCGCGGATATCGAGGGACTACGCCCCGCTGGCAACGACACACCTGTGCGCCTGCTGACGGACTTTGCCACTGACACCCAAGCCGATTGCGTGCCCGACCCTTACTACACGCGGGATTTCGATGGCGCGCTGGATCTGATCGAAACGGCAGTCGACGGTCTGGCCGCCCATTTGGAGCGTTAGCCGCCGATCACCTTCAATTGCCCGCTCAGCCATGGCAGTTTGGTCAGGGCTGGTTCAATGATCTGGTTCTGCATCAGCCGGCGGGTCATGCCCGCGACTTCCCGAGGCACCTGATCCGACCAGTCGGTGCGCGCCAGCAATGAAATCGTGCGCGAGAAATCCCCGAACGGGGCAGGGTATGCCTCTAGCCCGTCATGAAACCGCGTCGCACGCATGAAGCCCAGCGGCGTTGTGATCGCCCAGCCTAGGCCCCGCGCAACCATGGCCATCAATGCCAGATGCGATCCGATCTCGAACCGCTCTTCGAACTCCTGCGCCCCGCGCGCCATATGCGCCTCGATCTGTCGGCTGATCAGTTGTTCGCGTGCATAGCGCAGAAACGGCAGCCCCTCCTGCACAGCCTCAACCCCGCCCGAGCCTTTCGGGGCCACCAGAATGAACGGATCACGGACCAGCGGGTACTCGACCACACCCTCCAGCACCTCGCCACTATGGGCAGTGACAGCCATGTGCAGCCGCTGCTCGGCCAGGGCTTCGAACAGATCGAGGCTGGACAGGGTGATCAGCTTGAATTTGGACCGTGACAGGCTGTCAGTCAGCAGGGTGGCCAGACGGGGGGTCAGGTCATTGTCGAAATCGTCGATCAATCCGATGGACAGCGTGGTCAGGTGGCCCAGTTCCATGACCGACAGCTCGCTTTGCGCCATCTGCAATTCGGCCAGCACCGCCTCGGCCCGCGCCAGAAAGCTGCGCCCGGCCTGCGTCAGTCGCATCGGTCGACGCCCGTGATCGACCAGTTCGGTGCCCAGGGCCTTTTCCAGATTACGCAACTGCTGGCTGACCGACGGCTGGCTGAGCCCGGTGATCTCGGCCGCCTGCGCCACCGATCCCGTCCGCGCCAGCGCCTCGAACACCTCGAGACCTCGCAGGGTCAGCCCTTTCATCACCATGCGCTCCACCTTTCGCTGCGTCCTTACTGAGGCGCAGTGGGCATCAGGTCAAGGATTGTGAACGGGTTAGTTACAGATCGCCTGCGCCATCTGGCCGAAGTTCTGATAACGATCCCACAGCGCATCGTCACGCGCGGTCTGCGACATCTTCAACTCTTGCGCCTGATGGGGGTCGGAGAACCACTTGGCAACGGTCTTCTGATCGCTGCGGGTCAACGCCTGATCCGCCACGCGCTGGATGCAAGTACACCGATCCCGCGTCGCCGCCGACCGGTCCGACGCCAGACACGCCCGTTTGATCTGCGCCGCGTCTGCAACCGGCGCCACCGCCGTCAGAGACGTGGCGCAAAACGCGATTAGGAGAAACTGTTTCATACTCGAGCCTCGTTTTTGCCTGCCCGGACGGGTCTGATGCCCCTCTCGGTCTGTGCGGCAGTATGAATCAAACGGGAATTCGGATCAACGGACAAGATACTGTTGATCAAGAATGTTGCCTCTTTTCTTTTCAGTGTCAGCCTCGCGGTTTCAACGGCATATGAAACCTGATCGACCAGGCCGCGAAAGAACAGATCATCCGGGTTCTGGCGGCTGGTGGATGGTGCCAGCAGCAGACTCTCGGAAATTGCTCCGTTGGCGTTAATGGCGTTATGTGTCTCAAGCAGCAGATGATGGTAAGTTGCACTGTTCTCCTTGCACATTGTTGCAATGCCCGCATCAACAAGGCTGATAGCTGGAACAAACACTTCGTTCTCTGCGCAAAGGATTTCAGCCAAAGGGTGTGTGACCAGCATTCTGTGTTGCTGGGACACTTTCAAAGGTGCGAAATTCGATAGCGTTCCCTCGGGAATTTCGACCAATCTGAAACGACCGGCTGTGATGACAGCCTGTTCACCTGTCCAGATGACGGGTAGATAGCCATTGTCACGGGTCCAGATTTCATCACGCGGCTTCAACATTTCGATGGGCCGGTATCCGGACTTGGTTTCGATCAGTGTCCCGCGACAGTAACAAATGGGGCTGACATATGCGTTTGATGCGAAGCTGGGACCTTCCTGTGTGCTGACGACCGTCAGAGGTACTCCGGCCGACGGAAACTGTCCGGGTCCCCCGATGAATGCGATGCCCTCAACGGTTCCATATGCCGGTGATGAGTTGTTCACGTTGAACGCAACCGCCTGCCATGTGGTTGTTCCATCAGTCAGCGTAATACCATATTCGGCTTCAACACGCGTGCCGCTGGAGAAAAGCGTGCCATCGATTGTCTGATCGCCGTTTAACCGCTGATTACCATCATTGTCGGAAAAGTTGGTGTCCGATCCAGCATCCGTGATGAAAACTTCAGTCGCAGCGCGTGAATTAATGGTAATCGTCTCACCTATAAGATGTATCCCCGTGCCCTGATTGATCCCGTCCAGACCCTGCGCCACAGAGACGGACAATTGACCTTCACCCAACACAAAGATCGAATAATCGGCCAATTCTACCCTGCTTTCTGTTATTGAAACGGCCTGATGACGCCAACATCTTAACTATTTTCCAATTTTGGGTAAATACCGCGGAAAAGAAAGGCGCTGGCGAGACCTTTTTTGCAACGCTTCAACGCTTGACGAGGCCCCAAACTCCGGACATATCCCCATTCCATGACAGACCTCGCTCATATCCGCAATTTCTCCATCGTCGCGCATATCGACCATGGCAAATCCACCCTTGCTGACCGGCTCATCCAAGAGACCGGAACGGTCAAGGATCGCGACATGAAGGAACAGCTGCTCGACAGCATGGATATCGAGCGCGAGCGCGGCATTACCATCAAGGCCAACACGGTCCGCATCGACTATACCGCCGACAATGGCGAGAAATACGTGCTGAACCTGATCGACACCCCCGGACACGTGGATTTCGCCTATGAGGTCAGCCGCTCCATGCGCGCGGTTGAGGGCTCTCTGCTGGTCGTGGACTCGACCCAAGGGGTCGAGGCGCAAACGCTGGCCAATGTCTATCAGGCCATCGACGCCGATCATGAGATCGTGCCGGTGCTGAACAAGATCGACCTGCCTGCCTCTGACTGTGACCGCGTGGCCGAACAGATTGAGGATGTGATCGGCATCGACGCGACCGACGCCATTCAGGTCTCCGCAAAGACGGGGCAGGGCATCCACGAAACGCTGGAATCTATTGTCACCCATCTGCCCGCACCGAAGGGCAATCTGGATGCGCCGCTCAAGGCGATGTTGGTGGATTCGTGGTACGACGCCTATCTCGGTGTCATTGTTCTGGTCCGCATCATGGACGGTACGCTGAAAAAGGGCATGCGGGTCAAGTTCATGTCGAACAACACCCTGCACCATGTCGACCGCGTCGGCGTTTTCCGGCCTGAGATGGAGATGGTCGACAGCCTCGGCCCCGGTGAGATCGGCTTCCTGACAGCCTCAATCAAACAGGTCCGCGACACCCGTGTGGGCGACACGATCACCAATGACCGCAACGGGGCCGAAGTGGCGCTGGACGGTTTCAAACCCGCACAGCCGGTGGTGTTCTGTGGTCTGTTCCCCGTGGACTCCGCCGAATTCGAAGACCTGCGCGACGCGATCGACAAGCTGGCGCTGAACGACGCCAGCTTTAGCTTTGAAATGGAAACCTCTGCCGCGCTGGGCTTTGGCTTCCGCTGCGGTTTCCTTGGCCTGCTGCACCTTGAGGTCATCCGCGACCGCATCGAACGCGAATATGATATCGAGCTCATCACCACCGCGCCGTCGGTGATCTATCACGTCTACATGAAAGACGGCGAAATGATCGAGCTGCACAACCCCGCCGACATGCCCGATCCGTCCAAGGTCGACCATATCGAGGAACCGCGCATCAAGGCGACCATTCTGGTGCCCGACGAATTCCTCGGCGACGTGCTGAAACTGTGTCAGGACCGCCGCGGCATCCAGATGGACCTGACCTATGCGGGCAGCCGCGCCATGGTCGTCTATGACCTGCCGCTGAACGAGGTCGTCTTTGACTTCTACGACCGCCTTAAATCGGTGACCAAGGGCTATGCCTCGTTTGATTATCAGATGACCGGCTATACCGAGGACAACCTGGTCAAGATGTCGGTGCTGGTGAATGACGAGCCCGTCGATGCGCTGTCGACCATGGTTCACCGCGACCGGGCCGAGATGCGGGGCCGGGCGATGTGCGAAAAGCTCAAGGACCTGATCCCGCGCCACATGTTCAAAATCCCGATCCAGGCCGCCATCGGAGGCAAGGTCATCGCGCGCGAGACCCTCTCGGCGCTGCGCAAGGACGTAACCGCCAAATGCTACGGCGGCGACGCCACGCGGAAACGCAAACTGCTGGACAAGCAGAAGGCGGGTAAAAAGAAGATGCGCCAGTTCGGGAAGGTCGATATTCCTCAAGAAGCATTCATCT
The DNA here is from genome assembly GCF_059612325.1 of Ruegeria sp. CDSA021. Lineage (NCBI taxonomy): Bacteria > Pseudomonadati > Pseudomonadota > Alphaproteobacteria > Rhodobacterales > Roseobacteraceae > Ruegeria > Ruegeria sp. CDSA021. The sequence continues at coordinate 264,632 of NZ_JBXWQJ010000002.1, forward strand.
CTGCGTTGAAAATGGATAGTTGATGCTGTACGTCTTCCGCATAGTCATCGAAGTGATTTATGCGGAAGAATAATGGAATAGACGGTTCGTACGGAATTCTTAACACTGTACTTCACCCACACCCTCCGGGGGCGTATCAGAAGTTGTTTGCAATAGCTGGGAACGACACTCGAGGCGTCAGATTTCATGGTGATCGGTTTGCCACATTGTCCCCGATTTCAGAGGTGCGCAATGGAGTGTTCACCGGGAAATTAGCAACGTGGACGGAAATTGATCCCACTTCAAATTTGATCGAGAAAAAATCTTTAAAAGAAAGCCTGCTTTCAGAATCTGATGTCTCTTTACCAGAAGGGGTAGGGTTCAATTCGCGAGTGTTTTCATTCGCTTTTCGAGAAAAAGACCATCGGCTTTTTGTTGAGTTAAAGAACGATGAAAACCAAACTATTTCAGTTGGCCGTGCCCGACTGGCCTTTTTGCGGGTGCTGGAGGCGTGCAAACCTAGCGACGTTGACGAACTTGATGTTCATATCGCAACACAGGCAAATGCCGTCGATCATGTTTTATCGATTTCCAAGATTCGAAAGGTGGAAATTCTTCTGGACTTGCCAAATCCGGACGTACTTAGTGACAAGAAGAAGGCTATCTTGGATGGGATCGAAGCTATCCACGCTAAAAGGTTAAAAACCGAGATTACGAAGGCTGCCGGGGAAGATTGCATCGTCTTAAATGATGATTACATGGCGATGGCTGAACTGGCTAAAGACAACGGATACGTCTATGCCAAGGGGCGAAATGATGACGGTGATCCGTTAGAAAGAAACACAAAGAAGTATCCCTTGGAAGTCGATACAGTGCTGGCACAGGATGAGTCGAGGGCGCTGGCTACCAGAAGAATCGCTGAAAGCCACGAAGCGGAATAGAGCGTTGGGTAAGGGATGAGTGCATTTCAAACGTATTGGCGCTCATACGGGGGGTGGAAAACGTTAGTTCTCTCACCCTACCTCTTGCTATCAGGAATATTTTGGGGTTTCTGCACTCCAATTTGGCGTGACAGATTTGACGACCAAAAGAATATTTTTGAATGGGTGGAATGGAGCTTTTCAATTCTCCCAAGCATGGTTTCTTTTTCGTTGGGGGGGGGCTGGCAATATTCTTAGCATTCTCCAATAAGTCTTTCCTGAAAATCATTCGCCAAGGCGGAGATGAGCAATCATATCTTATGGCTGTAACAGCAGCTTTCTTCCATTTTATCTTGATTCAGTTCGTAGCATTGGCGTTTACTTTTTTGACTGTATCTTTTCCAGTGGTATGGGTTTCGGGAATTTCGTTCTGGGTTTTTCTTTATGCAATGTCATGCGGAATAGCTGCCGCTGCTGCACTAATGGATGTTGCTGAAATTCTTAACGCAATTGGAAAGATCGATGACTGAGTTTTGTTACCCGCCCGTTCGGCCCTGAAACGGCCCACTGAACCGTTTTCAAGACGGGCCTCACCCATCTGTGACCAACCTCACAGCCCCGACCGCCCCCACCTGCTACACTTGACCAAACGGCAACCTCGGCAGGAGGCGCAGATGTCAACATCCATGATCCCCCTCATCGCCCTCGGGTCGGCGGGTCTCTATTCCGTTGCCATGATCTCGATGAAGTTCTGGTGGAAACTCCCCGGTGTTGGCCTGACCCTTCTGATCGTCGCCACATTGCTGGCCGCCGCAACACTGGAACTCGCCGCGCTGCGCAACGAACGGTTGGGCATCATCTATACCGGCATTCTGGGGGCCGAGGTGGTGCTGATCGCCATTGCCTCGTATTTCCTGTTCGGCGAGAACTTTTCGTATCGCGAGGGGATCGGCATCGCGCTGGTCATTGTTGGGACAGCTCTGGCCTGGGCCTGAGTTCCAAGTCTAAGCCTCCGCTTAATCAATCATGAAGTTTCCCTCAGGTAAGTTGCAACCCGTGTGCGCCCTCCCAATCTGTTTTGCAGACGAAAAGGAGAGAGCCCATGACCAGATACATGACTGCCGGAGCAGCCGCTTTGGCCACGACCCTCAGCCTTGGAACGGCCGCTCTGGCCGAAACTACGCCCGATCTGCGTGGCACATGGTTGGGGAGCTACACGACCGTCCAGCCCAGCCATTACTACAAGGGCGACGAACCCCGGTTCAATCAGGCCGAATGGATGCTCGACGTCCAGATGCAGGAAGACAATGTCTTCTGGGGGCCCAGCAAGTGGCGTCGTGATGGCGATACCGAATGGAATGAATACGAGGCCACCGGAACCATCAGCCTAGATGGCTCGGGGTCTATCGGCATCGTTGAAACCTCACCGCTGGTGATCGGGGCCAACGCGCTGATCGATGCCCGGTATGAAGACGGCAAGATCTATGCCGATTTCCGTAGCCTGCGGAACGGAACGACCTACAGCACCGTTCTGGAACGTCAGGTGAACTGAAGCGGTTCCGGCCCGGTCCGGGCGGTAAGAGGTATGGACCGTCGCCCGACTGCTGATGCGGCGGAATGGTAGGTTAGCCGATCGGGTCGGACCGTTTCTCAACATTGGAACCATCGTCTCCTCCAGGGAGGGAGGTGGGCCGGGTGGCACGCTTACCGCCCGCGACAGGATCCAGACCGCCTCGGGTTGGAATGCGGCGTTCCTCGGCCCGGGTCATCTGATCTCGCGGACCTTCAGCGCGGCTTCGCGTGTGGTGACGTATGTGCCATCCGGCCTCGGTTCCATCCGCACGGTTCCGCGGCGCTGGTGTGAAATAGATGCAGCAGATCGGTGAGTCGCACGGGCTTTACGATTCGAAAAATCCAGGTCTGAAGGCCGCATAAACCCAGAGATTCTCGCTCAATTGGCCGTGCGAAGGCATTTGCACGTGCAGCATTGGTTGAAAAATGAGTGGTTGCCTCGCGTTTGAACAAGCCCCCGATCAACCCTGCGCGATGCCGCGCTTTCTCGGATTATCCACAGAAGTGTCCCGGCGGATATCAACACTTTATCCCCGTCAATTTTTCATGCTGCAGTGCTATTTTCTTGTCGGACGCGGGCCGGAGTGTAACAGTTCTGTCACTGCCTAGGGTCTTCGGAACCGAAGGTGGGACGCAAAGGTCCAGAGGTTTGGAGGGATCGAGGGGGTCTTGGTATTTTCTCAGAACTTCAAAGACTTACCGTTGGGATCAGCCGAAATCGAGCGTAATGTTCGGTCAGGGTGATCGTCCTCTTAGAAAGCCGATGCGTGCTGCAATAACCTTTCGGGGTTAAAGCGGCGGCTGCAGCCCCTGAGGGGGTCGTAGCACAAGGATCGGGGTGCCCCTTGGGGTGCATCGACCCGGTAAGGCGTCAGGTGTATCCGCAAGGATACATGCAAAGACCGCGTCTGCGCACCTGACGCCTTTTCCATTGTCGGCTCACGGTTTCATACAGGCTACCACTCACCCCTGCTGAACGGGATCGGGGCTCTTTTGCGCGTGCAAAAGGGCCCCGAATTGGCGATTGACAGGGAAGCTCCGAGACCGCTTGGTCGAAGGTCGCTGAACGATTGCGCAGACGCAACCGCCAGACATTTGATTTGCTTGGATGCCTGTGGTGCACACAAAGAGCAGTGCTTACAGGTTTTCCTGCACGTCTGTTGCAGCGCCCTGAATGGCGTCTCCGGCCTTTTCAATGTCTTTGCCTGCGCCTTTTGCGGTCTCACAAGCGGAGATGGCAAACAGGCTCAGGCCAATCAAAATTACGCGGATCATGTTCGTCTCCTTGGTGCTCGATGATGTCTCGGTAACACCTTTCTGTTTGCGAAACCAGTACTTAGGAGGCGTCAGTGCAGAACAGCTCGTAGACAACTTCAAGCATCCGCTGCGGGCGGTCATCGGCCAAACGATAAAAGATGGCCTTCCCTTCACGACGTGGAACAACCAGCCCTTCTAACCTTAGGCGCGACAACTGCTGTGATACTGCGGCTTGCCGGGCGGACAACAGCTGTTCCAGTTCAGTTACAGATTTTTCACCTGACACCAGGTGACACAAGATCATAAGGCGACCTTCATGGCTGATTGCCTTGAGAAAATTGGACGCGCGCGTCGCATTCTCGACCATGCGGTCCATATCTGCTGGGGATATGTCCTGAGGCAGCTGGGGAAGTGCCATCGATAACTTTCCTTGCGAACCCGTTCAGCGGGCGTGTTTTTGTTCTGTCACGCGTGAGTGGCGCAACCCATTCCTTACATGTTTTGGTCATTTTGTTCCATATGAATAAATCAAAATACTGTGATGAGTGTAAGGGAACCCAAGTGGGCTTTTCCCCTGTTCACCAAAACGGTCGGAGCCGAATGGCCGATTGACCCTCGCTCGTAAACCCAAGGATCAGGGCAATTGTATCCGGGACTGACGCACCCCACAATCCTGCGGCGTTCTCACTTGCACCCCCTTGCAGCCCCCCCGAGCCGACACTAAGACTCGGGTAATACTTGTTGGGATAGTGTCCCGATCCGAAGCAAAGCAGGCAGGTTCCTAATGTTCGATCCAGTAGATACATATATGAATACGCTTGTCCCAATGGTCGTCGAGCAGACCAGCCGGGGCGAACGCGCTTACGATATTTTTTCGCGTCTGCTGAAAGAGCGGATCATCTTCATCAACGGCCCGATTCACGATGGCATGAGTCATCTGGTGGTCGCGCAGCTGTTGCACCTTGAGGCTGAGAACCCGAACAAGGAAATCTCAATTTACATCAACTCGCCCGGTGGTGTGGTGACGAGCGGATTGTCGATTTACGACACAATGCAGTACATCAAGCCGAAATGTTCCACATTGGTGATCGGTCAAGCGGCCTCGATGGGGTCGGTTTTGCTGGCCGGTGGCGCGAAGGGAATGCGGTTCTCGCTGCCCAACAGCCGGATCATGGTCCACCAGCCCAGCGGCGGGTATCAGGGCCAAGCCAGTGATATCATGATTCACGCAGCCGAGACGCAAAAGCTGAAGGATCGCCTGTATGACATTTACGTGCGTCATACCGGACAGACCAAAAAGGCGGTTGAAAAGGCGCTGGACCGTGACAATTTCATGAGCCCGGAAGAGGCGAAAGATTGGGGTCACATCGACGAAATCGTCGAAAACCGCGCAAAAATGGATGCGGAAGAAGCCTGAGTCCAACACTCCGCGCCACCGGCGCGGGGGTCATTTTGAGATTGTAGCCGCCAGAGCGCTGGCCTAAGCTGCACAAACAGGCGTAAGCGCATCCTTTCCGGGGTGCAGAGACGAAGCCCGAAAGGTAGATCATGGCGACGAATTCAGGCGGCGACGGGAAAAACACGCTCTACTGCAGTTTCTGCGGGAAAAGCCAGCATGAGGTGCGAAAACTGATCGCAGGCCCGACCGTGTTCATCTGTGATGAATGTGTCGAACTGTGCATGGACATCATCCGCGAAGAGACCAAAGCAAGTGGGCTGAAGTCGTCTGACGGTGTTCCGACGCCTAAGGATATTTGCGAGGTTCTGGACGATTACGTGATTGGTCAGGCCACAGCCAAGCGGGTTCTGTCGGTGGCGGTTCACAACCACTACAAACGTCTGAACCATGCTCAGAAAGCCGGCAGCGATATTGAACTGGCGAAGTCGAACATACTGCTGATCGGTCCGACCGGTTGCGGTAAGACTTTGTTGGCCCAGACTTTGGCCCGCATTTTGGACGTACCATTCACCATGGCCGACGCAACCACGCTGACCGAAGCCGGCTATGTGGGCGAAGATGTCGAGAACATCATCCTCAAGCTGCTTCAGGCCAGTGAGTATAACGTCGAACGCGCGCAGCGCGGCATCGTCTATATTGACGAAGTCGACAAGATCACCCGTAAGTCCGAGAACCCTTCGATCACGCGCGACGTGTCGGGCGAGGGCGTGCAGCAAGCCTTGCTGAAACTGATGGAAGGCACAGTGGCCAGCGTTCCGCCGCAGGGCGGGCGCAAGCATCCACAGCAGGAGTTCCTGCAGGTGGATACCACTAATATCCTGTTCATCTGCGGCGGTGCCTTTGCCGGTCTGGATAAGATCATCGCGCAGCGTGGCAAGGGCTCGGCCATGGGTTTTGGCGCCGATGTACGCGAAAATGACGATCGTGGCGTCGGCGAGATTTTTAAGGATCTGGAACCAGAAGATCTGCTGAAATTCGGCCTGATTCCAGAGTTCGTGGGACGTTTGCCGGTTCTGGCAACGCTGGAGGATTTGGACGAAGATGCTCTGGTCACCATTCTGACAAAGCCCAAGAACGCCTTGGTCAAGCAGTATCAGCGCCTGTTCGAGTTGGAAGATGTCGAACTGGACTTCACGGATGATGCGTTGAAAGCGATTTCCAAGAAGGCGATTGAGCGTAAAACCGGCGCACGGGGCCTGCGGTCGATCTTGGAAGACATTCTGCTGGATACCATGTTCGAACTGCCGGGCATGAAGAATATCAGCGAAGTTGTGGTGAACGAAGAGGCGGTAATATCCGAGTCGCAGCCTCTGTTCATCTATGCGGACGCGGCCCCGGAATCAGCATCGGCTGGATAAGAAGTCCGGCTGTGTTTGCTGCTTGAGACAAGATGGTAGGGGGCGCTGCCCCCACCGTATTTCGAGCAATTCCCCCGGTTTCTTTGAACAGATGAACGCAGGGACCTTTTTTCGGTACGGCGGTCTGCGGATTTCGAGCAACAAAGTGGAAGCAGCATGACGATTCAGCGCATCTCATCCGGTGGTGAATTCGAAGCGAAAGTGGGTTACTGCCGCGCAGTATCCGCTGGTGGTTGGGTTCATGTGGCTGGCACAGTTGGGCAGGGCGAAGATATTGTCGCGCAATGCCGTTCCGCGTTGAGCAACATTGAAGCCGCTCTGCAAAAGGCCGGAGCAGGTTTTCAAAATGTTGTGCGCGTGACGTATATGCTGCCGGATCGCACGGAATTTGAGCCTTGCTGGCCGATCCTGGCCGAGACCTTCGGCGCAAATCCTCCGGCTGCGACGATGATTGAATGTGGCCTGATCGATCCGAAATACAGGATCGAGATTGAAGTGACCGCGTTTCTGCCGGAGTGACGCAGGTATCCCCTGTGGCACTGGACCTTGGCGAGCCTTTGGTCCATACCTTTTCTCGACCGAAATGCCGGAGGCACCCGATGGGAATCCTGAACAGTCTTTTGCGAGCCGTGACCTGGTGGAACGGGTCAACTTTGAACACGCAGATCTACACGTCGCGTAAAGGCGTCAAAGTGGGCGAAGACAATGAAGGCAATGTGTTTTATCGCACGGCGGATGACAGCAGGCGCTGGGTGATCTTCAACGGCGAGGCCGAAGCCAGCCGAGTTGATCCGGAATGGCACGGCTGGTTGCACCGCACTTGGGATGAGCCTCCGACAGACAAGCCTTTGCCGCATAAATCCTGGGAAAAGCCACATCAGGAGAACCTGACCGGAACCGCACTGGCTTATTCGCCAGCAGGATCGTTGCGTCGGGCCGAACCGGTCGAGCGCAAGGATTATGAGGCCTGGAGCCCGGAATAAGCGAGGCGAAGATGTCGAGCCATAATTGGACCGAAATTGTTGTCGGTGGCGTCGTGTTGGCCGGTGCGTTGGCATTTGGCGTTTACGCCAGCCAATCGACGGGTCTGTCACAGGGGGCGGCCGGATATGAACTTGGCGCGTCCTTCAGGTCGCTGGAAGGGGTCGGTGTCGGGACGGATGTCCGGCTTGCGGGCGTCAAGATTGGAACCGTGACAGGCGTTACGTTGAACCCTGATACTTATCGTGCAGACACGACCTTCACCATTGCCGACGGCATTCTCGTGCCGGATGACAGTGCCATCGTGATCTCATCCGAGGGGTTGCTGGGGGGCAACTTTGTCGAGGTCATGCCGGGCGGGTCGCCGTTCTTTTTCGAGCCCGGAGGCGAAATCGAAGATACACAAGGTGCGGTCAGCCTGATCTCACTTTTGGTCAAGTTTGTGGCCGGAGATGGCAGCGAATGATACGTGCTGCTTTGATTGCCCTGCTGTTGGCAACGACAGGCGCTGCCGCGCAACAAAAGGTTCAATCTGGCCCGGGGGCCATGCTGCGCGGGCTGGACAAGGTCAATGGGCAGACCGTCGATGTTGAAATGCAAAACGGTCAGACCGAATCTATTTTTGGCTTGGATGTTGCGTTGGGAGATTGCCGTTTTCCGGTGGACAACCCGACGGGTGACGCATTTGCTTACCTGACCATCTGGGAAACCGGGAAGGCTGATCAACTGTTCGACGGCTGGATGATTGCGACGTCCCCGGCATTGAACGCACTGGATCATGCACGCTACGACGTTTGGGTGATCCGCTGTATTACCCCCGCAGCAGACTGACGGATCGGCGCCGTGAATTCGGCGCTGCGGTTCAGAGCCTCTTCCAGTTCCTTTTTGTAAGCATTGCGCGGGATTTCGATGGCGCCCAGAGACGCCAGATGCGCGGTCAGAAACTGCGTGTCAAACAGATGAAACCCGGTCTGTCGCAAGCGGTCCACAAGATAGGCAAGGGCGATTTTCGACGCATCGGTTTGGCGTGAAAACATGCTTTCTCCGAAAAATGCTGCCCCCAAGGTCACGCCATAGACACCGCCTACAAGTGCAGTGCCGTCCCAGACTTCAAGAGAATGGGCATACCCTGTCTGGTGCAATTGGCGATAGAGGCCGTGCAGTTCGGCGTTGATCCAGGTGTCGGACCGGTCGGCGCAGCCATCCACGACCCCAGAAAAGTCCTGATTGATCGTGATTTCCAACCCGCTATTGCGGATGCGGCGAGAAAGGCTGCGGGAAATGTGGAACCCATCCAATGGGAAAACGCCGCGCAACTTTGGATCGACCCAGAACAGCTCGGGATCATCGCGATGTTCGGCCATCGGAAAAACGCCGATGGAGTACCCGTGCAGCAGAAGTTCGGCGGATAAGCTCATTTTGGGTAAGCGGGAACCGGAAGGCGAGTGCCCTCCGGTCCTTGGCGGTTACTGTTCCATGTTCTCCGCAAGCCAGCGCTCCAGCCAATGGATGTTGTAGTTGCCGCTTTGCAGGTCGGGTTCCTGCAGCAGGGCGTGGAACAAAGGGACTGTGGTGTCGATGCCGTCTACGATCAACTCTCCCAACGCGCGCTCCAGACGCGCCAGCGCTTCGGTCCGGTCGCGGCCCTGAACGATCAGCTTGGCGATCAGCGAGTCGTAGTAAGGTGGGATGGAATAACCATCATAAAGTGCCGAATCCATCCGTACGCCCAGACCGCCCGGCGCGTGATACGCGGTGATCTTACCGGGGCAGGGTGAGAAGTTCGGCAGTTTTTCTGCGTTGATCCGAACCTCAATGGCGTGGCCGTTGATTTCCAAGTCGTCCTGCCCGAATGACATGTCCTCGCCTGCGGCGACGCGGATTTGCTCGCGCACGAGATCGACGCCAAAGATGCCTTCGGTCACAGGGTGTTCCACCTGAAGACGGGTGTTCATTTCGATGAAGTAGAAATCACCATTCTCATAGAGGAATTCGATGGTACCCGCGCCGATATAGTCGATCTTGGCCACGGCTTCGGCGCAGATCTTCCCGATTTTAGCACGTTCTTCGGGGGAGATGCTGGGGCCGGGGGCTTCCTCGAACACCTTCTGATGGCGGCGCTGCAACGAGCAGTCACGTTCGCCAAGATGCACAGCTTTGCCCTTGCCATCGCCAAAGACCTGAATCTCGATATGGCGCGGCGTGGTCAGGTATTTTTCGATATAGACTTCGTCATTGCCAAAGGCAGCTTTGCCCTCGGCCCGCGCAGTCATGAAGGCGCTTTCCATCTCATCAGCGGTCTGCGCGACTTTCATGCCGCGACCACCGCCACCGGCTGTGGCCTTGATGATCACAGGATAGCCGAACTCCTCACCGATCTTTTTGGCGGTTGCCAGATCAGGTACGCCTCCGTCGGAACCGGGAACGCAAGGCACGCCCAAGGCTTTCATCGTATCCTTGGCAGTGATCTTGTCGCCCATGACGCGGATATGCTCCGCAGTGGGACCGATAAAGGTAAGGCCGTGGTCTTCGACGATCTGCACGAATTCGGCATTCTCGGAAAGGAAGCCATAGCCGGGATGGATCGCCTGTGCGCCGGTGATTTCACAGGCCGAGATAATCGCTGGTACGGACAGATAGCTTTGCGGCGAGGGCGGGGGGCCGATGCACACCGATTCGTCCGCCATGCGCACATGCATCGCGTCGCTGTCGGCGGTGGAATGGACGGCGACCGTCTTAATCCCCATCTCGCGCGCGGCGCGGATGACGCGCAGGGCGATCTCGCCTCGGTTGGCAATCAGAATCTTGTCGAACATGGGCCCGCCTTACTCGATGATGACCAGAGGGGTGCCGAATTCCACAGCGTCGCCATCGCCAACCAGAATCCGCTTGATCGTACCCGATTTAGGCGCATGGATGTGGTTCATAGTCTTCATCGCTTCGACGATCAGCAATGTGTCGCCTTCGGATACCGTGGCACCAACGCTGATGAACGAAGGTGCGCCAGGCTCTGGCTGCATGTACACCGTGCCGACCATGGGCGATGTCACAGCGCCAGGATGGCTTGCCGGATCTTCCTGTGCAGCGGGCGCCTCGACCGCAGCAGGAGCAGCAGCCGGGGCCGGTGCCGCAACAGGCGCTGCGACCTGAACCGGAGCGGCGACGGTCTGTGTCATGCGGCTGACCCGCACATTCAGGCTGTCCTCCTCGCCGTATTCACGCTTGACCTGCAGTTCGGTCAGATCGTTTTCGCGCAGCAACTCTGCCAGAGCTTTGATGAATGCAACATCCGCTTCGTGTTTGGTATCTGTCATGAGTGTCCTCGACGGTTCCCCTTTGGCCCGTTTGTTTTTTCGCGGGCTCTGATCAAATTACGCAGGGTTATAGGCCAAGCAGCCCTGCATGAAAAGCGCCGACTCGCACCATCACAAACAGGTTTGCAGCTTAAATTATGGGGTGGGTCGGGTCACAGAGGCATTCCCGACAGCTTCGCAACCAACTCAGACAACTTCCGCGCGCCGAACTTTTCAAGCAAGCGGGCACGATAGGCTTCGATCGTGCGAAAACTCAGCCCCAGTTCAGCGCCGATTTCCTTGGCCGACAAGCCGCGACAGGACAGGATGGCGACTTCGCGTTCACGTACCGTCAACTCAACTAAAGGCCGTTCTTCCGAGATGTCGGAAAAGCTCCAGATGCCGTGCCGGAACGGATCGTCGGGGGTGAGTGAGCGGCCACGAGCACGGCACCAGAACAGATCGCCATCACGCCGCCGCATGACGCGTTCATCGGTGTAATATCCGGTGTCGCGCATCACCTGCAGGCTGCGCTCTCCGATCCGTTCCCAATCAGCTACCGAGGGATAGAGGTGCAGCAGTGGCATGTTGCGATAGTCCGCTTCTTCTCCGCCGAACGTGCGCGCGAATTGCAGATTACAGCGCCGGATAATCCGATTTTCCAGCTCTACAAGGCCGATAGGCGCATATTCAAAGGCAGGGTCGCTCATTCACGTATCGTGCCGGGAAACCGCGCAGAAGAGAAGGGGTGAAGCAATATCTTGCACGATGATGACGTACTGCGCTGTCGAAGAGTGCATTTTGATCATGTAAAGGATGTAAATTGAACCTGAAAATTTTGGACTAAGTAGAAGAAATATATAGTATGTTTCGAAAATAATGCCTGGATGATTGGCTGGACGTTGGTCAGGAGGATACAAACATGCGTGACACTTTGACTGGAAGCCGTATACGCGAGCGGCGGCAGATTGCAGGGCTCAGGCAAGCGGAATTGGCCCGTTTGGCAGGGATTTCAGCCTCTTATCTCAACCTGATCGAACACAATCGCCGTCGGATTGGGGGCAAGTTGTTGGTGGATATCGCCACAGCGCTATCGGTGGAACCTTCTGTGCTGACGCAGGGGATCGAGGCCACCTTGGTTTCAGCGCTGCGCGAAGCGGCGGAGGATGCGGTTGGCCAACAGGCCGAGTTGGATGGTCTGGAAGAATTCGCCGGACGCTTTCCCGGTTGGGCGGGGGTGCTGGCACAGATGCATCGCCGTGTCGTCTCGTTGGAGCGCAATGTCGAAATACTGTCGGACCGGCTGACCCATGACCCCCAGCTTGCGGACTCGATGCACGAGGTTCTGTCAACCGCAGCCGCGATTCGGTCTACGGCCGCGATTCTTGCTGACACCGAAGATATCGAAGCGGAATGGCGCGAACGGTTTCATAAAAACCTGCATCAGGATGCCGAACGGTTGGCAGACAGTTCCAAGGCGTTGGTGACGTTTCTGGACGAAAGCGATACCGCGGTCGACCCGCGCGGTGTGCCGTTGGAAGAGGTTGAAGCGTTCTTCCAGACCCGTGATTTCATTTTCCCAGAGTTAGAGGACGGGGGTGAGGTCGATTCAGTTGATCTGGGCAACCTCAACACTGCTGCGGCCCGGGCTGTTGCGCGTGATATGCTAGAAACACTCCGCGCTGATGCCCAAGCCATGCCACTGGATGCAGTTGCTTCATTTGTTCAAGGCGAAGGCCCGGACCCGATTGACCTGGCACGTCACTTTTCTGTCGATATGGCGACAGCCCTCCGGCGCATGGCACTCTTGCCCGAAAGTATCGTTTCTGAACCGGTTGGCATGGTGTTGTGCGATGCGTCCGGCAGCATCTTGTTCCTTAAGCCGGTTTCGGGATTTGCCATGCCAAGACATGGCGAGGCTTGCCCCCTTTGGCCAGTATTTACCGCTCTGAACCGCCCATTGGTTCCGGTGCGCAAGCACGTTGTACAAACTGGGCGGGCCTCGGCCACGTTCGAGTGTTTCGCCTATGCCTGGCCGCATACGGTAGCAGGATATGATCAGGATCCGGCCTATCGATCCGTCATGTTGGTGCGCCCCGTGCAGGAAACAACCGGCGACGCAGCAGTCACAAAGGTCGGGCCGAACTGCCGGGTCTGTCCCAGCAACACCTGCACCGCACGCCGCGAGCCGTCGATTTTGAGCGAAGGTTTTTGACACTTTCCTGACAGAACGCTTAATCTGGCTGTGACCGGCCTTGGGATGGGCGACCGGTCTTGGGAGGAATTGAAAATATGAGCCGTAAGGTTCTGCTGATCGAGGACGAGCCGAACATTGCCGAGGCAATCCGGTTCCTGTTGACCCGCGAGGGTTGGCAGGTCGAGATTCATGGCGATGGCACCGATGCGCTTCAGGTTATACAGGGGGCTCAGCCCGATCTGGTTATTCTGGACGTCATGCTGCCGGGCAAAAGCGGCATGGATATTCTGCGCGATCTCAGAGAGATGGAAGAGCTTGCAAGCCTTCCGGTCTTGATGCTGACAGCGCGCGGGCAGTCGCGCGACCGGGAAATGGCGGAAAATGCAGGCGTCAGCCGCTTTATGACCAAACCGTTTTCCAACGCCGAAGTGTTGACGGCTGTGCGTGATCTTCACGCTCAGGCGACCCAAATGTAATGTCAGACGAGAGCGAAAAAGGTCAGCCGCCGAGTGTGAGACCCTCGCTTTTTCTGGAACGTCAAAGCTATCGCCGTCGCAGGCTGACCGATGCGGCCCGGCTTTTGCCGTTTCTTGGGGCGCTCTTGTTCGCGCTGCCGCTTCTTTGGCCGGATAGGTCCAGCGGTGATGCGGCCGTGCCTTTGTCCTCAGCAATATTTTACATCTTCGTCTGCTGGGGTGCGCTGATCGTGATTGGCCTGATCTTCGGCTTTGTTGCGCGCCGCGTGCGCACGCCCGAGGACCCTGATACAGGGGCCGAGTAATGGCCACTATAAACGTTCTGATTCTGGTTTGTCTGGGCTACGTCGTCTTTCTGTTTGCCGTTGCGTTCGCTGCGGATCGCATGGCTGCGGCGGGGCGTGGGAAATGGCTGCGCTCGCCGCTGATCTACACATTGTCGTTGTCGATTTATTGCACCGCTTGGACCTTCTACGGCGCCGTGGGCAACGCTGCGCGGTCAGGGTTGGAGTTTGTCACGATCTACCTTGGCCCTACACTGGTCATGGTCAGCTGGTGGTGGGGGCTGCGCAAATTGGTGCGTGTGGGACGCAGTCAAAGAGTGACCTCTATCGCGGACCTGCTGTCGTCTCGCTATGGCAAATCAAACACGCTGGCGGTCTGCGTTACCATTCTGGCAGTGTTGGGCGGCACGCCTTACATTGCGCTACAGCTACAATCGATTACGCTGTCTTTCTCGATCTTCGCCGAAGCCGATCCATCGGGCCTGTATCGCGAAGGGTCCAGCGTGTTCTGGGTTGCGGCTGGCTTGGCCGTGTTCGCCATCCTCTTCGGAACGCGAAATCTGGACGTGAATGAACGCCACCACGGGGTGGTCACGGCCATCGCGGTAGAAGCCGTCGTCAAATTGTTTGCGTTAATCGCGGTCGGCGTTTTTGTCGTATGGGGCATCGCTGGTGGTATCGCGGCCATGATGGAGCGGATCGACGCGTCGGAGATCGGGCAGTGGCATGTTGATGCCGGGCGGTGGACGACCTTCATTTTCCTGTCGGCGGCGGCCTTTATCTGTCTGCCGCGTATGTTTCAGGTGATGGTGGTCGAGAATGATGATGAAAGCCACCTGAGAACCGCTGCCTGGGCTTTTCCTCTCTATCTGCTTTTGATGAGCTTGTTTGTCGTTCCCATCGCAGTTGTGGGGTTGGACCTTTTACCCGAAGGGGCCAATCCCGACCTTTTCGTTCTGACAGTACCCCTGTCGCAGGGCAACGACTGGCTGGCAATGCTGTCTTTCATCGGTGGATTTTCGTCTGCAACCTCAATGGTCATCGTAACAGCCATGGCATTGTCCACGATGGTATCGAACCATGTCGTCATGCCCATTTGGTTGAACACGCAAGAGGGCACGGGCTCGGTCTCGGGCGATGTGCGCAATATCGTTTTGATGGCGCGTCGCGTGTCCATCGCCGTTGTGATGGCGTTGGGCTATTTCTACTACCGCCTGTCTGGCGGAGGTGCGGCGCTGGCGTCGATCGGGTTGGTCGCTTTTGCTGGGATTTCCCAAATTCTGCCCGCTTTGGTCGGCGGTCTGTTTTGGCGCGGGGCCACGCGAACCGGGGCTCTGGTGGGGCTGACGGTTGGCTTTGTGCTGTGGATTTACACTCTCTTGTTGCCCGGCATGAGTGGTGCGTCGATGCCAGAATCCGTGCTGCAGGACGGGTTGTTCGGCTTAGGCTGGCTGCGCCCGCAGGCTCTGTTCGGGATCGAAGGAATCGATCCGATCGTCCATTCCGTGATGTGGTCGCTGTTGCTGAACACAATCGCGTTTTGCGTGGCCTCATTGTTAAGCTTTCCCAGCCCGTTGGAGCGGTTACAGGGCGCGCAGTTTGTCAATGTCTTCGATCATTCGGTCGCGCCACGTGGCTGGTCCGGCTCGGTCGCGCAAAGCGAAGATCTGATGATCATGACCCAACGTATTCTGGGCACCGGTCCCGCGCAGGAGTTCTTTCAGGCCGAGGCCGAGAAACAGGGAGGGCGTTCGCACCTGCCCGAACCGACACCGGCATTCCTTGGCCGCCTGGAGCGCGAGTTGAGCGGGTCGGTTGGAACGGCCACAGCTCATGCGATGATCGGACAGATCGTAGGCGGCTCGTCGGTATCGGTCGAAGACCTGTTGGCAGTCGCCGATGAATCGGCGCAGCTGCTGGAGTATTCCAGCCAGCTTGAAGTGAAGTCGTCAGAGCTCAGCCGGACGGCACGGCAACTGCGTGAAGCAAATGCCAAACTTACGCAGGTGTCGGCGCAAAAAGACAGTTTCCTAAGTCAGGTCAGTCACGAATTGCGCACGCCCATGACTTCGATTCGGGCGTTTTCCGAGATCATGCGCGACGCCGAGGGGTTGAGCGGGGACGAACAGACCAGATACGCCACGATCATCCATGACGAAGCGTTGCGCCTGACCCGTCTGCTGGACGATCTGTTGGACTTGAGCGTTCTGGAGAATGGTCAGGTCAACCTCAACATCAGCGATGATAGCTTGCGTTCGCTTCTGGATCGCGCAGTGTCCAGCGCACTGGCCGGGGCAGGTAGCAAGATCAGCGTGCGACGCGCACGTGCAGCAGAGCGGATTGTCTTGCACACGGACCTGGACAGGTTGGGGCAGGTATTCATCAACCTGATCTCTAACGCGCAAAAATACTGTGACGCAGAAGAGCCCGTCCTGACCATTTCTGCATATGACGTCGGCGGGCGCATTATCATTGATTTCATCGATAATGGTAGCGGCATTCCACCCGGTGCGCGCTCGATGGTGTTCGAGAAATTCGCGCGCGTTGGTGGCGACAAAGCCGGAGGGGCAGGACTGGGTCTGGCCATTTGCCGCGAGATCATGCAGCGGCTGGGGGGCGAGATCAGCTATTTGCCGGGGCAGGGCGGGGCAGCATTTCGAGTCAGTCTGCCATTGGCCCATCGACAGGCTGCGCAGTGACACAGTTATAAAGAACTTCGTAACGTCCGGCGGTGTACACCTGTTGCCAATTGCTGGAACAATTGGTGATCGGGCGACATGTCAGAAACCGTCAATGCCGCTTTGGCGCGGAAACTGTCCGTTGGGAAGAAGGATTTGGGCGACCGACCGCGCTCGGGTTTACGGGCGTTGCGTTTGGGGTTCGCGCGGGCTGCGGGGGATCGCCTGAACTTGCCGCTTGCGGTGATCGGGGCCAAACAATCCAGCCGATCTGCGGAAGATCTTGGCGAAACGATTGGTCAGGACTGGCTGTTGTTGGTTTTTGAAGCGGTTGAAGGGCGCTCGGCGGTGTGTCTGGACCCGCATGTGGTGTCCGCCATCGTCCAGACCCAAACGATTGGCGAAGTGATGCCTGTCGACCCGGCCCCACGGGTCTTTACCGATACGGATGCCGCTATGGCGGCACCCCTGATCGAAGCGGCGCTGACCCGATCTGCCGACCTGATCGATACGGCCGACGAACCGGTTTGTCTGGCCGGGCATGAATATTCGACACGCGCGGCAAACCTGCGCGAGTTGTCTCTGGCCATGACCCATGAGGTGTACCGCAGCTATGATCTGACCGTCGATCTGGCAAATGGGGTGCGGCAGGGGCACATATCGGTCTTTTTGCCCGAAACATCCGCTGCGCTGGAGGTGGCTGAGCAGGATCCGGAACATTCCGACCCACGGATTGAGCAATCCTCGGGCGTGGTGCGGGCTGACTTGAATGCAGCCTTGTGCCGGATGACCCTGCCTTTGTCCGCGCTGTCCGCGATGCGGATTGATGATGTTCTGCCTTTGCCTGGGGCGCGTCTGGATCGAACGGTGGTTCTGACAATTGACCGCACGCGGGCAGGAGTCGGTCGCCTGGGCCAATGCGGCGGTTTACGAGCCGTGCGTCTGAATGAACATGCTGCCCTACCTGCGCTCAGCGGTGCCGAGGCACAGGAATTCATTGAAAGCCGAGGAAGGCTTCGCCCGCAGGACAATGTGCAAGAGCCAATCACCAACAACGTGGACATTTTGCCACCTGCGTCGATACCAGAAGGCACAGAGATCGTGCCGGATAATCCGTTGATTGAAGATTCAGAACGGATGGTTGCCGAAATCTCTCACCTTGCCGGGCTGAACACACAAGAACCGGGAAGCGGGGAAGACTAGGGGCCTAGCCGGAGGTGCCGCGGAGTTGCTCCAGAGCCGGGCGCAGACCTTCCAACTGGTATCCGGCATCGGTCGTCGCGCTCAGGATGTCATCCGGACTCATGTGGTCGCATTGACCCAAGGCCCAGACGACCGAACACCGTGTACCCGATGCGCAATAGGCCAGCACAGGACCGCTGCAGCTTTCCGCCATATCGCGTTGCCGCTTCACATTCTCGGGCGACATGGTCTGATGGGTCAGTTCCAGCACTTCATACTCCATACCAGCAGCACGCACGGCATCTCCGACTGCGTCGGACTGCATGATGGAAGGTACTTCAACATTGGGCCGGTTGCAGATCACCTTGACGAAACCGGCAGCGGCTATCGCCGACACATCCTCAACTGTGATTTGCGGCGATACGGCATAGCGGGGGGTGATCGGTCGAATCTCCATGCCATTTCCTTAGGCTGCGTTTGCAGCTCTGTCCAGTTGCGCGCCCAGCATTGGGGCCGCGAACATGCCTGCGGTCATCGCGGCCAGAAAAACCAGACCGCCGAGCCCGCCATAACTCAGCGAGGCCATGGCCGGTCCGGGACACAGTCCGACCAGACCCCAGCCCATCCCGAACAGAACCGATCCTACAACCAACCTACGATCCACTTCGGGTTTGGCAGGGGGTGGAAAATCTCCCCCGATCAAAGCCTTACGCCCGATTGTCAATCGCCATGCGATCAGCATCGGCAAGATGGCTCCGCCCATGACAAAGGCCAGGGTCGGGTCCCATTGGCCAAACACATCCAGCCAACCTTGAACCTTTGTTGTGTCGGTCATGCCCGAGATGAGCAATCCGGCCCCGAACAGTGATCCGGCAATCAGTGCAACAAAAAGGCGCATCAGATCAGCCCCCAAATATGGCGCAGCAGAACGAGGGTCACGCCTCCGGCAAGAATATAAAAGACAGTGGCCACGATTCCGCGCAGAGAAAACCGTGAAATGCCGCACACTCCGTGACCAGATGTGCAGCCATTGGCGATACGTGTGCCGACGCCAACCAGCAAACCAGCTATGACAACAAGGCCCAAGTTGTTGGTAAGGTGCGTTTGGACCTCGGGCGCGAATAGCGGGCGCAGCAGAATTGGCATACCGATCAGGCCAGCAACAAAGGCCAACTTCTCGGCCATCGTATCTCGGGCGCTACCGTCAACAAGGCCGCCCAGAATGCCGCTGGCGCCCATGATCCGGCCATTGCCAAGCAGGTAAACCGCTCCGCCCAGCCCAATCAGTAGACCGCCGCACAGGCCCCAAACCCAATCTATATTCATAAGGTTTATCCCTTTGCTAACACGCGTCAGAGTTTGTTGACCGGCAGTTTCAGAAAGACATCACCTTCCTCATCTGCCGGGGGCATCTGTCCTGCGCGCATATTGACCTGCAAAGAGGGCAAGATCAGGCGTGGCATGGCCAAGGTCGCATCACGTGCGTCGCGCATTTCCACAAACTCTTCGATGCTGCGCCCCTGTCCGATATGGACGTTCAGCGCCTTTTGCTCGCCTACCGTCGTTTCCCAAGCGTATTCTTCGCGACCCGGGGCCTTGTAGTCGTGGCCTACATAGATGCGTGTCTCATCTGGCAGCGTCAGAATTTTCTGGATCGATTCATACAGGGTCGCCGAAGAACCACCGGGAAAGTCACACCGCGCTGTACCAAAATCGGGCATGAACAGCGTGTCGCCCACAAAGGCCGCGTCGCCAATGACATAGGTCAGGCAGGCCGGGGTGTGCCCCGGGGTGTGCAGCACGTCTCCGCGCATTTGGCCGATATGAAAGCTGTCGCCTTCCGAAAACAATGCGTCGAACTGGCTGCCATCCCTCTGGAATTCGGTTCCTTCGTTGAAAACCTTGCCAAACGTGTCCTGTACAGCGACGATCTGAGCGCCGATCCCGATTTTGCCGCCCAGTTCCTGTTGCACATAGGGGGCAGCAGACAGGTGATCGGCATGAACATGGCTTTCCAGAATCCACTCAACCTTGAGTTCGCGACTGCGCACAAAGTCGATGATCTGATCCGCTGACGTTGTCGCCGTCCGCCCTGAGGCATGATCGAAATCCAAAACACTGTCGATGATGGCGCAGGCGCGTCCTTGTGGTTCGTGAACAACGTAGGACACAGTAAAGGTCTGATCGTCGAAAAACGCTTTCACTGTGGGCGTCATGAGGTCCTCCGTTGCGGTTGCCAATATCATATATGTAAATTGGAATGTGACGCAACCGCCAATCTGAATTTGATGCGCATCAAGGCAGTTTCGATTAAAATGGATTAAACCTTAGCCCATCTGCGCCGAATTGCCGAATTTACGTATATGTCAGGCGAATTCTCGCACAAGTTTATGTTATTATCTGCGGGTCGCATTCCCGTTACCTATATCTGGAATACTGGCAACACCTGGGAGGATATTATGACAGCAAATGGTCTTTATTCCGAAGCGGAGCAGCTTGAACAAAAGCTCAGGAACGCGTGCTTGGATACGCGTTTGGCGCTTCAGCCGAGTGTGAGCAAAGTTGTTGACCGTATGCGGCGGCAGGGGATGCCTGTGCCATCTCGCCTGCGTCGACTGGACGCCGCGTTGTGCGAAGACGCGATGGAAGCGCAGTTCGACAACTTACCTATCTGAACGGGCGGTCATCCGAAGGATATCCCGAGGATGACCATCATCAGTCCAATAACCGATAAGAACAATGAGGCCAGGTTCCAGGGAAGCACGCCCTGAACAACCGCGCGCAATTCGTCATCCGACAGACCGGCTTTGCGCGCTTTCATCACACGAAGAATACACCAGACAAGACCGCAGAGCCCGGCCAGAGAAAGGGCTGCACCGCCCCAGGTGATGAATTCGAACATGATGCCCCCCCATTTCCTCGTGAACCGACCTCGCGCTTAAAGGATCAGGGCAGGTCGTACAAGTGCGCCCTGGGGATTGGGTGCTTGCGACCCGGGCGGCAGCATTGTATCCGGCATCCTGCATCAGATTTTCAGCCTTTGGGAGAGACGCATATGGAAGACATCATCGAAGATCAGGCCGCCGCCAACTATCGCGTGACTGCAGGCGAGCTGCGCCAGTTCATCGAACGGTTCGAGCGTCTGGATGCGGAAAAGAAAGACTTGGCCGAGCAGCAAAAAGAAGTCATGGCCGAGGCCAAGGCACGGGGTTACGACACCAAGATACTGCGGAAAGTGGTCGCACTGCGCAAGCGGGACAAGGACGACATCGCCGAGGAAGAGGCGGTTTTGGAGATGTACAAAGAAGCGCTGGGCATGTGAGCAGTTTCAAACCGGGGAGGGGCAGCGCCTCTCCCTTTTCGGGTTGAGGAGTGTGGTTGTCTATTGATTAGGCTTCCGGCCACAATTCGCGGCTTTTGCGTCAAAGCGCATTGTTCTCATCCAGTTGTGATTGTAAGGAAACTGGAAGGCCCGACAGGGCTGCGCCGTGCGGGCGTGATGGAATGGTAGACATATCAGACTTAAAATCTGAAGGGCGTATGCCCGTGTGGGTTCGAGTCCCACCGCCCGCACCAGACACGTCTTCTCGAAAACACCGAGTATCACAGGCACTTCAAGCGGACTCTGGGCGTCTGATTTAAACCGGATAGCCCAGATCCTGGATCAGCTTCCAAATGTCCCGGTTTGCTGCCGACAGCTTCTGGACAACACTTTCTATCTCGCGCAGTGCCTCGTCATCTACGGTATCTTCGCGGCCGAGTTTGATGTCGGTTTTGCGATCCGCGATCCGCATCAGGATGGTCTTTGGGTTTCCGCTTTCGGGGTCGAATGAATAGATACAATGGTTGTACTTGTTACGGATGCCCGAAAGCTTTGCCAGGCGCTGTGTATGTACAAGGATCGGGTCGCGGATCTGGGACGGTCGTCCGTCCATCTTGGCCAACCGTTCGACCAGATCGATTCGCGCACGGGTGGTGTTCAAGGTCAGAAAGATTATGACGGACACATCTTTGGACGCCCCTGTCAGGCCCGCAATCAGGTGGATCAACAGGCTTTCGGTGTTGGTCCACATATAGTTCAACCTGCCCACCAAAAGGATCAGGTGGTCGAACCGGGTTTCGAACGTGTCAGTCAAGAGCGGACAGCTGCGCCGCATGAGGCGCGACCTCAAAAAAGAAATGAGCCGCAGCGGTCCGGTTGCTGACACCGATCTTGCCAACGACGTTGTGCATGTGCAGCTTGACCGTATGTTCGGTGATCCCCAGCTTGGCTGCGATCAGTTTGTTGCTTTTGCCGTGCGAGACCAGTTGTAGCACCTGTTTCTCGCGGCGCGTCAGCTTGGAGTAACGCGACTGCAGCTCGCTGCCATTTGGCGCGGGCGGTGGCGACTGTATCGCATTGGGCGAGGGGGGCTGTTGTGTGACGGCCACGCAATCAGCCAGGAAGCTCGGCAAATACAACTCTTCATGCATCAACAGTCTGAGGATTGCGCGCCATGCATCTGGTGCAACGTTCATCGGCAGAAACCCGATCTCGCCCAACTGCGTGCGATCCCATCCCTGAAACAGACGCCGGGCCGGTTCCTCTTTGCGGTAGGCAATGGCCAGACAGCCCGAACCTGTACATTTGGTATAGGCTTTGGGACGCGACAGCAGATCATCGATCATCATCTGGTCGACAACGATGATCTTGCTTCCGGACGGGTCTTGGTCGCTCATTGCCTCAAGCGTTTCGAACCGCTTTGCGCGCACGCCGAACTCGGTCTGGACACTTCTGAGTGTTTGATTGGAATAGAAGAGTTCTTTCCCAATAAAGACGATCGATAACTCTTCGGAACAGATGCTCTGACTGGAAGTTTCTTTCAAACAAGACTTACTCATTATTGCCCCCTACAAAACAGGCGTAACCAGAAATTGAGTAATTCAAAGGAGATATTCGGAATAAAAAACGTTAACTAATCAATTAATTACACATGTCTAATCGTAACTTAAATCTCGAATATTTACAACCTGATGGTGCAAGATTGGCTCTGATATCCTAGAACTATTGGTTAGGTTTTTACACCTCGCTTTGTGTAACCATTGGAAACAATGGTATTATTTTTTTGAAAGTATCTTTGTCTAGAACCTGAGCGCCGATCAGGTTTCTTTTTCGGTGTTTTCTCAAAATAGTGAACAAAATCAACGCTAAGGCGGCAATAGTACTTTCAGTCAGCTAGCCGCAGGCTTTCGTCGCTGCGAACATGGTCAAGCTTCAATTTCTGAAGTGTCTGTCCCTGACGTGACCGATCCTTGCTTATTTCAGCTTTGTTTTTAGGGGGTCACGCTTTCGGTTTAACCGGGAAAGGAGGTGGCCTCGAATAAACACGCAACGTCCGCATTCAGCGCTTGTCTCGCTGCGTGTGGTTTATTTTGTTTCAACCGCGCCTGATACCGCTTTGTAGATGAATGGCGGTCTGGCGTTCCAGAAATGGGATTTTGTCATGAGACGCAATACAAATAATACCAATGTAACGACCGTCGATGAAATTAACGTCGAAAATCTGGATGCTCCGGTCAATGTTGAAATTCCTGTAGAGGAAGCCTTTGTCGAGGCCGATCTGACAGCGCAACAACAGCAGCAAGATCAGAATGTCGACAACTCGAACGATCAGGGTCAGGATCAGGACCAAGGTCAGGATCAGGGCCAGGAACAGGGTCAGGATCAGGGTCAAGACCAAGGTCAGGACCAGGGCCAGGATCAGGGTCAAGACCAGTCGCAGACGCTGGATGCTGGTGATGACAGCAACGACAACTCGAACAACAACGCCATCAATATCGATTTTGGTGGTGGTGAGTGGATTCCGCGTGACGATGACCAGGTCGATCTGGATCTTGGGGACTCGGCAACAGTTGGTGATGTGATCACCGCAGGCCGCGACCTGACCTATGATCCCGGCGATGACATGAATCTGGACATCTCGATGGATGGTGCCGGTACGGCCATGTCATCCGTCAACAACCAGGTTGCCAGCTTAAGTGATGATGACACACTGGATTCAGCGACCGTGTCGAACAATGCGGGCTTTACCCAGAACGGCAACGCCAATGGCGGTACTGCCACGGCAGCTGAAGGTATCAGAGCGAATGCGGATGGCGGAAACTCTGGCGACGGAGGCACCACGGTTGGTGGCGCGGCAGACTCGTCAACATTGGGCAGCCATGCCTGGGCCGCTGGTGGCGATACCGGCAGTGCTGACGGGGACTCGGACGGCGGAAACGGAGGCTCTTCGGGTGACGCGTCCAACTCAAGCATGGGCGTGGGGACATCCGAAGCCGGCGCGACGGGCGACAGCTCGGGCGGCAATGGCGGTGCTGCTGACAGCTCGTCTTCTTCGGACAACGATGGCAGCACGAGCGCCGATGGCGTTGGTACTGGCGGTGCCGGTGGCAGCGCGGATTCGTTTGGTCTGGGTCTGGGCCTTGGCCTGTCAGGAGCAAGCTCATCGGGCAACGCAGATGGCGGCAACAGTGATTCCGATTCAACCGGAACCGGTACCGGTACGGCGGACAATGCCACGGATGCGTCCGGATCAGACGGCGGTGACGGTAGCGCCGCGACAGAAGGTTCAGCCTCGAACACCAGCGACAGCGACACCGAAGCCAATAACGCCACTGCGGGTGATAACACTGCTGATGGCACCGCAGACAGTGGCGCGGACAGCTCGGCTGATGGCACAGGCGGTGACGGAACCGGTGGTGACGGCACAGGCGGTGATGGAACCGGTGGTGACGGAACAGGTGGTGACGGAACCGGTGGTGACGGCGAAGGTGGCTTTGCCGCGTTGCTTGAAGCCGCGATCATGGAACTGCAGGAAGAGCTTGGCATGATTGATGCCGAACCCGGCGAAGGCGGTGACGGAACCGGCGGCGACGGAACCGGAGGAGATGGTTCTGGCGGTGATGGTACGGCTGGCGATGGCTCGGGTGGCGAT
This sequence comes from Ruegeria sp. CDSA021, assembly GCF_059612325.1. Lineage (NCBI taxonomy): Bacteria > Pseudomonadati > Pseudomonadota > Alphaproteobacteria > Rhodobacterales > Roseobacteraceae > Ruegeria > Ruegeria sp. CDSA021. The sequence continues at coordinate 289,242 of NZ_JBXWQJ010000002.1, forward strand.
GGTTCCGGTGGAACAGCGGACGCAACTTCCGACGCCCAGGGCGTTGGTGATCAGTCGGCAAGCGGACCGGATATCGACCAGAGCCCCGGTGACGTGAACGGTTCAGCCAGTAATTCGCAAGCCACGGATGGCAGCGGCGGTGACGGCGGTTCGAATACAGCCGACGGCGCAGCAGATGCAATGGGTTCCGGAACATCGGCTGCTGATGGTGACGGTGGAGCAGGTGGCAGCACAACTCCGACGTCTACCTCAAGCGGCACCGGTGCGGGATCTGCTGATGCGGCCAATACCGCAGGTGATGGCGGAGCCGCTGATGTATTCGGAGATGCGGACACCAATGGTGCCGCTGACAGCTTGGCCGAAGCGATTGCCGGATATGGTGGCGCGGGTAGCTCTGACAACGATGCGACCTCGACCGGATCTGGTGACGCAACGGGTGCAGCCAACTCGGGTGCTGGTGGTGCCGGTGGCGCGTCAGCCGCAAATGGCGGAACCAGCGGAGCCTCGATGGGCAGCGCAACCTCGGGTGACACCATGGGTGGCACCATCACGGGCGGCAGCGCGGCCGGGGCCTATTCCGGCGATGGTGGAGCAGGCGGCAATGGCGGAACGTGGGGCGCGAACAATGGTGGCGATGGTATCGTGACCGGCGAGTCCTATGCCTCGGCTGCGGCAGTGGTCGATACTTCGGCTTTCAACCAGTCGATCATTATGGGTGCCAACGTGCTTGGCAACTCGGTCGATACGACCATGGTTGGCGGCTCGATGAACGTTTCGTCTGCAAGCGACGACACTGACGTTTAAGTCAAATAGCGGGGTTCGTATTTTCGGGCCCCGTTGATCTTTCAAAACTGCCGAGGCCGTAAATCGCGGCCTCGGCCCAACTGACCCAAAGCGGAAATTTTTGCCGACACGGGTGTAAAGGAAAACCGACATGGCCCTTGACAGTATTTCTGAAACGATAGCGCATTTTGTTGGAACTTTTGAGCTTACAATCGAACAGTCCCGGCTGAGGGATCAGTACGAGGAATTTACAGCGCTCAGGCGCAAAGCCGAAATTGAGGGGCTGGAAGATCCGGCCTCGATCCATATCAAGGCAGATTTGGATATTCCTGCGGGTGTGTACAAAGCGCTGCCCTACAGCTTTCAACCTTCTGACCCCGAAATGCCGCTGCCGAATGCGCCCAGTGTGCCGGTGTCGGAATCGGTGATTATTGTCGACGGCCCCGGGCAACCCGTTCGTTTTGTGCCAGAGAGCGAAGCAGGCGATACTGGCCCGTCTTCCTTTGTCGAATTGATCATTCTACCGCCAGAAACAGTACCGTTAGGATCAGCAGTAACCGTCACCGTGCAGACTGTTTTCATGCGCGACAATGACGTTGTGGGCGAGGGCGATTTTCGGGATCCCGAGACGCTTATGGCCCAGGGTAAGCAGATGCTGGACATGGCGCTGTCGCTGCACGCGGTTGCCGCGCCGTCTTTTTCACTCGCGGACTACCAATCGACGGAAATGCTCGACGCGCTGGCCGAACAGATGATGACCCCGATGACCTCAGACATAGAGGGCGTGACGGTGCACCAGTTTCACGGCAGTGAAGCGTTGGGTGTGATCGTCAATGGCAAACACGTGGCAGACGCACCGGTATGGAAAGACCTGTTACCCGAATTCCACCAGCCCGAAGATACAAGTGACTCAGCTGAACTTCCGTTTCCTGATGAATGGGATCAGTCAAAAGACCCCGAATTTGATGACGGGCATTTGGTCGTGACCGGCGGCAACGTGGCAATCAATGCAATGGCGGCGACCGTCGCCTGGGTGGATGCCCCAATCATTGCCGTAGGAGGGCAGGCGGTTAGCCTGACTGCCATTAGCCAGGTCGCAGTTGTTTCCGACTGGGATCAAGGTGCTCCGGGAACAGGCAGTGGCACCAACATCGTGCAGACGTCGCAAATCGAGGTCGAATCCAAAACAGCACCTTGGCTTGGTGCAACGTCTGGCGCTGCGGGTGCGGCACCGATTGTCATCGTCGACCATGTTCAGGGTGATCTGGTTGTCGCAAATTTCATCAAGCAAGATATCGATGCTACGGATATCGACCAAATCGAGACCGAGATTTCAGCTTCGTCGACCGTGTACGCGCTGGGCGACAACGAAATGTACAATGTCTCTGACCTGATCCAGCTGGGCAATTACTATGATGTGATCATCATCGACGGAAACATGATCTCGGTAGACGTTGTAAACCAGACGATCGTGTTGGTGGATGACGACGTCATCAGCGGCGGCATGGACCCGGCAGCGGACGGAGACGAGGCCGGGGACGACGAAAATCTGGTCATGAACGAAGCCTCTGTCAAAACGGTCGGGGACGATACCTATCAGGACATGTCCCACGAAATGTCTGACACCATGGCACTGGCTGATGACGACATAGCAGCGCTTGAGGATGCGTTGTTGAATGATCCCAATTTCGCTGGAATGGAGCAGATACGCGTTCTCAAGATCGACGGAGATCTGTTGCAGGTGAACGTCGTCGAACAGACCACCGTAATGCAGGATCAGGATGACATCGAACTGTCCGGCCCTGATGCGCCCCAGACACAGGTGGTGGCTGGCAGCAACGCCCTGTTGAATAGCGCAAGTGTAACCAAGATGGGTGTGGATTCGACAATCATGGCCGCCAACGGGGCATATTCCGATCTGATGCTGCATCAGGCCAGCCTGCTGGATATGCCGAACAATGAAGACATAACGACAATGACCAATGAAGCCATCGCCGCCATAATGAGCGATATGAGCATCGCGCAGCCTGATGCTGCGTTGGCTTTGACCTCTCCAACAACCGATCCCACGACCAACGACGATGGCCTGCAAACCTTGCTGGCCTGATTTTTCCCGTATTTTTACCGAGTGACCAAAAGGTTAATAAATGTCGATCGTATTCACGTCGCGCCGCCCGTATTTGTCCAGCCCGCTGGACAGGCAGGGCGGAGGAGGGCCGCAAATCCAAAGTCTTGGCGAAAGGGTAAGACCCGTGCCCCAAGGGCCAAGACCGGCACCACGTTTGCATCTGACACAACAGATGCGTGTGTCAGCCCCGGACCCGAACACTTCAGTTGAATCTGAGACAATGAAGCAATCCGAAGAACAACACCACTCACGCGAAGAACGGCGCGCTGATCCTCCCCATCGGCGTGCGCAGCCGCGACCCGCTCAAGACACGGACCCGGCGGGTGGCGGCCATGGGGTGGCCGACGCTGGTGGTCCCGATCAGTCAACCGCCGAGGAAACGACTGCGCGTAAGACCCCCTCTGCTCGCGCAGCCGGCGAAAATCGCATGGGCACCACGATCGAGGCCGAGGCGAACCAGCCACTGCTGCATAATCAGACCGGCGGCGGTGATGGCAAAGGGCCACCCCAAACTTTTCACAAGCGCACCCCGCCCGAGGATTTTCAACGCACCCTGCGTGTGTCGATCCGGGCGATCTGGCGCAACCTTGCCTTTGTGCTGGTTCTGACCTGCGCCACCAACATCCTGATCCTGGCGATCCCGATCTATCTGTTTCAGATCAGTGACCGCGTTCTGACCAGCCGGTCTTTGGACACTCTGATCATGCTGACCGCAATCGTCGCAGGCGCGGTGATCTTTCAGTCGGCCTTCGATGCTGTACGCCGGTTCATGCTGATGCGCACAGGGGTCGAAGTGGCGGCCCGCCTGGGCGCGCCGGTGCTAAGCGCTGCGGCCCATGCCTCGTTGCACGGCAATGGGCGCGAATATCAGACGCTTGGCGACTTGCAGCAACTGCGCGGCTTTATGGTGTCGGGTACTCTGATCTCATTCCTGGATGTACCTTTCGCGCCCTTGTTCATCCTGATGATTTTCCTGGTGCATCCGCAGCTGGGCATGATTGTTATCGTGACCGCGCTGCTCTTGATGACGATCGCTCTGATCAACCAGAAAATGACGGCCAAACCCTTTGCCGAAGCCAACAAGGCGCAATCCCTGGCGAACCTGCATCTGGATTCGATGTCACGCAACAGCCAGATCATCAACGCGCTGGCCATGATCCCCGAAGCTGTGCGGATCTGGGGTCGCGACACCGCCCAATCGCTGACATGGCAGGTGCGTGCGCAGGACCGCAACGTGATCTTTGCGGCGATCTCACGTGCTGTCAGGCTGCTGACTCAAATCGGAATTCTGGGCTGGGGTGCATATCTGGCGTTGCAAGGAGAGATCACCGGCGGGATGGTGATTGCTGCTTCGATCATTGCAGGGCGTGCTTTTGCCCCCATCGAAGGCTCGATTGAGGGCTGGAACAGCTACTTGCTGACACGCGGGGCTTATGGGCGGATCAAGGCTTTGCTGTCGACCTCGGCCCTGCAATTCGAAAAGCTGCGCCTGCCGCGTCCTGAAGGCCGTATGGATGTAGAACGCTTGTTATATGTGCCCGGTGGAACCAAACGTGTGGTTTTGAACGGGATCACATTTTCGCTGACTCCCGGTGAAACGCTGGCCATCATTGGTAATTCCGGTGCCGGTAAAACCACGCTGGGGAAAACGCTGGTCGGGTCCATTCTGCCTACATCAGGCAGTGTGCGGCTGGACTTGATGGATATTCGAAATTGGGACCCGCGCCAGTTCGGGGAAAGCATCGGCTACCTGCCACAGGATGTTCAACTGTTTCCCGGCACGATCAAGGACAACATTGGCCGGATGCGGGCAGATGCGACCGACGAACAAATCCACGACGCTGCCGTTCTGGCCGATGTTCACAACATGATCGCAACCCTGCCGCAAGGATATGAGACCGTAGTGGCCGCAGATGGCTCGCCTTTGTCGGGCGGACAGAAGCAGCGCATTGCGCTGGCGCGTGCATTCTTTGGCAACCCGAGATTGGTCGTGCTGGATGAGCCAAATTCAAACCTCGACGTCGCCGGGGACAAGGCACTGGCCTGCGCCATTGAACAGGCGCGCGAAAGCAAGATCACCGTAGTTGTCATCACGCAGAAGCCAACGCTGTTGAACGTGGTCGACAAGATCATGCTGCTGACCGATGGGCGCGTGGCCCTGTTCGGTCAGCGCGATCAGGTTCTGCAACAGCTCAACGCGCCGCGTAAACAAACCGGAATTGAAGGCCAGCAGGGGGGCTGACCATGAATGACCTCGTACCTGTGAAAAACTCTGCCGATGACCCTCAGCTCTGGTATGCCGAGGTTCCGCGCTCAATCAACCGGCTGATCGCTATCGGCCTCGTCATGCTTTTGGTGTGCTTTGGTGGTTTTGGGGTCTGGTCTTTCAGCGCCCCGCTGGCAGCCGCGGTAATCGCACAAGGTAGTTTTGTTGCCACTGGTCGCAATAAGATCGTTCAGCATCTTGAGGGTGGAATTATCGAAGATATCAAGGTGGTCGAAGGGCAGTCGGTTCAGGCCGGTCAGGTGCTGATGACGTTGGACCAAACCTCGGCGCAGGCCAATGAGCGTGAGCTGTTCATCCGCAAACTGCGCCTGCAAGCCATGACCCAAAGGCTGCTGGCCGAATACGGTGAACGCGACCGCCTTGTGTTTTCTCAGGACCTTATCGAGGCGTCTGACGATGTCGAAATCATGACTATTCTCGATGGGCAAAAGCTCAGCTTTGATGTGTCGCGCAAGACTCTTCTGAACGATGTCGCGCTACTGGAGCGGAACATGGAAGCGTTGAAAATCCGGTCCAGCGGGTTTGAGGCTCAGCTGGACAGTATGATGCGGCGTGCCGAGATCTTGCAGGAGGAGTACGAGGCCAAGAGCCAGCTGTACGAAAAGGGTTTGGTTCGCAAGGGTGACTTGAACACAATTCGTCGCGTTCAGGCCGAGGCGGAGGGACAGCAGGCGCGCTTGCAGGCTGAAGCTGCCGAAATAAACCAGATGCTGCTGAAATATGACGAACAGATCATGCGCACCCGATCTGCCTATCGTGAAGCCGCGCTGGATGAGCTGGGCGTGATCGAAGCCGATCTGGAAAGCGTGCGTGAAAAATCTCGTCAGGCCCGCAACGTTCTGGATCGGGCCGTGGTCCGGGCGCCAGTGACCGGCACGGTGGTACGGTTGCATTACCACACTCCGGGCGGCGTCATTGAGACCGGCGAACCCATTGCCGAAATCTTGCCCGCCGATGCGCCTCTGATCATCGAGGCGCAGATTCCCCGCACCGAAATCGACAGTGTGGTACAAGGGCAGATAGCCTCGGTCCGTCTGATCGCATTGAACCAGCGCACGACGCCAGTGTTGTATGGCGAGGTTTTCTATATTTCTGCTGATGCTTTGCCTGAACAGACCTCGGGCAGCCCACAGGAAGTATATCTGGCGCGCATTTCCCTGACACCGGATGAATTGCAACGGGTCAGCGGCTTTATTCCAACGCCGGGGATGCCGGCTGAAATCATGATCCAGACAGAAGAACGGACCTTTGCCGCCTATATCGCCAAGCCCGTGTCAGACAGCATGTCGCGCGCGTTTCGTGAACATTGAGGCAACTGCGTCCGTCACGACTACACCTTCCAAACTTCGCATGTTAGCCTTTGCCGGGTGAGGTGAAGGAGAACACGCATGCCGGTGACGGTCAAAGACATGATGGAGGCCGCCAATGCGGTGGTCGCGCGGATTGATACCGCGCAGGCAAAGACGATTCTGGAGCAGGGCGGGCTGTTGCTGGACATTCGCGATGCGACGGAACTGCAAGCCACGGGTCGTGCTGCGGGGGCGCATCATATCCCACGAGGAATGCTGGAATTTCGCGCAGACGACACGCTGCAGTCCCATGATCCGGAGCTGCGCAAAGATCGCCCCATCGTTCTGCATTGCGCCTCGGGTGGGCGTGCAGCGTTGGCTGGCAAGTTGCTGAAAGACATGGGGTATCAGCAGGTCTACAACCTGGGCGGCCTGGTGGATTGGGTGAACGGAGGCGGCGAGCTTATCAATTCCTGACACAGAACCGCTTCGCATCTGACCCAAATCAAAGCGAAATACATTCGAATCGTGTGACGTTTGACCGGAAGTCACCAAAAGGAAGCCCGGCCATGTTTCGCCTTGCCGCTATGCTGTATTCACTGATCGCAACTGCCCTGTCGGGTTCGGCCGTAATCGCCGTATTGTCTGCCGGGATGGTTTCCGTCAGTGCAATTGTTGGTGCCGCTGCGGCAGGGGCCGTGATCGCTGTACCGGCCTCCTGGATGGTCGCCAAGCGGCTTTGTCAGGGCGCATGATCAAGCATTCAGAAACGTTCTGACGGCAGCTTCGAACTCGCGCGGTTTCTCGGCGTGCAGCCAATGCCCAGCCCCGGGGATCTTGGCAAATCGTGCGCTGGGAAACAGCGCGCGGATTTTGTCGCGATGTTCCGGCAAGACATAATCCGACGCACCACCGGACAAAAACAGCGCGGGACCGTCCCACGATGCATCCAGATCTGGATAGCCCATGATATTGGGCATCTGGTCCGCCAAAACATCCAGGTTCAGAAGCCAGCGTTTCCCATTGATGTCCAGGGATTGGGTGAAGAAACTCTGCAGCGCTTTTTCAACGCCCAGCTCAGCCAATTGTTGCTCTGCGTCCGAACGGCGTTCGATGCGTGAAAAATCAACCGCTCGCATGGCCTCGATGAACTGGATCTGACTGTGCGTGTACTTCACCGGTGCAATGTCGGCGACAACCATTTTGTTCACCAAGGACCCATGTTGCAGCGCCAGCGTCATCGCGGCCTTGCCACCCATCGAATGACCCAGCACATCGGCCAAGCCGCCAACTTGTTCGATCACTTCGGCAATATCCTGCGCCAGATGGGGATAATCATGTTGGGGGCCCCACGCGCTGCGGGCGTGATTGCGCATATCCACGGCCACAACCTGCCGTTCGTCCGAAAGCCTTTTGGCAATCACGCCCCAGTTGCGGGCGGATCCATACAGGCCATGTGCAATGATGAGCGGGGGAAGGGCGGTTGGCGCGCCATGTAAAATCGTATTCAGCATATCCCGAGTGATACTCGCGCGCACCGCTGACGACCAGCCCCATTGTCGGTCCATGAACCAGACGCTAGATTGCGCGGCAGGAGGCGCCCTATGTCGCAAGACCCAGACATTCAAACCCGTATCGCAGAAACCGTGGCCTTGTTGCGGGCCAAGCTTGGCGTACGGGATAAAACGCTTGAGGCGTCGATCCGAAAAGCCAAACGGCGACTTCCCCGACGCGTCTATAAACAGGCCATGGTGCTGGCCCGGTCCGAGGCAATGGCTGCACATCCCAAACTGAGGCTGGTTCTGGACACACCCAAGCTGAACCACGCATCGGAGGTGGTGCAAGGTCATCTCAGCGCAATCAATCTGGCTGACCGAAGATGGGGCTGGTTTCTGGGTATGTTGGGTGGATTGGCCTTTAACCTGCTGGCACTGACGACACTGCTGCTGGCTTTTCTGTGGTGGCGCGGCTTGATCTGACCTTGGGTTCTGGACTATGCGCAGGGATCTGAACGTGGTTCAAAATTCGAGGACGCGATGTCAACCAAAGCACAAATCCGGCGAGAGCAGTTGCGCGAAAAACTGGTTGAGGTCGCCGAGATACGCATTGATCGACACGGTCTGAGCGATCTTCGTGCACGCGATCTGGCCAAGGACGCCGGATGCGCGTTGGGGGCCATATATAACGTGTTTGAGGATCTGAACGCGATTGTCATGGCTGTGAACGGGCGCACGTTCAAACGTCTGGGGCAAGCGGTCGGAACGTCTTTTGATGGCAGCGAGCCCCCAGTGCAACGGCTGATTGTCATGAGTACGGCCTATCTGCATTTCGCTGATGCAAACGCCAACTTATGGCGAGCCTTGTTTGACCTGCAGATGCCGGATGATGGCCCCGTACCGGAATGGTATCGCAATGCATTGAAAGAGCTGTTTTCTTTCATTGCCGAACCCGTCAGCGAATTGTTCCCTGAACTGGATCGGTTCGAGATGGATCTGATGACACGTGCATTGTTCTCATCGGTCCACGGAATCGTCACCCTTGGTCTGGAAAACCGTATCTCGGGCGTTCCACCGGAACAGATCGAACGCATGATTGCGCAGGTTCTTTCACGAATTGGAAACAAATAGTTTCATGAACGACGTTCAGTAAATACTTGAACGACGTTCACGGTATTGCCATCTCCACTTTATGAACGTTGTTCATGAAATTGGAGGATCACATGTTCAATACATTGAAGACCCTGATGAGTGGTGCAAATGCTCGGGCCGAAGACCGTCTGCGCGATAATTTTTCCATTGAGCTAATTGACCAGAAAATCCGTGAGGCAGACCAAAACCTGAAGGCCGCCAAGCTGACGCTTGCCAGCCTGATCCAAAAACAACGCGGCGAATCCCGCCAAATCGAAACCTTGCAAACCCGCATCGAAGATTTGATGGAACGGGCCCGTCAAGCGCTGGAGGATGATCAACAGGATCTTGTTCAAAGCGCCGCGCAGGCGGTTGCAGATTTGGAAAACGAACTGGCGCTGCGCCAGCAAACCGTTGACCGGCTTGAGGCGCGTATCCTGCAGCTGCGTCATTCGGTTCAGACCGCCAACCGCCGTATCCTGGATCTCAAGCAGGGGGCAATTTCGGCGCGTGCGGTAAAACGAGAGCAGGGGCTGCAAAAGCGGCTGAACCGTCATGTGGGTGGCACCAGCCCTGCTGAAGAAGCTGAAGAGCTGATCGCCCGTGTCATGACCCAGGATGACCCGTTCGAACAATCCGAAATCCTACGCGAGATCGACGCGGGTCTGGATCACAGTACCGTGGCCCAGCGAATGGAAGAGGCCGGTTATGGCCCCAAAACCCGCTCCAGTGCGGCGGATGTTCTGAGTCGTCTCAAGGCTCAATCCTGAAACTGACAAACCCGTATTTTAACTAAGGAGACTTCCAATGACCAATCGTGGCGAAAACAACCTGATCCTGATGCTGAACGGTGCTGGCGTGGCCGTGGCTTACCTGCTGCTGGGCATCTCTCTGTATCTGTCCACGGACGTGCCGCTGGCCACCAAAGGATACTGGGGCATGGGCATCGTTTTGCTGGCGCTCAGCCTGATCAACGTTGTGAAATATCGCTTTGACGGCCGCTCGGCCGAGGATCGCATCAACAGGATCGAAGAGGCGCGAAATGAAAAGCTGCTGGAAGACGCTTTGAAAGAGGCCGAGGGCGAGGTCTAATCCCATCCGTCCGAGCCGTTGGTTTCGGACTGAGCTTTAGCAAGAAATACGGCGCCTCGGAGGCGCCGTAATCCTTCGTTTTTTACCGATTACATATTCGGATAGATCGGGAACCGCGCGCAGAGCTCCGCGACCTCGGCCTTGACCTTTGCTTCGACCGCGCCGTTGCCGTCTTCGCCATTGGCGGCCAGGCCGTCGACCACTTCGATGATCCAGTCGGCGATCTGGCGGAATTCGGTCTCGCCGAAACCACGAGTGGTACCTGCCGGGCTGCCCAGACGGATGCCCGAAGTCACGGTCGGTTTCTCCGGATCAAACGGTACACCGTTCTTGTTGCAGGTGATATGCGCCCGGCCCAGGGCCTTTTCGGTCGCGTTGCCCTTCACGTTTTTCGGGCGCAAGTCGACCAGCACAACGTGAGTGTCGGTACCGTGGGTTACGGTGTCCAGACCGCCCTTGATCAGCTGATCCGACAGCGCCTGCGCGTTGGTGACGACCTGCTGGATATAGCCCTTGAACTCAGGCCGCAGCGCCTCGCCAAAGGCCACGGCCTTGGCCGCGATCACATGCATCAGCGGGCCGCCCTGAATGCCGGGGAAGATCGCCGAGTTCACTTTCTTGGCGATCGCCTCGTCATTGGTCAGGATCATGCCGCCGCGCGGGCCGCGCAGGGTCTTGTGCGTGGTCGTTGTGGCAACATGCGCGTGCGGGAAGGGGCTGGGATGTTCACCCGCCGCGATCAGACCGGCGATATGGGCCATGTCCACGTGCAGGTATGCGCCCACCATGTCGGCAATCTCGCGCATGCGGGCAAAGTCGATAGTGCGGGGGATGGCCGAACCACCGGCAATAATCAGCTTGGGCTGATGCTCTTTCGCCAGCGCCTCGATCTGATCATAGTCGATCAGGTTATCCTGCTTGCGCACGCCATAATGCACGGCGTTGAACCATTTGCCCGACTGATTTGGGGCCGCACCGTGGGTCAGGTGGCCGCCCGCATCCAGGCTCATGCCCAGAATGGTGTCGCCGGGTGTGATCAGCGCCTGGAACACGCCCTGGTTGGCCTGAGAGCCCGAGTTCGGCTGCACGTTGGCAAAGCCGCAGCCGAACAGCTGCTTGGCGCGGTCGATGGCGAGGTTCTCGGCAATGTCGACGAACTGGCAACCACCATAGTAGCGACGACCGGGATAGCCTTCGGCGTATTTGTTGGTCATCACCGAGCCCTGCGCTTCCATCACGGCGGCAGAGACGATGTTCTCGGATGCGATCAGCTCGATCTCATCGCGCTGACGGCCCAGTTCCGACGTGATCGAGCCAAAAAGCTCGGGATCACGGTCGGCAAGCGACTGGGTGAAAAATCCGGTGTCACGAATATTGGCGTTCATGGGCGCTCCACATGGCTGGGTAAAACTTGCGGATTTCCTATCGGAAACGCCCCATGCGCAAAAGGCTTAAAGCGACGATTTTGCCTGCTGAGGCGTCAAGACTGGCCTATTGGGGAAAGGTATGTTTGTTTCGGAACCAAATGTGCAGCACCGGAAACCGGAAAACATGAAAAAGAGAATCGCCTTTCTTGCCAGCGAGGTCAAAGTGGCGCAAACGGCCCGGGATATTCTGGTGGCCAAACACGGTAACGCGGCGCCTCGCGACGCAGATGTTGTAGTGGCGCTGGGCGGTGATGGCTTCATGTTGCACACCCTGCACAACATGCAGCACCTTGATACACCGGTCTATGGGATGAACCGTGGTACGATCGGGTTCCTGATGAATGAATACCACGAAGACGACCTGTTGGCGCGGCTTGAAGACGCCGAAGAAGAGGTCATCAACCCGCTGGCGATGCGTGCGATGGATCAGTCAGGCAAGCTGCACGAGGCGCTGGCCATCAATGAAGTGTCGCTGCTGCGAGCAGGCCCACAGGCTGCAAGGCTGAAGATCAGTGTCGATGGCCGCGTGCGCATGTCAGAGTTGATGTGCGATGGAGCCTTGCTGTCTACGCCAGCCGGTTCGACGGCCTATAACTACTCGGCGCACGGGCCGATCCTGCCGATTGGATCGGACGTTCTAGCGTTGACGGCGATTGCGGCTTTCCGACCTCGCCGATGGCGCGGTGCGCTCTTGCCCAAGATTGCGAAGGTTCGGTTTGATGTCTTGGACGCGGACAAACGCCCCGTCATGGCAGATGCAGATTCTGTTTCCTTCCCTGATATCGACTGGGTTGAAATCAGGTCCGAACCTGGGATTGGCCACCGTATCCTATTTGACCCGGGGCATGGGCTGGAAGAACGCCTCATTTCCGAGCAATTCACCTAAATTCGGGGCGTTACGCATTTTTTTCAGTTTGTGTGAACCAGTTCACAGGGAAATCCTTACCGATTGGCTAATGTGAGGTTACCCGGAAATCACGCCAAGGTGGAAGTGAGTGGCCACCTGAACGGCGTTGTAGAATGGTTGCGCAAATTTCGCGCTGGCGAGGGTGGGTGGTGCTACGCTCGTCATCTGAATTCCGGGCTTATTTAAGCAGTTGGACCTCGGGCACAATGACCCGAGGTCTATTTTTTTAAACCCTAGCCATTTGGTTCCAAAGTGGCGCACACATCTGCCCAACGCGAGCTTCGATTGCAGCCGCCGCATCCACGGCCAGATCCTCGCGCCATCGCTGGGCTGCAATCTGAACATTGATCGGTTGTGGCCCCTTGGGCAGATCGGCCAGCCGCGCGGGTACGCAGGCCGCCGGAAGCCCCAGGAAGTTCATCGCGTAAGAATACACCGCGCAGCCCAGAACCTCGTGAACGCCTTCCGCCCCTTCTGTGTCGCGGTCGGGTTTGAAGAAGGGTTGCGGCAGGAACGGGGACAGAACCAGCGGATAGTCTTGCAAGAAAAGCGACCACTCCCGCGCGTAGTGGCTGCGTTTGGCCAGCATTTTTACCAGCTCGGTTTCGACGATCGGCGGGAACTCCTGAAAGTAGACGTCAAAAATCTCTCGGATGGTTTGCGAGCCGGCCGCTTCGATATCCGATTTCATCAGCGTAAGCACTTCGCCCATAAGCGCGCGGTACCCGCCTCGCCCACATTCGAAAACGTCCGGCGGATCAACCTCTTCCACGGTATAACCTGCATCAACCAATGCGTCGCGTGCCGTATCCAGGGCCTTTTCGACTTCCGGATGCAGAGCATAACCAAAGGTGTTTTTCGTGAACGCCACCCTGATCGGCCTATCCGGGACTTCGCCGCGCCAAGGCATCGGCACATGGAACGGGTCACGCGCATCAGACGCGATCAGGCTGGGCATCGACAGGTGCAAGTCCGCCGCCGAGCGGGTGATCAGACCCTGAACGGACATTGATTGGGCCAGCAGGCCGCGCTCGGTCTTTTGGCTTGGGTTCCAGGCGGGAACTCGCCCCAGCCCTGGTTTCACTGTGACCGCCCCGTTGGCCGCTGCGGGAAAGCGCAAGCTGCCGCCGATATCATTACCGTGGGCCAGCGCGCCGATGCCGGCCATCACGGCTGCGCCCGCCCCTCCGGATGATCCGCCTGGTGAGATGTGGCTTCCCCAGGGGTTATGTGTGCGCCCGTAAAGCGCGTTGTCCGTGTCGGCGCGAAACGAAAATTCTGGCGTATTGGTTCGTCCAATGACAACGGCCCCGGCCTTTTGCAGATTGCTGACGATCGGCGCGTCATCCGGCGCGATGACATCCTTCAATGCCACAACGCCATTGGTCGTCGCATGACCTTTTTGGTCGACGTTCACTTTGATCGTGACCGGCACACCATGCAGCGGACCCGTTGCTTGACCGCTTGCACGTACGTGGTCAAGAGAATGCGCACGCTCCAAAGCCTCTGCGCGCAGATCCTCTACCACTGCATTCAGGTCGGGATTGACCTCATCCATCCGGTCAATCGAAGCCTGAACAGCCTCGGTCGCACTCAGATCACCGCGTCGTGTCAGGGTGGTCAAGTCTGTGGCGCTGAGACGCCAGATGTCGGAATGTGTCATGGGCCCTCACTGTGTTGGAGCGACAGTAGGGGGCCTGTTTCAGGTTGCAAGTGCAGACATGAAAAGGGCGGCTTGCGCCGCCCCAGGATTACTTAGCGTAACCGATTGTTTGCAAGGCGTCCTTGATTTCATCGAGGATGGCAGGATCGTCGATCGTTGCGGGCATTTTATAGTCCTGACCGTCAGCAATCGAGACCATCGTGCCGCGTAGGATCTTGCCCGATCGGGTCTTGGGCAGCCTGTCGACGACCACGGCCAGTTTGAAGGCTGCAACAGGGCCGATCTTTTCGCGCACCATCTTGACCACTTCCTGTACCACGTCGCCATGATCCCTGTCAGCGCCCGCATTCAGGCACAGGAACCCAACCGGCATCTGACCCTTTAACTGATCCGATACGCCGATGACTGCGCACTCGGCCACGTCCGGGTGGGCGGCCAGCACCTCTTCCATGCCGCCGGTCGACAGGCGGTGGCCTGCCACGTTGATGACGTCATCGGTACGCGCCATGATATAGAGGTACCCGTCTTCATCGATCATGCCTGCATCACCGGTTTCGTAAAACCCGGGGAAGTGCTCCAGATAGGATTTTTTGAACCGTGCCTCTGCGTTCCACAGGGTCGGCAACGTGCCCGGAGGCAACGGCAGCTTGACTGCGATGGCCCCCAGCTCACCCGCCTTCATCGGGTGGCCGCCTTCGTCCAGAATCTGCACGTCATAGCCCGGCATCGGTTTGGCGGGTGAGCCCAGCTTGACCGGCAGTTCTTCGATACCCATCGGGTTGCCTGCGATGGCCCAACCCGTTTCGGTCTGCCACCAGTGGTCGATTACGGGAACCTTCAGTGCATCTTGCGCCCAGATGATGGTGTCGGGATCGGCGCGTTCACCTGCGAGGTACAAAGCGCTTAGATGAGACAGGTCGTATTTGGCGATCAGTTCGCCTTTTGGGTCTTCTCGTTTTACGGCGCGGATGGCGGTGGGTGCGGTGAAGAAGCTTTTCACCTTATGCTCTGAAATCACGCGCCAGAAGGTGCCCGCATCAGGGGTGCCGACCGGTTTACCTTCGAACACGATGGTCGTGTTCCCGTGGATTAGCGGCGCGTAGCAGATATAGGAGTGGCCCACGACCCAGCCCACATCGGATGCCGCCCAGAACACGTCGCCCGGATCGACGTTGTAGATGTTCTTCATCGTCCAGTTCAGCGCAACCAGATGCCCGGCAGTGGGGCGCACAACCCCCTTGGGCGCGCCTGTCGTGCCCGAAGTGTAGAGGATGTACGCTGGATCATTTCCGTCGACTGGTACGCACTCGGCCGGTTCAACGCCGTATTGGAAGCCATGCCAGTTGAAATCGCGCCCTTCGATCAGCTGGGCAACCTCTTGCTCGCGTTGAAAAATAACGCAGAACTCAGGCTTATGCTCGGCCAGATCGATCGCGCCATCAAGCAGGGGTTTGTAGTGGACCACGCGACCCGGCTCCATCCCGCACGACGCGGCGATGATCGCTTTGGGTTTGGCGTCATCAATGCGTACGGCCAACTCGTTGCTGGCAAACCCGCCGAATACAACCGAATGCACCGCGCCCAGACGCGCACAGGCCAGCATCGCCTCAAGCGCTTCGGGGATCATCGGCATGTAGATGATGACGCGATCACCTTTTTCAACGCCTTTTGCCCGCAGCGCACCGGCAAGGTTGGCCACACGGTTGCGCAGTTCAACATATGAAATCTCGCGCTTGGTGTGGGTAATCGGGCTGTCATAGATGATGGCCGTTTGTTCGCAACGGCCATTTTCCACGTGACGATCTACTGCGTTCCAGCACGTGTTGACCCGCGCGTCACTGAACCATTCATACAGTGGCGCATTGTCGTCGAACAACGCTTTGCTGGGTTCTTTTACCCAGTCGATCCCCTTGGCGGCGCCCATCCAGAACGCTTCGGGGTCAGTTTTCCAGCTGTCATAAACGTCCTGATACACCATTTCGTCCTCCTCACAACGACTTGGACATTGTGTTAGGACCCAGAAAACTTTCGGGCAAGCGTGTCAAATGACGACGCGTCAGTTTATCGCGAATTATTTGCAGGAAACCGCTTTAAGCCCTGCAAATTTTTGCAAACCCCTTTTTCATCATTGGGAAATCGATGTCTGTTGACCTGTTTTGCAAAGTTGCAAACTATCCGATGCAAAAAAACGAACTGGGGAACGACTCAAAAGGGCGTACAGCACTTGGCCTGTCGGGCAACCTTCGATGGGGCATGGTCGACGCGACCACATTTAGCAGAGCAAAAGTGAATATTTAGTGTACCGCACTCCGGCCCGGAGTGCAGTACTGGTGTTGGGCAGAATTGCTCAGCCGTAATGCGCAACCGGAGTACCTGCGATTGCGGCCATATTCAGAAGTCCGCGCGCCGTAATCGACGGCGTGACAATATGAGCCTTGTTGCCCATGCCCATCAGAATGGGTCCAACTTCAATTCCATCCGCTTTCATCTTGAGGATGTTGCGCACCCCGCTGGCGGCATCCGCATGGGCGAAGATCAGCACATTCGCCGCGCCTTGCAGCCGTGATTCCGGAAAGATGCGTGCCCGGAGGTCTGCGTCCAAAGCGGCATCCAAGTTCATTTCACCTTCGTAAACAAAATCACGCGGCTGTTGATCCAGAATGCTCAGCGCCGCACGCAACCGTTTTCCAGACCCTTCTGCTTGATTGCCGAATTGTGACTGCGAGCAGAAGGCAATCTTGGGTTCGATCCCAAACCTGCGTACATGGCGCGCAGCACCAATGGTGGACTCGGCCAGTTCTTCGGGGGTGGGCAGTTGTCGAACATGGGTGTCGGCGATGAAAAGGGGCCCGTCTTCCAAAATCATAAGGGACAAGGCGCCATGCGGACGCAGGTCGCCATTGCCCAGAACTTGCTCCACATAGTTCAGGTGCCAGCGATACTCGCCAAACGTGCCGCAGATCAGACTGTCTGCCTCACCGCGATGCACCATGATTGCGCCAATCGCGGTGGTGTTGGTGCGCATGATCGCCTTGGCCAAATCCGGCGTCACACCACGGCGCTGCATGATCTGATGGTAGGAGTTCCAGTAATCGTAATAACGCGGATCGTTTTCCGGGTTTACGATCTGGCAATCCGATCCGGGACGAATGGTCAGGCCCAGCTTTTCGCAGCGTGCCTCGATCACTTCAGGGCGTCCGATCAGGATTGGCGTTTCCGTTGTCTCTTCTAGGACCGCTTGTGCAGAGCGTAGCACGCGTTCGTCCTCGCCCTCGGCGAAGACGATCCGACGGGATGCGACCGCAGCGGCCTCGAATACGGGACGCATCAGAAGTGCAGATTTGAAAACGGATTGGTTCAGCTTTTCTCTGTACGCCTCAAAATCCTCGATAGGTCGCTTGGCCACTCCACTTTCCATGGCGGCCTTGGCCACGGCGGATGAAACCACGCCTACCAGTCGTGGGTCGAAGGGTTTGGGGATCAGGTAATCCGGGCCAAAGGTCAGCTGTTCACCTTTGTAGGCTGCGGCAGCCTCGGCACTTGTTGTCGCGCGGGCCATTTCGGCGATACCGTCGACGCAGGCGATCTGCATCTCATCATTGATCTCGGTCGCACCCACATCCAGCGCACCTCGGAAGATAAATGGAAAACACAGTACGTTATTGACCTGATTGGGAAAATCGCTGCGTCCCGTGGCTATGATCGCGTCTGGCGCAACTTCACGTGCGGTTTGAGGCAGAATTTCCGGGGTCGGATTGGCCAGCGCAAAAATAATCGGGCGGCTGGCCATTTTTGCAACCATCTCGGGTTTCAGCACATTTGGGCCGCTGAGGCCCAGAAACAGATCCGCATCGTCGATGACGTCGTCCAATGTCCGCAGATCCGAGTTCTGAGCGAATTGGGATTTTTGCGGATTCATGTCTTCGGCCCGGCCTTCATAGACAAGCCCATGAATGTCGCACAGCCAAATGTTCTCGCGCTTAACGCCCAGTTTCACCAGCATGTTCAGGCAGGCAATCCCGGCAGCCCCGCCTCCGGTCGATACCACCTTGATGGTGTCAAAGGACTTCCCGGTCACGTGCAGCGCGTTCTTTGCGGCGGCCCCAACCACAATGGCAGTGCCGTGCTGGTCGTCATGAAAAACAGGTATATTCATGCGCTCGCGGCAAAGCTTTTCGACGATGAAACAATCGGGGGCCTTGATGTCTTCCAAGTTGATCGCGCCAAAGGTGGGTTCGAGTGCGCAAACGATATCCGCCAGCTTCTCGGGGTCGGATTGATCGACTTCGATATCAAAGCAATCGATGCCTGCGAACTTCTTGAACAGGACGGCCTTGCCCTCCATCACCGGTTTTGAGGCTAGTGCCCCAATATTGCCCAGACCCAGAACGGCCGTACCATTGGACACCACCGCAACCAGATTGCCACGCGCGGTGTAGCGTTCGGCATTTGCCGCGTCGGCCTTGATTTCAAGACTGGCCTCGGCCACGCCGGGGGAATAGGCCCGCGCCAGATCGCGCCCGTTGGCCATTGGCTTGGTGGCCTTGATCTCAAGCTTTCCGGGCTTCGGATGGGCGTGATATTCAAGCGCGGCCTGTCGCAAACTGGGGGTGTCAGACATCGGCGTTTCTTCTCCCTAAGAAATATAATTTAACTTTAAACTATATTTTCGCACTTGGCTACGTAGCGTCACCTTGGCGAGTTGTCGCAACTGTGAAGTGAATGCGGATTGATACTTGTCACAAGACTTTTACATCTGATCGACTTTGCGATCCACAATGGCACACAGGCATATCGAAGCAGTCATGACGTTCAAGGCAGATGATCAGGTCGACAATCTGTTCTCCGGTCCTGTGACCGGATTCGAATTTATCCAACTGGTGTTGTGGGGTGCAGTGCTTTTGGCTTCTGCTCTTGTTGTCACGGTTCTCATTTGGCCCGGGCACGTGGCGGGTTACAATCAAGAAGGCGGCGTGATCGAAACTGTTTCCGCCGCGGGTCTGTTCGCCGCGGGTTTGGCGGCGCTGTGGCGCTACCGAGGCTTTTGCCGAGCATATATTGGCCTTACGTTCCTATTGCTTGCCGAGCGAGAACTGGAGGCTGACATTTATTCCAAGGACAGTTTGCCGTTCATGTTCTTAGACAGTCTGGATGTATTTCTGGATATCTCCGGGGTTAGGGTTGCGCTGGTATTGATAGTGCTTGGTGGTGCCATCTGGCACGGCATTCCCACGGGATTGCGGGCGTTCAAACGCCGTAACCTTTCCCTGATGGTGTTTATCGCGGCAGGATGTGTCGCCGTAATTGCCCAGCTTCTGGAAGAGTATGCCGGGCTGTACAGCAGGGCTTTGTCAGATCTTATGAAAGTGCGGCTTATTGTTCTGGAAGAAACGCTCGAGATGTTCTTTTCGATTGGCATTTTGGCCTCTGTTCTGATCGGATGGCCCAAAACGCAATCCAACGGAACACCCCATGACCAAGACAGCCGATCCATCGCAGACCTACGCTGAATTCCGCCTGCCCACACAGGAATTGCGCGACGACATTCCCTTTTACACAAAGCGGCTGGGGATGAAGATGGACATGATCTATCCCGCAGACGATCCGCGCGTAGCGGTGTTCTCGGGACATGGATTGCGGTTGCGCATCGAAAAGGATGCACCTGAAAGCGCTGGAACGCTGCGGATTCTGACCGATGACCCCGAAGGTTTCGCCAATGGTGAACGCGTTCTTGTTGCGCCAAACGGGACCCGTGTTGAAATCGCAGAGCGGAACCCACCGCTGGTGATGCCTGAAACGGTCCATTCCTTCGTGGTGCGCAGGCTCAAGGATCAGGCGCCATGGATCATTGGGCGTGCCGGAATGCATTACCGTGATCTGGTGCCAGACCGTCTGGGCGGTTCGATCATCGCCAGCCATATCCGTATTCCTGACGGAGGCCCCGTGCCCGACATGGTGCATTTTCACAAGGTCGGGTTTCAGTTGATCTTTTGCATCCATGGATGGGTGGATGTGGTCTATGAAGATCAGGGTAAGAAAATGCGTCTGACCGCTGGGGATTGCTTTATCCAGCCGCCAGAAATTCGTCACCGCGTGCTGGAAGCATCCGACAATGTACAGGTCATTGAGATCGGTGTGCCAGCCGAACATGTCACGGAGATCGACCATGATATGCAGCTACCCACGCCGCATTTTCGTCCTGAGCGTGAATGGCAGGGACAGCGCTTTGTCTACAATCAGGCAAAGGGTGCCGAATGGGTGCCGTTCCGTTTGCCCGGGTATCTCTGCCGTGACACTACGATTGCTGAAAATACAAAAGGCGTCGCCGGAGTTCAGGTTGTGCGCAAAGGCCAGGGTGATCCGGAATGGGCCAGCCATAACACCGATATCCACTTCACTTTCGTGATGGACGGTGAAGTGACGCTGGAAGGTGAAGGCCGCGAGCCATACCGGCTGGAGCAAGGCGACGCATTTGTCATTCCACCGGGGATGCGAACGCGACTGTCTGCGCCGTCGGACGACATTGAATTGCTGGAAGTCACCTTGCCCGGTACATTCAACACAACGCTGGGGGACTGAAAAACAAGGTTGAGGGGGCTTCTATTCCCCCGCCTTTTTCCGTTAGGGTCCAATTTTCTGACCAGATGATCAAAAATGGGGAATCGCCATGTCGCTGAAAGACACTGCCTTGTCCGTCCGGGAAAACGCTTATGCGCCTTATTCGAACTTCAAGGTTGGAGCGGCGCTGCGGTCTTCCTCGGGTCAGGTTTATTCCGGTTGTAATGTCGAGAACGTGGCATACCCCGAAGGCACCTGTGCCGAGGCCGGTGCAATTGCTGCGATGGTTGCCGCGGGCGAACAAGAACTGACCGAGGTCTATGTGGTCGCCTCCAGCCCTCAGCCCGTGCCACCTTGCGGTGGGTGCCGACAAAAGCTGGCCGAGTTTGGCACGCGTGATGTGAAAGTCACTCTGGCGACAGTGGACGGTGCAGAGTTCGAAACCACTATCGGAGAATTGCTGCCAGGCGCGTTCGATGCCTCTCACATGGAAGATGTCTGAGCGCATGGACGCCCGTTCAATCATTGCAAAACTGCGCAGGCATAAGGTGCCGGGACGCGATGAACTGATCTGGTTCGCGCAGGGGCTGGCCGACGGCAGCGTCAGCGATGCGCAGGCCGGTGCTTTTGCCATGGCTGTCTGTATGGGTGGTTTGGGCGCGCAAGGGCGCGCAGATTTGACGGTGGCGATGCGAGACAGCGGCGATGTTCTTTCGTGGGATGTCGACGGACCGGTTATCGACAAACACTCGACCGGCGGAGTCGGGGACAGTGTAAGCTTAATTCTTGCCCCGGCGCTGGCGGAATGCGGGGCATATGTTCCAATGATTTCGGGCCGAGGCCTGGGACATACTGGTGGGACACTGGACAAACTTGAGGCGATACCGGGTGTCAGCACGCAGATCGGGCAAGATCGCCTTGCGCAGATCTTGCGTGAAACGGGCGCGGCCATCGTAGGTGCGACGGGTCAGATTGCACCGGCGGACAAGCGGCTTTATGCGGTGCGTGACGTAACCGCGACGGTCGAAAGCCTGGACCTTATCACGGCATCGATCCTGTCTAAAAAGCTGGCGGCCAGCCCGGATGCGCTGGTTCTTGACGTCAAGGTCGGCAGCGGTGCCTTCATGAAAACGCTGGAGGACGCCCAAAAGCTGGCCACAGCTTTGACCGAGACTGCAAACGCGGCTGGGTGCCGAACGTCTGCGGTGATCACGGATATGAACCAGCCGCTTGCCCCTGCGTTGGGCAATGCCTTGGAAATCGCTGAGGTGATGAAGGCCCTGACTGGGTCGCAGGCTTCACCATTGGCGGTCATCTCTGCCGAGTTAGGGGGTGTTTTGCTGACGGATGCCGGAATGTGCGGGTCGGTTGAGGAAGGGCGCGAACAGATCGCGGAAATCATCCGCGACGGGCGTGCCGCCGAACGATTTGGCCGCATGATGGCTGCGGTCGGTGGACCCGTTCAGCTCGTCGAGAACTGGGCTCGGTTCCTGCCTGAGGCAAATGTCATTCAGGAAGTCAGAGCCCCTGAAGATGGCTATATCTCTGCCATCAACGGAGAAGCGTTGGGCCTTGCCGTTGTGGCGCTGGGCGGTGGCCGACAGATCGAAAATGACGAGATAGACCCCGCTGTTGGGATCTCGGATATTCTCCGACTGGGGGATCGTGTGACCAAAGGTTCACCAATCGCCGTGATCCATGCTGCTCGGGAAGATGCGGCGCGGCGGGCTGCAGAAAGCGTGCTCAGCACGATCACGATCAGCGATACCGCTCCGACGCTGCCCGATCTGATCCACGAAAGGATCAGCCTATGAGCCGTGCTTTCCTTGTTGTCATGGATTCCGTTGGTATAGGCGGAGCACCTGATGCCAGTCAGTTTTTCAACGGCGACGTTCCGGATGCCGGGGCGAATACGCTGGCTCACATCGTGCTGGCTTGTGCGGAAGGGCGTGCAGAAGACGGGCGCTCTGGCCCTTTGGATCTGCCGAACCTGGATGCATTGGGGCTGGGCGCGGCAACACGCTTGGCATCCGGGGACGCGACTCCGGGATTGGATGCCGAACCCACTGGCCTGTGGGGCTGCGCGCGCGAGCATTCGCCCGGTAAGGACACGCCCTCTGGCCACTGGGAACTGGCTGGCCTACCAGTGCCATGGGACTGGCACTATTTCCCAGACACGGTTCCAGCTTTTCCCGAGGACCTGAGTCGTGCAGCGGCTGAGGTCGCCGGGACCGAAGGGATCCTTGGGGATTGTCATGCTTCGGGCACAGCGATCATTGCCGATTTGGGCGCCGAGCACATGCGCACCGGCTGGCCGATCTGTTACACCTCTGCTGACAGCGTGTTTCAGATCGCCGCGCATGAAGAAAGCTTTGGGCTGCAACGGTTATTGAACTTGTGCCGCAGGCTTGCCCCGCGATTGCATGAAGTGAAAGTGGGACGTGTCATTGCACGCCCCTTTGTTGGAACGCCTGAGGCGGGGTTCGAACGGACAACCAATCGCAAGGATTTCGCCATTGTACCGCCTGCACCGGTCCTGACCAACTGGGTGCAGGATGCGGGGCGCACGGTTCACGCCGTGGGCAAGATCGGCGACATCTTCTCGATGCAGGGCATCGACACGCTGCGCAAAGGGTCGGATGCCGAATTGATGCAGCACCTGTCTGATCTCGTGGACGAGGCGGAAGAGGGCAGTTTGACTTTCGCCAATTTCGTCGAATTCGACAGCTTGTATGGCCATCGCCGCGACATCAGCGGATATGCCCGCGCGCTTGAATGGTTCGACCGGGAGATCGGGAAAATTCTAACCAAACTCCGCCAAGGCGACGTGTTGCTGCTGACTGCGGATCATGGCAATGACCCCAGCTGGACCGGAACGGATCACACGCGTGAACAGGTGCCGGTTCTGATTGCAGGGCAGGGTGCGGGACAGATCGGGCAAGTGGATTTTGCCGACGTCGCCGCCAGTATCGCCCACCACCTGAATGTTCCGGTACAAGGACCGGGAAGGAACTTTCTATGAGTGTCGCTGACCTACCCAAAATAGAACTGCACCTGCATCACGAAGGCGCAGCCCCGCCGACCTTCATCCGTCAGCTTGCGCACGAAAAGCGCGTGGACCTTAGCGGTATCTTCAAGCCCGGCGGATCGTATGACTTCCGCGACTTCGCGCATTTCCTGAGCGTGTATGAAGCCGCTTGTGAGGTGCTGAAAACGCCCGAGGACTTCCGCAGGCTTACCTTGGCAATTCTGGAAGAAAGCGCCGAGAATGGAGTAGTTTATTCCGAAACCTTTCTCAGCCCGGATTTCTGCGGTGGCGGCGATCTGCACGCATGGCGGGATTATCTTAACGCCATTCAGGACGCCGCAGACGAGGCCGAGCGCAAGTTCGACATCACTCTGCGGGGTGTCATCACATGTGTCCGTCATTTTGGCCCTGAACAGGCCAAGCGCAGCGCCCATTGTGCAGCGGAGACTGCCGGTGACTGGATCACCGGTTTTGGCATGGGCGGAAATGAATCCATTGGAACACAGGGTGATTTCAAATGGGCCTTCGACTGCGCACGTGAAGCCGGGCTGCGGCTGACAACACATGCGGGTGAGTTCGGTGGTCCTGAAAGTGTGCGCGATGCCGTCCGCGATCTGGGAGTCGAGCGCATCGGTCACGGCGTTCGCGCCATCGAAGACCCCGACCTTGTTCGCGAGTTGGTGGATCGAGACATCATTCTTGAAGTCTGCCCAGGTTCGAACGTGGTTCTGGGCCTTTTCCCTGATTTCGCGGCCCACCCGATTGCGCGCTTGCGCGAAGCGGGCGTGAAGGTCACGGTATCCACGGACGACCCGCCGTTTTTTCACACAACCATGCGGCGGGAATATGAAATGTTGAACGCAGCATTTGGCTGGGAGGCCGAAGATTTTGCGGCACTGAATGAGACGGCCCTTGCAGCGGCCTTTTGCGATGAAGACACCCGCGCGCGGGTCAAGAAAAGACTGGAGACAACATGAGCGAACATCTGACCGTCGTCGATCACCCGCTGGTGCAACACAAATTGACGCTCATGCGGGACAAGGGGCGCTCGACCGCCGAGTTCCGGCAATTGCTACGCGAAATCACCCTGCTTCTGGCCTATGAGGTAACACGGGAAATCCCGTTGACCACACGTCACATCGAAACGCCGATGGAAGAGATGGACGCCCCTATTCTGGCAGGTAAGAAAATGGCGTTGGTGTCGATTTTGCGCGCCGGAAACGGGATGCTGGATGGGGTGCTGGAGCTGGTGCCTTCGGCGCGCGTGGGTTTTGTGGGTCTGTATCGCGACGAAGAAACACTGAAACCCGTGCAGTATTACTTCAAGGCACCCGAGGGCCTGAAAGACCGTTTGGTTATCGCGGTGGATCCGATGCTGGCCACCGGCAACAGCTCGGCCGCAGCCATTGATCTGCTGAAAGAGGCGGGCGCAACGGATATCCGGTTCCTCTGCCTGTTGGCCGCGCCCGAGGGCGTTGCGCGCATGAAAGAGGCGCACCCCGATGTGCACATCGTGACCGCTGCATTGGACCGCGAGTTGAACTCGAAAGGTTATATTATGCCAGGTCTGGGCGACGCAGGCGACCGGATGTTCGGAACCAAGTAGCCCGGTTTATTCGCCGCAGATATTCTGAAGCTGGACCCAATCGCGGTCCGGCAACACCTGTTCCAGGGGCCGGCCCGCCATGGGATCGGCCTCGATCAGACCCAATACAGTCTCTCCGGTAATGTCGCGAGCGTAGGCGTATGGGGTTGAGGGCAGGGCGCTTTGCGAGAACATCGCCAGCAAGTCTCCGTCTGGAATGGAGGGGCGGGGTTGCGAGAGCACCTGTTCGGTATAGGCGTCGATAATCTCGGGTGTCAGCCCCCCGGTGGTCAACAACCGAAAGGCCGAGGATGCACCGGTTTTGTCCAGCAAGTCATCCAGCGGGTCTTTGAGAGCCGCCCGCGCCCGTTCCGCAACAACGTATCCTGCAGCGACCGCAGGGTCTTCGTGATCTTCAACCAGCGTGCGGCTAAGCAGAACGGTGCCGCCAGGCAGGCTAAGGCTGTCTTGAACACCTGCGGGCAAAATGATGATCTGCCGCACGCCCGTGCGCCGGGCCAGCCGTTCCAGCGAAGCCTGCGCATCCCGAGAGGTGCAAGCCTGCCCCGAGACGCGCTCGATCCGGCGCAGGATTGTGTCGCCGATCTCCTGCCGTTTGACCTCGGGCACGACCGAGACGACGTGGTTCTGCAGCGCGCTGGGCAGCCAGAACAGCAGCACAGCCAGAACCGCGGCAACGACGCCTCCAACACTGAGCCAGCGCAAGCGCCCGGGATGGGGGCGCGAGCGATCGATGGCGCGCTGCAACCGGTCGATTGCCTCAAGCATCGTGGTTTCGGATTCTCCCAATTCAAGCGTTTCATCCGGGTCGCCATCAGGGTTGAAGATGGCTGGAAAGGCACCGGGATTCTGCCGTTCAACCGCTGCCAGAGACCAATGGGTCAAAGCCCTGTCGTTGAAATCGGAAATGGTCAGGGTGGCTTCGCCAATCGATACCACAACCTCACGCCGCTGTTCATCGGGCGAGGGGCGCCACAGACCGGTGGCTTCGATCCGCTGATACTGTTTCAGGGCCGTCATCTGGATGAGGTCTGCTCGATATTGTTTTGACGCAGCTTAGCATGGCGCGTTCACAGGGCGCAAACCTGTTGCACGATCTTTCTGAGTTGTGGTGGACGCCCAACAGGGTTAAGCGCAATTTTAAGATCGCAATTGAGGCGCGAACATGCAGGCAACTTCAACTTCGTCCCCGGTGCTGGCCTCGGCTTTGATGGTTGGAGCAATGGCGATTATCGGCGTGATCGACAATGTTGTGATTCTGTTGGCCGAAACGGTTGGCCTGTGGCAGTTCCATCTGACCCGGGCGCTTTTGATGCTGCCGCTGATTGTCGGCTTGTCGCTTCTGGGGCTGGGCAGCCTGCGGCCGCAGCGATGGGGGGCCGTCATTCTGCGCAGCCTTTTGATGACTACAGCATTGCTGTTGTATTTTGCATCACTGGCCATGATGCCGATTGCGCAGTCATTGGCTGGTTTGTTTTCGTCACCCATTTTCGTGCTCTTGATCTCATCATTGGTGCTCAAGCAAACAATAGGACCGTGGCGTATTTGCGCAGTGTTGATCGGGTTCACAGGCATTCTTCTGGTCCTGCAGCTGAGCCCGACGGAATTTGACATGCGCACCTTGTTGCCGGTCGCCGCCGGATTTTTCTATGCCCTGAGTTCGATTATCACACGAACGCATTGTTCCCAAGAAAGCACAGTGGCCATGATAGCAGTGATGTCGATAACACTCGCATTGGCCGGTTTGGCGGGCGTTCTTCTGTTCACTCTTTTACCTGGTGCCGCGCCGGATGGGCCGGATGGTTTTGTCACGCGCGGATGGGTCTGGGATATGGCCCCAGCGATGTTGTGGATTGCCATTCAGGCCGTCGGTTCGACCGCAGCTGTTTTCATGCTGGTCAAAGCTTATCAGGTCGGCGAGCCGTCTTATGTGGCGGTGTTTGAATATTCGGTCATGATTTTCGGCCCGCTTTTTGCATTTGTGGCTTTGGGGCAGACCCTCGGCATTATGCAGATTTCGGGCATTGTTCTGATTGCAGCAGCCGGGGCGTTACTGGGATGGCGGTCCAGACAGGCATCCCAGCAGCAAGAGGTTTCCTGATGTCTTTGTACGTTTTGTTTGCCTGAAATTCAGTTTCGTATCATTTGCCAAGATCGACAGCGGCATTCCTTGGCTGTTGGCGTACGGATTCGAAAGCTTGTACAGGCTGTTCGTTTCGGAATTAGCACAAAAGCCAGAGGTTTTTTTGTGAGTGTTCACAGTTTTCCTCGGTTTTCAGGCGGTTTCGGCTCAAATTGGGCGTAAATATGTCCGAAATAAGACACTCTTCATTTTTGGTGCTAGCTCTTTGACATAACGAATTTGTGCCAAAGGGGGTTAGGCACGTGTCTGAAGTAACGAGTATTTCTGTTTATCTAAATCAAGCACCTGACGGTGATCCAACCAATCTGAACCAGGCGGTGAATGCGCGCCGTGGGGGATTTCTGCGCAGTACGAAAATTGCCACCACCAGCGGCTGGAAACCAATTGAGCGGATTGTCGTTGGCGAGCGGGTTCGAACGCTAGATCATGGGTTCAAAGAGGTGCGTCGCATCTCGACCAGTGTTGTGGTCATTCCGGCCGACGAACGCCGCACAGAATATTTGCCGGTCTTTGTACCTGCACGTGCCGCGTATAACGGGCGGCCGGTTTGGCTGATGCCCGAGCAGGGCATAGCGCTGAACCTGTCCAAGATTGACGCCGAAGCCAACGGGATTTCCGTTCTGCCTGCGCGAATGCTGAATGGTGTGGGCAGGTTGATGTCGCAGGCACCGGGTTCGTCGTTTGAGGTATGCTCTCTGTTCTTCGACGATGATCAGGTGATCTTTGTCGAAGGTGGCTTGCAGACCTACTGTCCCTCAGGTCGGTTCAATATGCGCGGAACGCCCAACGGGCAACAGTATGATGTCGCTGACGAACAGGCTGCTACTGAATTCGTCAACATAATTGCAGCCAAGGGCGACATGTCAGCCCTTGCCAACCCATTGGGTGCTTTGCCTGCACCCATTTCGCAGGACCCGATATTTCCGATCCGCCCGTCATTTGGGGTCAGGCGGCCGGGTCGACCGGGGCGTCCCAATGCGCCGGTTCTGTTCCTGCGGCCCGAATGGCAGATCTAACCAAACACTGACAAGAACGATGCAGGCGCGTGGTTTCACGCGCCTGCATCATTGCTTTAAGCGGCTTTTGCTTCGGGACTGAAACGGCCATAAAAGCTCTGACCTTTTTCAGCCATCTCACGCAACAGCGGCGGGCAGGTGAAGCGCTCGCCATAGGTCGCGGCCAGTTGATCGCACCGCTCGGCTGCATACGGCGTGCCGATGATGTCCAGCCAGCTGAGCGGACCACCCGACCAAGGCGCAAAGCCCCAACCCAGAATGGCGCCCACGTCGCCTTCACGGATGTCTTCCAGAACGCCTTCTTCCAACGCGCGCACCGCTTCCAGAACCTGTGCGAACATCAGGCGTTCCTGCACTTCGATCAGGTCAGGCTGTTCGGCCGCGTGCGGGTACTTGTCTTGCAGTCCTTTCCAATATTCGACGCGCTTGCCTTTTTCGTCATAGTCAAAGAAGCCCGCATTGGCCTTGCGGCCCAAACGGCCCAGTTCTTCCATCCAGAAGATCAAGTCGTCCGACGGGCTGTCCGGATAGGCATTGCCCATGGCGGCCTTGGTCGCGCGGGCAATCTTGGCACCCAGATCAATCGATGTTTCGTCGGTCAACTGGATCGGACCAACCGGGAAGCCCAATTGACGCGCGGCGTTGTCGATCAGAACCGGGTTCACCCCTTCGGCAATCATCCGCACACCTTCGTTGATATACGGAATGATGCACCGGTTGGCATAGAAGAAGCGCGCATCGTTGACCACGATCGGCGTTTTGCGGATCTGGCGCACATAATCCAGCGCCTTTGCCACCGCGCGGTCCCCGGTGCCCTTGCCCTTGATGATCTCAACCAGGAACATCTTCTCGACCGGCGAGAAGAAGTGGATGCCGATGAACTGATCCGGACGTATGGATGCTTTGGCCAAGTCGGTGATCGGCAGGGTCGAGGTGTTCGAGGCAAAGATGCAATCCTCGGGGATGATCGCCTCGACCTTTTTGGTCATCTCAGCTTTGACGCCGGGGTCTTCGAAGACAGCCTCGATGATCAGATCGCACCCTTTCAGGTGATCCAGATCAGGGGTGGCCGTGATGCGGGCCAGCAAGGCTTGTTTTTTTTCAGGCGTGGCTTTGCCGCGCTTGATGCCCTTGTCCATATAGCTTTCGCTATAGGCCTTACCCTTGTCGGCAGCTTCCTGATCACGGTCGATCAGAACGACTTCCATCCCGGCCTGGGCCGAGACCAATGCAATGCCGGCCCCCATCATGCCCGCGCCCAAAACGCCGACCTTTTTTACTCGCTGATCGGGAACATCTTTGGGACGCACTGCGCCTTTCTCCAGTGCTTCCTTGTTCAGGAACAGCGACCGGATCATGGCCGAAGAGGAGGGGTTCATCAGGACATTGGTGAACCAGCGTGCTTCGATTTTCAAAGCGGTGTCAAAGTCGACCAATGCGCCTTCATAGATCGAACTCAGCAGAGCTTTGGCCGCCGGGAAAGCACCTTGCGTCTTACCGTTGACCATCGCGCTTGCGCCCACAAAGGTCATGAAGCCTGCGGGGTGGTAAGGTGCGCCACCGGGCATCTTATAGCCCTTCGCGTCCCAAGGTTTGACCAGATCGGCATCCTTGGCGTTCAGAACCCATTCCTTGGCCGCTGCAACCGGATCGTCCGTCACAGCGTCGATCAGCTGCGCGCCTTTGGCTTTCTTCGGGTCCATCATCTTGCCTTCCAGCAGCACCGGAGCGGCAGCCATCGCGCCGACCATACGGCTATAGCGCATGGTGCCGCCGCCACCGGGGAAGATGCCCAGCAGAATTTCCGGCAGGCCGATCTTGGATTTCGGGTTGTCGGTCATGACACGGTGATGACAGGCCAGAGCGATTTCAGTCCCGATCCCGGCGCATGTGCCGTTGATCGCGCAGGCAATCGGCTTGCCGCCTTTCTTGGTCTTGGGGTCCATACCCGCCAGTTCCAGCTTGCGCAGGATGTGGTGGCCGCCCATGACGAAATCGAACAGAGCTTGTGCCGGTTCATCTCCCGCTTCCTGCCGTATCGTGGCCAGCGTATTCAGGTCCATGCCACCTGCAAACGAGCCTTCTTTGCCCGAGGTGATGACGATACCCTTAATGTCGTCGTCGTTCAGGGCCTGATCAATCAGTTGGCTGACCTCCTGAAAGGCCTCGCGGGTCAGCACGTTCATGGATTTTCCCTGGGCATCCCAGGTCACAAAGGCGACGCCGTCTGCGTCTTTGCTCAGAGTGAAATCAGTCATTGTCATCTCCAATCTGGTCAGCCGTCAGCGGGCTGCCATCCTTGCGGGTGAAGGAGAATCCGTTCTCATCATCCTTCACCATCATGTCTATGTCGCTGTAATAGCCGGTCTCGGTCGGGGTCCGGGTGCCCACCACCAGAAAGGTCGCGGGCGCATCGGTTTTGTTCACAAGGTGGTGGCCGTTGGCCTCACCTGCTGGCCAAGTGGCGCAATCACCGGGCTGCATCTCATGCTCGCCATCATCATCGATCAGCACGCATTTGCCGCTGAGCATGATGGCAAACTCGTCCTGCTCCATGTGGTAGTGGCGCAGCGAGGACAGGCCCTGCGGCTCAAGCCGCACGATGTTGACCCCGTATTGGGTCAGACCACCCGCATCGCCCACGCGCTGAACAAAACGACCCGCGGTCGCTTCGGCCAGCTTGCCGGGATAGGACGAGCCGCCCTTGAACGGGATCTGAGAGAGGTCCAGCTTGGGCATCAGACCCGCTCGATAATAGTTGCTGCACCCATGCCGGACGCAATGCAGAGCGTGGCCAGACCGGTTTCCTTGTCCTGACGCTCAAGCTCATCCAACAGCGTGCCGATGATCATTGCACCGGTTGCACCCAGCGGATGGCCCATCGCGATCGAGCCGCCATTGACGTTCACCAGCGCAGGATCGACGTCGAACGCCTGCTGGAACCGCAGCACGACCGAGGCAAAGGCTTCGTTCACTTCGAACAGGTCCAGATCGCTGATCTTCATGCCGTTGTCGGCCAGGATCTTCTCGGTCACAGGAACCGGACCGGTCAGCATGATGGTCGGGTCGGTACCGATCTTGGCGGTTGCCTTGATGCGCGCGCGCGGCTTCAGGCCATACTTCTCGCCAAATTCCTTGTTGCCGATCAGGACAGCAGCTGCACCGTCCACGATGCCCGAGCTGTTGCCCGCGTGGTGGATGTGGTTGATCCGTTCCAGATGTGGGTATTTGATCATCGCCACCTTGTCGAACCCGGGCATCTGCTCACCCATCATCTGGAAAGACGGGTTCAGCGCGCCGAGGCTCTGCATGTCAGTGCCGGGGCGCATGTATTCGTCGCGGTCCAGAATGGTCAGGCCGTTCTGGTCAGTCACCTTGATGACAGATTTCTCAAACCGATTGTCTTCCCAGGCCGCTGCTGCGCGTTTCTGAGATTCAACAGCCAGCGCGTCCGCGTCATCGCGGCTAAAGCCATATTCCGTCGCGATAATGTCCGCCGAGATACCCTGCGGCACGAAATATGTGTCCATCGCCAGCGAAGGGTCAACAGCGATCGCCGCGCCGTCGCTCCCCATGGCCACACGGCCCATCATCTCAACACCGCCTGCGATGTAGGCTTCGCCCGCGCCGCCTTTGACCTGGTTTGCGGCAAGGTTCACGGCTTCCATTCCGCTCGCGCAGAAACGGTTGATCGCCAGACCGGGGATCGATTGGTCCAGATCCGAGGCCAGAACGGCAGAACGAGCCAAGCAGCCGCCTTGCTCCATCACTTGCGTGACGTTGCCCCAGATCACGTCTTCGACGGCGTGGCCTTCAAGGTTGTTACGCTCTTTCATTGCGTTCAGGGTCAGGGCGGACAGGCGCACCGAGGTTACCTCGTGCAGGCTGCCATCCTTGCGGCCCTTGCCGCGCGGGGTGCGCAGGGCGTCATAGATATAAGCTTCGGTCATGGGTCTTCTCCTTAAGCTCGATCCGACGGGTTGCCGGGCATCAGGTCATAGGGGTTTTTCCAGCCGGGCTGCTCGGACAGGCGAGTCAGCCAGGCGTCGATATGGGGCCAGTCGGCGCGGTCAAAGCCGAATGGTTCGGGATAATAAAGGTAGCCACAGCAACTGAGGTCAGCATTGGTCACGCCGTCGCCAACGATCCAGTCGCGGCCATCCAAGTGAGCGTTCAGCACTTGGTAGGCTGCCTTCAGTCGCCCCTGATTGAATGCGATTACATCGGGATTACGATGTTGTTCCGGGAGGAAATTGATCAGAAAGCGGGTCAAACCGGCCATCGAGCTGAGCTTGTGATTGTCCCACAGGACCCAGCGCAGAATGTCGTAGTTCTCTTCCCGATCCTTGCCGCCGAACTTTCCTGATTTTTCAGTCACATAAGCCTGAATGGCGCCGGATTGGCTGGTACGGAAATCACCGTCGATCAGGACTGGCGCTTCGCCCATTTCATTCACTTCGGCGCGATACTCGGGCGTGCGGGTAACACCTTTGAAGAAATCGACGAAGACCGGTTCCCATTCCAAGCCGGACATTTCCAGTGCCAACGCAGCCTTGTAGCTGTTTCCGCTTTCTCCGAAGCAATGAAGTTTGATGGACATGTGATCGCCCCTCCCAAGGCATAAGCGCGAAGTCGGCATTCGCGTATTTCGAGAAAGACCAACCAAAAGGCAGAGTGCCTTCGGGGTTCATCTTTCTGAAAACACGCCCACCCGAAAACAGGTGGATGGTGTGGTTAACGTTTCCGCGCCTCAAGCTCGGAATTGAAGATGCGCAAGCGGTGGGTCAGGTTCTCCTCATCAATCACGCTGTTGAAGTTCTCGAACAAAAAAGACAGTGCTTCGCCTTCGTCCAGACCTGCTTCACGCGCGAAGGCCCTGAGTTTGCGATATCCGTCTTCGGTCATGGCGACAGGAAAGCGGCGGGTCAGGCGAAAACGCTTTGGCATGTGTGTCCTCCGGTAAGATGGGTCCGGGCAGGGGGCCCGAACCCACACTGAGATCAGAAGTTCGCTGCGTCCAGTGCCATTACCGTGTCCGCGCCAGTCTGAATGCGCGCCAAGTGCATCCCAGTCGCGGGCAGACGACGCGCCATGTAGAACCGACCGGTGTTGATCTTGGTCTCGTAGAACTCTTTATCCGATGCGCCACCGTCCAGAGCATCCTGTGCAGCATTGGCCATTTGCGCCCACATCAGTCCCAGGCAGACATGACCGAACATGTGCATGAAGTCGTAAGACCCGGACAGAGCGTTGTTCGGGTTCTTCATTCCCTCTTGCATGAAGTACATGCCAGCGGCCTGCAGATCCTTGGATGCGGCTTTCAGCGGTTCGATGAACGCCTTGTCAAACGCTTCGTCCTTGCCACCGTTTTCCTTGCAGAAGGTTTTGACCATCTCAAAGAACGCCATGACGTGCTTGCCGCCATCCTGCGCCAGTTTGCGGCCCACAAGGTCAAGCGCCTGTACGCCGTTCGCGCCCTCGTAGATCATCGCGATACGGGCGTCGCGGGTGTATTGAGACATGCCCCATTCTTCGATGTAGCCATGGCCGCCATAGACCTGTTGTGCCTGAACGGTCATGTCATAGCCCTGATCGGTCAGGAAACCTTTGATGACCGGGGTCAGCAGCGAGATCAGACCATCGGCATCTTTGTCATCGGACCGGTGCGCTTTGTCGAGCATCGTCGCACCCCACAGGATGAACGCGCGTGCGCCTTCGGTAAAGCTTTTCTGGTCCATCAGGTTGCGGCGGATGTCAGGGTGTACGATCAACGGATCGGCAGGACCGTCCGGGTTCTTTACACCCGTCACGTCGCGCCCCTGCAGGCGGTCCTTGGCATATTCCAGAGCATTCTGGAACGCGGCCTCTGCCTGTGCCAGGCCCTGCATCCCCACGCCAAGGCGCGCTTCGTTCATCATGGTGAACATGGCGCGCATGCCTTTGTGCTCTTCGCCCAGCAGCCAGCCGGTGGCCTCGTCATAGTTCATGACGCAGGTCGAGTTGCCGTG
The DNA here is from genome assembly GCF_059612325.1 of Ruegeria sp. CDSA021. NCBI lineage: Bacteria > Pseudomonadati > Pseudomonadota > Alphaproteobacteria > Rhodobacterales > Roseobacteraceae > Ruegeria > Ruegeria sp. CDSA021. The sequence goes on from NZ_JBXWQJ010000002.1 coordinate 323,804, forward strand.
GATGCCCATTTTCTCTTCGATCTTGCCGACCGACACACCGTTGCGCTCACCCAGGGTGCCGTCTTCGTTGACGATGAACTTAGGGACGATGAACAACGACACGCCCTTGATGCCGTCAGGGCCACCGGGGATTTTGGCCAGTACCAGATGGATGATGTTGTCGGACATGTCGTGATCGCCGGACGAGATAAAGATCTTCTGGCCCGAAATCTTGTAGCTGCCGTCGCCCTGCGGTTCCGCCTTGGTGCGCATCAGGCCCAGATCGGTACCGCAATGCGGTTCGGTCAGGTTCATGGTGCCGGTCCATTCACAGCTGACCATGTTGGGCAGGTATCTGTTCTTCTGTTCGTCGGTTCCGTGCGCCAGAATGGCCGAGGCCGCGCCATGGGTCAGGCCCTGATACATGGTGAAGGCCTGGTTGGAGCCTGAGAACATCTCGCCAACGGCAGTACCAATGACATATGGCATATTCTGGCCGCCATACTCTTCCGGCATGTCGAGGCCAGTCCAGCCACCTTCTTTCATCTGCTCGAAGGCGTCTTTGAACCCGGTAGGGGTGTACACAATGCCGTTTTCCAACCGGCACCCTTCGGTGTCGCCCACAACGTTCAGCGGGTGCAGGACATTGGTTGCAACCTTGCCTGCTTCTTCCAGGATGGCACCGGTAAACTCGGCTTCCAGTTCATTATAGCCGGGAATATCCGACTGCGAGATTTTCAGAACGTCATGCAGGATGAACTGCGTGTCTTTTGTTGGCGCGTTATAAACGGGCATGTGAAGCTCCCTTAATTCATATGTCCGGATGGCGGGGCGAGGTTATTCGGCCGCCTTCTTTTCCTGTTTCATCGAGGCGATCACCTTTTCGCCCCAGCGCAACTGCTCTTTCAGGTCGTCGATGGCTTGCGTCAGTTCTTCGCGGCGCGATTCCATGTCGGCCAGACGTTCCAACGCGATTTCATAAGTGCGGGTCATCTGAGTGACCTGTTGGTCGCCCACATGATACAGATCCAGAAGCTGGCGGATTTCCTCCAAGCTGAAGCCAAAGCGTTTGCCGCGCAGGATCAGTTTCAGCCGCGCCCGGTCACGCTTGGTGAACAGACGTTTTTGGCCTTCGCGGATCGGGAACAGAAGTTCCTTGGCCTCGTAGAACCGCAATGTGCGTGGTGTGACATCATAGGTCTCGCACATCTCGCGGATTGTCATCACATCTTCGGTCATTCGTCATACTCTCGTCGCTGGCGTCATGAGACATGAGTTGCGCAGTTGCTTTGAGCTTTACAACACGTGAGTGACGTTTACGTAATTCAGACGCTGCGTCACTTTAAAGTTGACGTAACATCCAAACGCGTAAACACCGTTTGGTGAAATTTTCTTTCCCTAAGGTCAGGCAAAACCCGCGTCTTTTACGTGTGCAAAAGCTGCCCACACACGCATGTGGTGCGCCAAGCCGCGATTATTTGTCGAAGCGGATGTAAGGAAACGGCAGGCTTATTCCAGAGACTTTGCCGTCTGGTCGCGTAGGCGCTTTAGCTCGTCCATGGCTTCGTCCAGTTGCTGGCGCTGCTGTTCAAGCTCACTCATCTGGCGATCCGCCATGTCTAAAAATGTGGCCATTTGCGCCTCGTTGCCCTGATCTTCATAGATCAACAGCCATTGGCGAATCTCTTCCAGAGGGAATCCGAACTTGCGGCCACGCATGATCAGCTTCATCCGCGCGCATTCCCTTGCGCCATAAAACCGGGACCGACCTTCGCGGTCCGGTTGCAGAAGCTCGATATATTCGTAATAGCGCAGGGTGCGCGGTGTTACATCGAACTCAGTGCACATTTCTTTGAATGACAAACGGTTGTTGGACATTCCTGGTCTCCTCGCCAGCAACCTAGGCGGTCCCGATCTCAAGCGCAACAGGTGGGCTTGCCCTTTGCTGAAACAGCGGCTCATAAAGGAGGCGCAGAGAACAGGACACATACCTATGGTCGATAAGATAGTTTTAGCTCGCCAGTTTATCGAGGCGATACCTCATGCGCGGGCTCTGAACCTGACGCTGACCCATATCGGCGAGGGTGAGGCAGAGATCACGCTGCCATACAACGAGGGTTTGATCGGAGATCCGCGCACCGGTGTGATCCATGGCGGAGCAATTTCGACCATCTTGGATACGTGCTGCGGTGCTGCGGTGATGAGCCACCCCTCCGCGCCCGGAGGGACTGCAACCATCGACCTGCGGATTGATTACATGCGGGCGGCAACGCCAGGACAAACGATAACGGCGCGCGCGACCTGCTATCACATCACGCGGAACGTGGCCTTTGTGCGGGCCACTGCTGTGGATAATGACAAGGACTTGCCTGTGGCCACAGCTGCGGGATCTTTTACGGTTGAGGGGAATTAATATGGCAAGACCTCGTCCCGAACCGGTGCAGGTGGTCAAGCAAAGGCGTGATGCGGCATTGCGTGCGCTGGTTGATGGTGTCCCTTACATCCGGTTTCTCAACATTAGCTTCGACCGACGCGGGGATGAATTGACCGGTGTTCTGCACTTTGATGACAAACTGATTGGCAATCCGTTTCTGCCTGCGATTCATGGCGGCGTGACGGCTGCATTTCTCGAAGTGACAGCCGTCATCACACTAAGCTGGGAACACATGTTCGCCAGCATAGAAAGTGGAGAGATAGACGCCGAGACCATCGTGACGGACAAGAGCATTCGGTTCCCCAAGACAATTGACTTTACCGTAGATTATCTGCGTTCGGGTCTGCCGCGGGATGCTTATGCACGGGCCTTTATCAGCCGGTCCGGACGGCGCTATGCCTCGGTCCGGGTCGAAGCCTGGCAGGACAATCACGCAAAACTGTTTGCGCAGGCATCGGGGCATTTCCTGATGCCTCAACCCCCTATGGACAAGAACTGACCATGCAGGGCGCATCGGCGCCTATCACGCATAGACGGGTGCTGAAGATCGCAGCCCCAATTGTGTTGTCGAACGCAACCGTGCCCATTCTTGGCGCGGTGGATACGGGCGTTGTGGGTCAGATGGGGCAGGCCGCACCGATTGGTGCTGTGGGTGTGGGCGCGGTCATTCTGGCCTCGATCTATTGGATATTCGGGTTTCTGCGTATGGGCACAACCGGTCTGGCCGCGCAGGCGCGCGGTGCCGGAGATGTGGTCGAAACCCGCGCTTTGCTGATCCGGGGATTGCTGCTGGGTGCGGCGGCCGGGCTGTTCTTTGTCATTGCACAAGCTGCGGTGTTTGCCGGGGCATTTGCCCTGTCACCTGCCAGCCCCGAGGTTGAGGCGCTGACCCGCGCCTATCTTGAGATTCGCATCTGGGGGGCCCCGGCCACCATTGCGCTTTTTGCCGTGACCGGATGGTTGATCGCGGTTGAACGCACACGTGGTGTATTCATTCTGCAGATCTGGATGAACGGGCTGAATATTGTTCTGGATCTGTGGTTCGTTCTCGGACTGGGGTGGGGCGTGGAAGGGGTCGCGATTGCCACTCTGATCGCGGAGTGGACCGGTTTGGCGCTGGGCCTGTGGCTGTGCCGGGAAGGTTTCGAAGGCAAAATCTGGCGTGACTGGGCCCGGATTTTCGATGCCGAGCGTCTGCGCCGAATGATGCAGGTCAACGGGGACATCATGATCCGATCGGTCCTTTTGACAGGCTCATTTACGACCTTCCTGTTTGTGGGCGCGGATCTGGGCGACGTAACCTTGGCTGCTAATCAGGTTCTGCTGCAATTCCTGGAGATCACCGCCTTTGCTCTGGACGGCTTTGCCTTTTCGGCCGAGGCGTTGGTCGGCGGTGCAGTTGGAGCGCGGGATCGATATCAACTGCGGCGCGCCAGTATCATGGCGTCGCAATGGGGGATTGGTGGGGCCGTTTTTCTGGGGGCTGTGTTCTTCCTGGCAGGACCGGCCCTGATTGACCTGATGTCGACCTCGCCCGAGGTGCGTCTGGCTAGCCGTGACTACCTGTTCTGGGCGGCCTTGGCTCCGGTAATCGGCGTGGCGAGTTGGATGTTTGATGGCATCTATATCGGTGCGACCTGGACCCGGGCTATGCGCAACGCGATGATTCAATCCGTTGCAATCTACGTGGTCGCCTTGTTCATTCTGGTGCCGAGCTTTGGCAATCACGGCCTTTGGGCCGCGCTGATGGTTCTGAACATCGCGCGTGGCGCGACGATGGGCTGGCGCTATCCCAAGCTTGAAGCGCAAGTGGCCTAAAGCAAGACCAGCAGGTTTTCCGGCGGACGCCCGATTGCGGCTTTGTCCCTGGCAATGGCAAGGGGGCGTTCGATCAGAATGGGGTTCGCTGCCATAGCGCGGATCAGTTCGTCATCCGAAGCGGTTTTGGTCAGTCCCAATTCCTTGAACCGTTTTTCGCCGCTGCGCACCATGTCAATCACAGGCAGTCCCAGCGCAGCGTGAGCGGCCAGCAATTCATCGGCCGAGGGCGCATCTTCAAGATATTTTCGCACTGTGATCTGTGCGCCATTTTCTTCCAACAGCGCCAGTCCGGTGCGGGATTTGGAACAGCGGGGGTTGTGCCAATACTCGATCACAGCCAATCCTCACGTTTGCTGCCAACGGCCTGGGCAACTGAGTCAAAGCCATCACGGGCCAGCAATTGATCTAGTCCATGCGCTATGTCAGCCGCCAAGGAAATCCCGCCATACACCATCGCGGTATAGAACTGCACGGCTGACGCCCCGGCGCAGATCTTGGCATAACCTTGCTCGGCGTTGCTGATGCCACCCACGCCGATCAGCGGGATGTCACCACCGGTCATCTGGCTCAGCTTTGCCAGAACGCGGGTGGATTTTTCGAACAACGGCGCGCCAGACAAGCCTCCGGCCTCACTTTTATGCGCGCTGCGCAACCCGTCGCGCGACAGGGTGGTGTTGGTGGCGATCACCGCGTCCACACGGGTTTCGTGCGCAACCTCGGCAATGTCCTGCAGCTCGGAATCGGTCAGATCTGGTGCAATTTTCAGAAAGATGGGCAGAGGGCATGGCAGCGCGTTCCGTGTCTCGATCACACCGTTCAACAGCGCGGTCAGCGCGGCCTTGCCTTGCAAATCGCGCAGTTTTTCCGTGTTCGGCGAGGATACATTTACGGTAGCGAAATCCAGATGCGCAGCGCAATGCGCCAGAACTTTCGCAAAATCACCAGCGCGGTTTTCGCTGTCTTTGTTGGCCCCTAGGTTCAGGCCGATCACCGCGTCCTTGGGGCGCTCGGCCAGCCGTTTGGCCATCACCTCCATGCCTTCGTTGTTGAAACCAAAGCGGTTGATGGCTGCCTTGTCCTCGGTCAGGCGAAACAGGCGCGGTTTGGGGTTTCCCGGTTGCGGGCGGGGTGTGACAGCGCCCACTTCGATAAAGCCGAATCCGGCGCGCGACAGAGGTGTGAGAACCTCACCATTCTTATCGAAGCCAGCGGCCAGACCGACCGGATTGGGCAGCTCCAACCCCGCCACGTTGGTCCTGAGCCGTGATGTCGTCACCGGCCCCGGCGCGGGTGCCAGCCCGGACTTCAGCGCCTTGATCGACATGCCGTGGGCAGCTTCGGGGTCCATACGGTGCAGGGCGCTCAGCCCCAGTTTTTCAATCAGTTTCATCCGAAGGCCTTTCCGCTTTCACCTGATCCGCACCGGATCAGGCGCGAGGTTTCGACCGCAGCCTGACGATGGATCACCGCTGCCCGGTATACGGGGTTGGTTACCATTTGAAGAAACGCGTGCGCGGTTGGATAGCGTACGATAAAGACGGCATCCCAGACCTCATCGGACGGGCCGATCAACGTTGTTTCAAACACCCCACGCCACAAAATGCTCGCCCCGATACGCGCAACAATCGGTGCGGTTTCAGCCCCGTATTTCTGATAGGCTTCCGCTCCGGTCAGCCCCGCGCCTGCCAATTCATGCGCAGCAGGATACTGCGCTACGGCCCGGAACTTCACCAGATTGAGCATTTCAATCGGCTGGTCCCGGTCCAGAGCTTTGAATGCCTCGAACTGATCCCGATCCGGGTCAACAAAGGATGTCATTCCATGTCCTCGGGGAACTGATGCACAGCGCCGTCAAATGGCAGAGGGCGCGACCAGACAACGTCGCTGAGCTGGATCTGGCGATAGAGATGTGGGAACAGGGCACCGCCCCGCGACACTTCCCATTTCAGATCGTCGCCCATTGCGTCAGCATCGCAGGCCAGCAATGTCAGACCATCTACACCTGCAAAGTGTTTGGCCGCCGTTTCTGCAGCTTGCTCAGCGGTTGAAAAATGGACAAATCCGTCGGTCACATCGATCGGTGCGCCGTCTGTCGCGCCCTTGTCCTGCAAGGCGGCCCATTCCTCGGCCCGGAAAATCTTAAAAATCAGCATACCGATCTGATGCCCCGCGCAGCGCTTGGAATCAAGCTGGATTTCCTCTTTGACTCTCCGTCGTGATGGGCGCACGATCCCCTTAAACAATAACTGGGAGTTCCAAGATGCAGACCCGATTTTTGACTTCAGTTGCGGTTCTGGGCCTGACCGCTGGTGTTGCAGCAGCCGACTACAAGTTGACGATTTTGCACACCAACGATTTTCATTCGCGGTTCGAACCGATCAACAAATACGACAGTGGATGCGGTGCAGAAGACAATGCGGAAGGAAAGTGCTTTGGAGGATCGGCGCGCCTTGTCACTGCCGTCAACGAAGCACGGGAACGTGCCGAGAATTCGATTCTGGTGGACGGCGGGGATCAGTTTCAGGGGTCTCTTTTCTACACTTACTACAAGGGCAAAGTTGCTGCCGAGTTTATGAACAAGCTTGGCTATGACGCCATGACCGTCGGTAATCACGAGTTCGACGATGGCCCAGAAGTGTTGCGCGGCTTTATTGACACGGTCGATTTTCCGGTTTTGATGTCCAATGCCGATATCCGCGACGAAGAACTTCTGACTGATCATATCAAGAAATCTACCGTGATCGAGGTGGGCGGCGAAAAGATCGGCCTGATTGGGCTGACACCAATCGATACACATGAGCTTGCGTCGCCCGGCCCCAACGTTACCTTTTCAGACCCGGTGCCGGCGGTACAGGCCGAAGTCGACAGGCTGACAGGTGAAGGCGTCAACAAGATCGTCGTGCTGAGCCATTCAGGTTATGGTGTCGACCAGCGTGTCGCTCAGGAGACAAGTGGGGTCGATGTGATCGTTGGCGGGCATTCTAACACGTATCTTTCGAATGAGTCGGAGAAGGCCGCAGGTCCCTATCCTACGGTGGTCAACGGTGTGCAGATCGTTCAGGCTTATGCCTATGGCAAGTTTTTGGGTGAATTAAACGTCACATTTGATGACGACGGCAAAGTGTTGGAAGCCGTTGGTGAACCTCTGATCATGGACAACACCGTGACCGAGGATCAGGCCGCACTGGACCGGATCGCGGAATTGGCGGTGCCTCTGGATGAAATCCGAAACAAGGTTGTCGCAAACGCGGCTGACGCCATCGAGGGCGATCGCGCTGTGTGTCGTGTGCAGGAATGCCAGATGGGCAATTTGGTTGCTGATGCAATGCTGGCGCGGGTCGCGGAACAGGGCGTTCAGATTGCCATCGCCAACTCGGGCGGTTTGCGGGCGTCTATCGATCCCGGAGAGGTGACCATGGGCGAAGTTCTGACTGTACTGCCGTTCCAGAACACGCTGTCCACTTTTGAGATCACCGGACAAACCGTGATTGACGCGCTTGAGAATGGCGTCAGTCAGGTCGAAGAAGTGAAAGGTCGTTTTCCGCAAGTCGCAGGCCTGAGCTTTACCTGGGATCCAAGCGTGGCCCCGAACGAAGGCCGCATCAGCGAAGTGATGGTGGCTGAAGGTGACGGGTTTGTTCCGATTGACCCGAACAAGACCTACCTCGTTGTGACCAACAACTACGTGCGCAATGGTGGTGACGGGTACAAGATGTTCGAAGGCGATGACAAGAACGCTTATGATTTCGGCCCGGATCTGGCCGATGTCACAGCCGAGTATCTGGCGGAAAACGCACCGTATCAGCCCTATCTGGATGGTCGTATCAAGCAGAAGTAATTCTGCCATTTGAAACAAGAAAGCCGCATCCAAGTGATGCGGCTTTTTCTGTTTTTCTGCCGGTCAGCTGAAATCGTATTCCGGCCAAAGTGATGGGTCGAACCCGTCCAGCATCGGTTTGATATGATCTGCCACCTCGTGCCAACCGCCGATGGATTTGGTTGAGATTTTGTTGCGAACCTGATCGATACTAGCAGTTCTGACCAGTTTGGTGTTTTCCTCGGGTCGCATCATGGTCTCGTTCCATTCAATACCACAGAACGCGGAGACCTGTTTGCTGTAGGTCTCTGGGTCGGCCACCAGCTTTTCATAGGGAACGGTCAGGATCTTGTCGCCAAATACGGACTGCCAATGCGCCATGTACTGGCGGTACATGTTCGCCGAATGAGCAATCGACTGAAGATTTGATGCATAGCGCATCCCACCTGCAGGAAAGCGGCGAATCCACTTGGACAAGCCGACATCACGGGGATCCCGAAGCATGTTTATCACCTTGGCATTCGGGAATGCGGCCAACAAGAACCCTACACGCTGGAAATTGTGGGGCATCTTGTCGACAAAGGCGACCGAGTCTTCAGGGATCGGCGGCATCAGCTTACGGAATTCCTGCGCATATTCGGCTGCCTTCGCGGCGGTGAATGCGGTTTTCCCGTTCTCGAAGTCTTGGGATAGGTCCGCGCCTAGCATTAACTCTCCGCACCCGGCAATATTTGGCGCAGAACTGAGCATCATTTCCATCAGCGTTGTACCAGACCGCGGCTGCCCAATTACAAAGATCGGCATCGGTGAATCTGTGCTGTCAGAGGTCGGAATGTCTGCGCCGATCGGGAACAGGCTTTTGATATTGCGCAGTTTTTTCTCTTCTGCCGCAAAGTTATACGGATTGCTGTCGTGCTGAATCGCATTGGCGTACGCAAATTGCGGCAGCGCCGCGTCCAATCCGTCGGATTGGGACATCAGATGCGCTTTGGCGAACTCAAGCTCCACCAGCTCGTTCTCGTTATTGGCGATAGCGATCTCAACAGCACCCATCAGGTTCGCTGCATCCTCTTTGCCGACCATTGTCGACAATTGCAGCAGTGTCGGGGCGTGCTTAGGATCTTCCTCCAGGATACGACGTAGAATTTCGGTTGATCCCTTCTTGTCGCCGTTCTGGTGCAGACTCACCGATTTCTGGAAGGCGATCTTAATGTCATCCGGGTCAAGCTCATAAGCACGCGCAATATCGCGGGAGTTTTCCTCGTCAAACCCAATCTTGGAATAGGCCCGGGCCCGCTTAGTCAACAAATCGGCATTGTCGGGGTCAGTCGCCAGCTTGTTGGTCGCGTGCTCGATGATCGAACGCCAGGACGTACCTTTGAGGTGTATCTCATCCAGAACGCGGTTCAGTTCCTTGTTGTTGGGGAACTGTTCCAACTTGTGTTCGGTATATTCCAGCGCTTTGGGAAACTGGCCGGTCTGCATCAGGGCGTTGGCGAGGTTTTCCACAAACTGCGGATCATCCGGCTTCATCCGCGAGGCTTCGACAAAATGCGGAATGGATTTCTTGTATTGCTTCATCTCGGTCAGAACAAAACCGGCGATGGCGTGGAAGTCCGTGTCCTTGGGGAATTTCTTGACACCCAGCTGCGCCTTTTTCAAAGCCTGCGGCAGCTTGTCTGCTTCCAGAAGCGAAATTGCTTTGCTCTTGAGGGATTGAGTCGTTTGGTTTTTCATGTGACCCGTGTGATCCTGCGCCTGTATCAAGAATATATCGATGGTTCATTACCCATGTGCGGACGGTTTGCAATAACTCTTCCCAATGACGCCATGGCGCAGCTGTTTTCTGCACGGCCTGCAAATGCGCTACCGGCCGTTCCAAACTTCAATGTTTGTCCGACAAATCAGATACATGTGGTGCGCAGCAGCGAGACAGGCCGTCATCTGGACGCGCTGCGTTGGGGATTTCTGCCGCACTGGTACAAATCTGAAACGGCTGGGCCGTTGTTGATCAACGCGCGGTCCGAGACTTTGGCGGAAAAACCAGCTTTTCGTGACGCCTGCCGGGCGCGCCGCTGTCTGATCGTCGCGACAGGGTTTTATGAATGGACCAAGTCGGAACAGGGAACGCGCCTGCCATGGTATATTCATCGTAAGGATCAGGAACCGATTGCATTTGCAGGGGTCTGGCAGGATTGGGGGTCGGATGAAAACCGTCAGGGCACCTGCGCAATTGTCACGACGGCAACCAACGAAAATCTCAGCTCTATCCATCACCGGATGCCTTTGATTTTGGAACCCGAAGACTGGCCATTGTGGCTGGGGGAAGCGGGAAAGGGGGCTGCGCGTCTGATGCAGCCGGGTGCGAATGATGTACTGGCCTTCCATCGTGTTGATCCGGCAGTGAACTCAAACCGTGCCAGTGGGCCCGATCTGATCGAACCTTTCGACGGATGAGGGCGCGTGGTCTTTCCATTCGAAAGACGGCAAGCTAGACCTTTGGCATGGCTTTGAATTTCCCCGATCTGACGCAGCTTTATACACATGGCTATGACACGGTCATCGACGTGCGTAGCCCTGCGGAGTATGCAGAGGATCATCTGCCCGGCGCGATAAATCTGCCGGTTCTGAGCGACGAGGAACGTGCTCGCGTCGGGACCATCTATGTGCAGGAAAGCCCGTTTCTGGCGCGCAAACTGGGGGCGGCGCTTGTGTTCCGCAATGCGGCCAATCACATCGAACAACACCTCAGCCATCACGACGGTAGCTGGAAGCCTTTGGTCTATTGCTGGCGGGGCGGGCAGCGTTCGGGTTCGTTCACCTGGATGTTGCAGCAAATCGGTTGGCGGGCGGATGTGATTGACGGTGGCTATCGCACGTACCGCCGCTTGGTAAGTGCGTATTTGTACGATGATTCTCTAACGCATCGATTGATCGCTTTGGAAGGCTATACCGGAACGGCCAAGACCGATCTGCTGGCTCTGCTGCAAAGGCGCGGCGTTCAGGTTCTGGACCTCGAGGCTTTGGCCAATCACCGGGGGTCATTGCTGGGGGAACGCCCAGGCGGGCAGCCAAGCCAAAAGGCGTTCGAATCGGCGTTGTCCGCCGCGCTTTGCGCGATGGATCCAGCGCGCCCGGTCGTGGTCGAAGCGGAGTCTTCGAAAATCGGCAGTCTGATCTTACCGCCCAGCCTTTGGACTACGTTATGCGCTGCGCCTCGAATCCACGTCGCGGCGCCGATTGAAGCACGCGCCGCCTATCTGGTTCGGGCATATGACGACATATTGTCCGATAGCGACCGTTTGCGGGATCGGCTTTCCCCACTGCGTTTTCATCGCGGACACGAGGTTGTTGAAGGGTGGATGCACCTGATCGATACGGGACAAAAACAAGCGCTGACGCAAGCGTTGATGGAGCAGCATTACGACCCGGCCTACACCAAGTCACGACGGTCGCGGTCATTAGAGGTGCTGGCCAAACTCGATATTGCGTCCTTGGACGACGACGGCCTTGCAACGGCTGCGGCCCAAATCGAAAGCCTGCTGGATCAGCTTTGAAGCCGCAGGCCCAGTGTATCTGTCAATTCGCCAATGATTACGGCAGGGTATCCTGCGGCCTTCAAGTCCTCGATCAAGGCATCGGCCGCTGTGGCATCGACGGCCGCCAGCAAACCACCGGCAGTTTGCGGATCAAACAACAAAGCGGCTTTGCCTTCAGCGGGCAGATCCAGGGCAATCGCCCGGTTGTCGGCAAAGATCGTTGACCGCACGCCCTGTTCCGACAGCTCCATTGCACCGTCCATGACCTCAACCGCGTCCAGATCAAGAACGGCACCACAGTTGGAGGCGTCGCAGATACCTTGCAGGTGTCCGGCCAAACCAAACCCGGTCACGTCAGTCATCGCGTGGGCTTTGACCAGTATACGGGCTGCTTCTCCTTGCGGCTGGGTCATGCACTGAAAAGCGGCTGCGGCCCAAGCTCCGTCCGCCAAACCGGCCATTTCCGCAGCCATCAGAACGCCGCTGCCCAAGGGTTTGGTCAGGATCAACCGATCACCCGGCCGCCCGCCCGCCAACGTGATCGGTGGGGTTTCACACAGGCCGGTTATCGTAAACCCAATGGTCATCTCGTCGCCCATGGAACTGTGCCCGCCCACGATCTCGGCCCCGGCCTCTCTCATGACGTCGCCAGCACTTGCCATGATTTCCGACATGGTGCGGGCCTGAAGAGTGGCAGACATGCGGGGCAGGATGATCGTCGCCGTGGCGGCCTGAGGCGTGGCACCCATGGCCCAGATATCCCCCAAAGCGTGAACAGCAGCGATGCGTGCCATAAAGGCGGGATCATTGGTGAAAGCCCGCAGGTGATCCGAAGTCATGACCTGCTGAACGCCACCCGTCTGTAACAACGCTGCGTCATCGCCGGGCAGGGGGGTGATATCTTCGCGGGTCGGGGCCGGTTGCGATTTCAGTGCGGTCTGTAACGCATCGCGTCCGACCTTGGCCCCGCATCCGCCGCACATTGGCTTTTCCCCAAGCGCATCATCCAACCCAAAGGCCCGGTCGTGCGGTAATTCAGGAAGCTTCATTTGTGGCAGGTCGCGGAACCTGTTCATGAAAGTTTGGTCGATGTGGTTCTTCCATTTCCACATCATCGGGCCGCTGAACGATGTACCCAAACGCTCACCCAGCGCGGATTTGCCGCCCAGAGAAATCAGTTTGAGGTAATCCTTCTGCGGAACATATTTGCGCATCCGTCCCGCCCCCAGCGCGGCACGCAGATTGTCGAAAAGAACGGGTGCTTCGCGCACCGCGTAAACGCCTGCCTTGGGCCGCGGGTTGTCCGACAAATGGGCGCAATCTCCGGCCGCAAACACAGCGGGGTCGCTGGATTGAAGATAGCCGTTCACCCGGATGTACCCGCCCTGCAGGTCCAGCCCAGATTTTGCGACCCAATCATAAGGGCGCGCGCCGGCGGCTCCGGTCACGAAATAGGCGGGGATTGCGCGGCCGTCCTGCAACTCGACGTGATCAGCGGCGATCCGGGTGATCACAGCGTTTTCGATGACTTCCACACCCAGATCCTGCATGGCCCGTCGGATCGTGGCCGCCGCCTTGGGTTTGGTGGCCGTCAGGATCGACGCATTGTCGATGAGTGTGATCTGCGCTGCTCGTCCCTTGGCCTTGAGAGCATGTGCCATGGCCATGACCAATTCGGCCCCGGCGACGCCTCCGCCGATCACCGCCACTGCCGCAGGGCCATTATGGTTCAAGTAGTCAGCCCAACGCGCGGCAAATCGGCCCAAAGGTTTGGCAGGAATGGCATGTTCGGCAAAGCCCGGCAATGCGGGCATATCCGACGTGATGCCAACATTGACCGAGGCCACATCGAACCCGACCGGCGGGTGCCCGGGAACATGCACCTGATGTGTGTCGGTATCGATCCTCTCAACCGCGCCCAGAATGACACGTGCGCCTGCAAAGCGTGCGAGTTTGACCAGATCGATGTCCAATTCCCACCGATCGTAATGTCCGGCGACATATCCCGGTAGCATCCCGGAATATGGGGCGGTGGGGCCGGGGTTGATCACGGTTACCCGGGCGCCGGGAAGGGGATTCATACCCCATTTCCGCAGCAGCAACGCGTGGGTGTGACCGCCGCCAACAAGAACCAGATCGCGGGTTAAGGGCAGCGGAGGTGAATGCATTGGATTTAATTCGCGCTATGGTCTGGGACGTTTTCGACCTGCTCGACCGCGTGGGTGGCCCAAAGCTCATCCTCACCCGCATCCGGCAGATCCTGAGGCTTTTCATGACGATGAATGTGCCATTTTGCAATGAACAGGGCCGTGATCGGTGCAGTCAGGAACAAAAACAGTGTGATCAGCAGCTCGTGCAATGACAGTTTGCCTTCCAGCAGGACAGAATGCGTGATCGAGGCCAGAAGCACACCGCCCACGCCCAGTGTCGTTGCTTTGGTAGGCGCGTGCAGGCGGGACATTGGGTCTTTCAATTTAATCATGCCAAAGGATCCGACAAAACCGAAGATCCCCGACATGATCAAGAAAAAGGCGATCAGAAGCTCAATGATAAACGTCATGCTGGCCCCTCACTCGATAATGTTTCCGCGCAGCATGAAGCGCGCATAAGCCACGGTTGAGACAAAGCCGAGCATGGCGATGATCATGGCGGCCTCGAAAAAGATCTCGGTACCTTGATCCAGACCATAAAGGATCATCAGGGCGATGGTGTTGATCACCATTGTGTCCAGCGCCAGAACGCGGGTGCCGACGCCGTCAGCGGTGATGATCCGCCAAAGACACATCATGATGGCTGCTCCGAAACAGGCAAAGGCGAACCAGATGGCATATTCCAAAATCATTCGAAAATCTCCTTTAGCCTGCGCTCATAGCGCTGCTTGATCTGATCGCGCACCTCTTCGGGGTTGGGCGCATCAAGGCAATGGACCAGAAGGTTATGCCCTTGTGCCGACAGATCGCAACTGACGGTGCCCGGGGTCATGGTGATGGTTCCGGCCAGAACGGTGATCGCCTCAGGCGTGCGCAGTTCCAGTGGGACACAGATCCAGTTGGGTTGGCGGTCGGCATTTCGCTTGAACAGGATGATCCGGGCAACAGTGACGTTTGCAACCACAATGTCCCAAAGCACGACCAGCATATATTCTACCACCATCGGCCAATTGCGCAGCTTGGGACGATCCGGCCAATAGGGTTGCGTGATGAAGGGGATGATGATCCCCAGGATCAGGCCAAACACCAACGAGTTCAACGACCCGTTATTGGCCAGCAACACCCAGACGAATGTCAGCAGAAAGGTCAGATGAGGGTGCGGAAAAATCCGGTGTAGCAGTTTCATCACTCTTCCCTTCCCAATACGGCAGAGATGTAGTTTTCAGGCGCAAACAACTGTTCCGCGGTTTTGCTTGTGTACTCCAGCGCCGGGCCCGCAAACAGGGTCAGCAGGATCAGACCCGCCACCATCCCGAACACGGCTGTGACAGCAAGGCCGGGTTGTGGTTCCGGCGCGACGGGGGCAGGCGTTTCTTCTCCTTCGGTTAGGTCTTCGACGGTAACAACCTGAGCGTCGTGACTTTTCCAGAAGATCAGCGTACCCGCGCGGGCGAGACCAACAATGGTTACGAAAGATCCGATCAGGATCACGGCCCAGACCGCAGTGGCATCCGATGCATCGCGGGACGCGTCCAGAACCAGCAGCTTGCCGATGAAACCTGACAGCGGCGGCATTCCTGCCATCGCGATGGCTCCGATAAAGAACAGCGTCGAGATCAGCCCGTTTTGCGGCATGGGTGTGGTTGGCGTTATGGCACCACCGCGCCGCTCCATCACCAGATCAGCCACCAGGAACAGCAGCGCAGTCGCCAGCGTCGAGTGGAACACATAATAGAGCGCAGCGGCCATCGCATCCGGTGTGAATTGCGAGATTGCGATCAGCAGGGTACCCATCGAGGCGATAGCGCAGAACGCCACCATGCGCGCTATGTGCTGCGATCCCAAAATACCGATGGCCCCAACGGCCAAGGTTACAAGCGCAGCGGGTTGCAGCCAATCGCCAACCAACCCCTGGGTCGCTTCGACCTCGGGTCCGAAGGCCAGCGTGTACATTCGCATGATCGAATAGGCGCCGACCTTGGTCATGATGGCAAACAGGGCAGCTACGGGAAGCGGGGCGTTGGCATAGCTGGCGGGAAGCCAGAAATGCAGCGGCAATACGGCGGCCTTGATGCAGAAGACCAGCAGCAAAAGTACTGCACCAACCCTCAGAAGGGCGGTGTCCTCGGCTGGAATTTCGGCAACGCGCAAGGCGATGTCCGCCATGTTCAGCGTGCCGGTGACGCCATAGATCGTCCCCAAGGCAAACAGAAACAGGGTCGAGCCCAACAGGTTATAGGCCACGTATTGCACGCCTGCTTTCAACCGAACCGAGCCCCCGCCGTGGGTCATCAGACCGTAAGAAGCGATCAGCAGAACCTCGAAGAAGACGAACAGGTTGAATGCGTCGCCTGTCAGGAAGGCTCCGCAGACGCCCATAAGCTGAAAATGGAACAATGCGTGGAAATGCTTGCCTCGATCATCCCAGCCAGAGGCGATGGCGTAAAGCACAATGGGCAGGGCAAGCAGCGCCGTGAGCAGCACCATCATGGCCGACAGCCGGTCCAGCACCATGACAATTCCGAAGGGCGCAGGCCAGTTGCCAAGCTCATAAACTTGAATCTCTCCACCCGATGCTTGCGCAGTGATGGTCAGGGCAATGCCGAGCAGCGCGACAACGCCCGCGACCGAGAAGATACGCTGCAGGTCCAGATGATATCGCAGGACCATGATGATGAACGGGGCCAGGATCGCGGGAAGAACAATCGGCGCAACGATCCAGTGGTTCATGCGTCTTCTCCCGGCGCGTCCACACAATCCTGCGGGCTCATGTCGATATGGTCATCTTTCGAGGACAAATAGGCCGAAAGCGCGATCATCACGATCACGGCGGTCATCCCAAACGAGATCACAATAGCCGTCAGCACCAGCGCCTGTGGCAGCGGGTCGGTATAGGGGACCTCTTCATATTTGTTCAGAACGGCAGGTGCATTCAGCGCCAACCGTCCCGTCGCGAACAGGAACACGTTCACCGCATAGGTGATCAGTGACAGGCCAAGAATGACCGGGAAGGTCCGGCGACGCAGGATCAGGAAGATCCCGGCGGCGGTCATAATGCCTACGGCAGAGGCTACGAGCGCTTCCATCAGGCCTGCTCCTTGTCTTTGTCTTCGTCTTTGAGGTCATTCCGCAGCGGGTTGATATCCATCGGGAATTCCTGCGCCATACCCGGTTGCCAAGCAAAGCGCGACAGGCTGTCCAGCGCCAGCATTACAGCGCCCAGAACTGCAAGGAACACGCCCGTGTCAAACAGCATGGCAGTGGCCCATTCGAACTCCTCCAGCGGGGGCCAGTTGATGTAGCCGAAATCGCTGGTCAGGAAGGGACGCTCGTTAAACCATGCGCCCAGTCCGGTCGCAGCGGCAATCAGAACGCCCCAGCCGATCGTGCCGTGGTAGTAGAACCTCTGCCGTTCAATCGCCCAAGTGTAGCCGCTGGCCATGTATTGCATCAGATAGGCGATCGCGACGACCAGACCGGCGATAAAGCCGCCACCCGGCTGGTTGTGGCCCCGGAAGAAGATGTAGGCCCCCACCATCAGGGCAATCGGCATCATCACACGGGTTGCAACCACCATCATCAGCGGATGCGAATCCCCCGATTGCGGCCAATGCGGTTTACGGTTCAGCAGATAGCCGCGCACATTTGTGCTCAGAACCGCCTCGGTCAGGGCAAAGATGATCAGTGCCGCGATGCCCAGAACGATGATCTCACCAAAGGTATCAAAGCCCCGGAAATCGACCAGAATGACGTTCACCACATTGGTGCCGCCACCGCCTTTGTACGAATTGGCCAGATGGAAGTCCGAGATCGTTGGGAAGGCAAAGTCACGCAGCATGATGGCGTAGATCAACGCGCCTGTCCCGATACCCGCAACAACCGAGATCGCAGCATCGCGCCAGCGCCGCGCGGCTGAACTGTCCCACGGGGTTTCCGTGGGCAGGAAGTTCAGCGACAGCAACAGCAGGATCATGGTGACAACTTCAACCGAGATCTGTGTCAGTGCCAGGTCCGGCGCGGACAGATAGTTGAAGGCAACCGAAACAATCAGACCGACAACGCCAATCAGCACCAGTGAGAGCAGGCGATTGCGGTGGAACCACATGATACCCAGCGTCGCACCCACCAGACAGATCCAGCCGATGATCGGGATAATCTGTGCAGGCAGCGGAACGCGGGTTTCAACACCAATCGTGCCGGTTGTGTAGGCATAGTAGCCAAGCCCAACGGTGAAGGCGACGAATATGATCGCATATCGGCTGAGGACACCATTGTGCAGCTCATCCGTGACCCACTGGCTGAGACGGGTGAAGGCGTTGATGATGGCCTCGAATATCACCTTGGCTTCGGGTCGGGGCAGGGCGTTCCAAAGCTGCTCACCGCGTTTGTGCATCGACAGCAGGAACAGACCGCCCAGCGTTGCCACAATCGACATGTAAAGTGCGGGCACAAAACCATGCCACAGTTTCAGCGAGTAGTAGGGCAGCTTTTCGCCGCCGATCACGGCGCTGGAGACCACCGCGACCAACGGACCGACAATAGCCGCCGAATAAAGGCCGATCAAAATGACCAGCACCACCAGGAAAGCTGGCGCAATCCACAGACCAACGGGTGGGTCATGCGGATGGGCAGGGTAATCGTCGCGCTGTTGGCCAAGGAACACGTGGCTCACGAAACGGAAGGAATAGGCTGCGGAAAACAGAGATGCGAGCAAGGCCAGCCCCGGCACCAGATAGGGCGACATCAACCATGTGGTGTGCACGGTCTCTTCCAGCATCATCTCTTTTGACAGAAAGCCGTTCAGGGGTGGCAAACCGGCCATCGACAGCGCGGCGATGGTGCCGATCGTGAAGGTGATCGGCATCAAATGGCGCAAACCGCCCAACCGCTTGACGTCTCGTGTTCCGGTCTCATGATCGACGATCCCGGCTGTCATAAACAGCGCGGCTTTGAAGGTCGCGTGATTGATGATGTGGAACACCGCAGCAACGGCTGCGAATTTCGTGCCGAAACCCAACAGCATGGTGATCAGGCCCAGATGAGAAACGGTCGAAAACGCCAGCAGGGCCTTCAGGTCATCCTTGAACAGCGCAATCACCGCACCCAACAGCATCGTCACCAGACCGGTGGTGGCAACAATATAGAACCACGCATCTGTCCCGGCCAAAACCGGCCACATCCGCGCCATCAGGAACAGACCAGCCTTCACCATGGTGGCCGAGTGCAGATAAGCAGACACAGGCGTCGGCGCGGCCATGGCGTGAGGTAGCCAGAAATGAAAGGGGAACTGCGCCGATTTGGTGAAAGCGCCCAGCAGGATTAGGATCAGCGCGGGCAGGTAGTATGGCGAGGCTTGGATCAGTTCTTTGCTTTGTAAAATGACACTCAGATCATACGAGCCCACGATATTTCCCAGGATCAGCATCCCGGCGATCATTGCCAATCCGCCGCCGCCAGTGACGGCTAGCGCCATCCGCGCACCTTGACGGCCTTCGGGCAGGTGCTTCCAGTAGCCGATCAGCAGGAATGAGCTGAGCGAGGTAAGTTCCCAGAAAATAATCAATAGCAGGATGTTGTCAGACAGGACAATCCCGACCATCGCGCCCTGAAACAAAAGCAGATAGGTATAGAACTGCCCCATCGGATCTTCGCGCGACAGGTAGAACCGTGCATAAAGGATGATCAGCAGACCGATGCCCAAAATCAGCAGGGCGAACAGAAAGCCCAACCCGTCCAACATGAAGTTCGCGTTCAGGCCAAGCCCCGGGATCCAGTCGAACCGGGCGGTCACAACGTCTCCGCGCATGATCGACGGGATGTGGATCAGCAAACCCATAAGGGCCAGAAACGTGGTCAACGCTGCAGCAGATGCAGCCGCGTTTCTGCCCGCACGGATCAGCAGAGCAGGGAATACAGCACCAAGGAAAGGAAGGGCCGCGATAAGGAATAGAGACAAATGCGATACTCCGGTCTGAGCGGTCAGGGTGAAGTCAATTTTGTAAGGATATTTTCTTGACTGTCCAGATATTGTAACTTGTTCACAAAGTTCTACTGAAACAGTCAGCTATTCGGTGGACCTGCGAAAAAATGACGCGATCTTGATCCTGATCAAAGGTTTAAAGGCATTCGTTTCCGGCCACATGTGCTAGATCAAGGGGCATCGAACAGGAGGCAACCGGTGACCGAGCAAGTGAACCGAACCCGAAGATGGGTGTTGATTGGCGGTGGTGTTGCGCTCGTTGCGGGGTTTGCGATCCGGGAAATTCGGTTGATCCCTGAAGATCACGGGGGTGAGAGGATCAGCGTTGAAACGGCGCATGAACAAGCCCGCAAAGGACGCATCCTGTTGGTCGACATACGAACGCCGCGGGAATGGCGCGCCTCGGGCATTGGCGAAGGTGCAGCACCCCTGGATATGCGGCGCGAAGACTTCGTTGAGGCATTGCAGCAGTTGACCGGCGGTCAACTGGATGCGCCAGTGGCGTTAATCTGTGCGCGCGGGGTGCGCTCAGCGCGTTTGAGCAACCAACTCATAGCGGCCGGTTTTACTCAAATCATTGACGTGCCCGAGGGTATGCTGGGTTCAGCCGCAGGCCCAGGTTGGGTCAGGGCCGGACTGCCGGTTCGCAAATTTAATGAGGATGCAGGATGATCCGAACACTCAGTCTGGCCGCACTTGTTGCTGCAACCGGGCAGGCCGCATGGGCGGGTTGTGCTGGTCAGGAGACAGTTTGTGAAACGCCGATGGGCGCGTATCACATAGAACTGCCCGATGAGGACAATGCACCTATGGTCCTGTTCCTGCACGGTTATGGCGGCAGCGGATCGGGGACGATGCGCAATCGCGCGATGGTCGAGCCCCTGTTGGAACGTGGTTATGCAGTCATGGCGCCTGAAGGTCTGGAGCGACCGGATCGGGGCGGCACCAAAAGCTGGAACTTCTATCCCGGCTTTGGCGAACGGGACGAAACCGCCTTTCTGACCGAGGTCGTGCAAGATGCCGCAGACCGGTTTGGCGTCGATCCCGACCGCGTCCTGCTGGGCGGATTTTCGGCAGGGGGATTCATGGTCAACTATCTGGCCTGTGAGGCTCCTGACACGTTTTCCGCGTATGTGCCGGTGTCCGGAGGTTTCTGGCGTCCGCACCCCGAGGTTTGCGAAGGTCCGATCCGCATGTTCCACACCCATGGCTGGACAGACAATGTCGTGCCTTTGGAAGGTCGCTTGCTGGGCGGCGGGCGTTTCCAGCAGGGTGATATCTATGCCGGGCTTGAAATTTGGCGCCAAGCCAATGGCTGCGTCGATCACAAGCCCAGCGGCTTCAGCACCACGGATGATTTCATGCGCCGCCGCTGGACCGGATGTAACGAAGGCAGCGCGTTAGAGTTCGCGCTGTTCCCCGGCGGGCATACTGTGCCTGCCGGTTGGGCAGACATGATCGTCGATTGGTATGAAGGGCTTCCCGGCAGCTGATTATTCTGCCGGGGTCATGTTGCCTTTGCCTTCGACCAGCCGCTTCAGCTCATCCCTGTACCGGCGAGCCGAACGGGTGATAGCAGGCTCGCTGAAGTCTTCCCGCATTCCGACCATCTTGCGCGCAGCGCCTGCCGAGACGCCGCTGAGCGCAGATAGGGGGATCGCCAGTGCGAGGCTGATGGCAATCGGAGCCAGCCAGATCGACACCAGACCGGACAGGATACCAACGCTCAGCGCGACACCGCTGACGGTTTCAAGGGCATGGCACAGGATCAGCGTGCGCAGACCATAGGTGCCGCCGTCGCGGGCCTGAGGCGACCAGCCACGCTGGATGCCAAAGGCCGTACGGAAGACGGCGATCATCTGCTGGACCATCAGGATCGGTGCATACAGGATCGACAACAGCACCTCAGCCAGAAACGAGGTCAGGAATTTGCGCCCACCGCCGAAGTCTGAAAAGTGCACACCGCTCAGTGGTAAAGCCAAAACACCCAGCACCTTGGGGGCCAGAAGCATGGCGTACATGACCAGAATGATCAGCACATGCCGGGTTTCCGACATCTCTGGCCATTGCGGGAACAGAGGGTTGTCAGGGCTGAAGTAGTGCAGGACAGATGCGTCCTGACCCTGACCGATCAAGGCCCACATCAGCAACAGCGCGAACCACAGGGGGGACATCAGGTATCCGACCGCGCCATGAAACATGTGAAAGCGCGACACGGCGCGGAACCCGGTCGAGCCCAGCAGCTTCAGGTGTTGCAGGTTGCCCTGACACCAGCGGCGATCCCGCATGGCGTGATCAATGAGGGTGGGTGGGGTTTCTTCGTATGACCCACGAATGCGCGGTAGGAAGCGCACGGCCCAACCGGCGCGGCGCAACAATCCGGCCTCGACAAAATCGTGGCTCATGATCAGCTTGTCCTGACCGCTGATTGAACGCAGCTTGGGCAGACCGGCGCTGGTGGCAAAAGCCTTGGTGCGGATGATCGCGTTATGGCCCCAATAGTTGCCCTCTTGCCCGCACCAACGCGCCAGGCCTTCGGCAAATGCGATGCCGTAGACGCCGTTGGCAAATTGCTGCATCCTGGCAAAAACCGATTGCGCGCCAATGAGTTGCGGATAGCTTTGGATCAGACCCGCACCCGGATCACGCGCCAGCGCATCGGTCAGGCGATAGATCGCGCGACCGGTCATCAGGCTGTCGGCATCCAGTACCAGCATGGCATCCCAGTCTGCACCCCAACGGCTGACCCAGTCGGCGATATTGCCCACTTTACGGTCAGTATTCTGTTCGCGGCGGCGATAGTAGAGCTCCAGCCCCGGGGCTAACGTGGTGCGCAACGCCTCGACGCTGGCTTGTTCCTGTGCCGCAATCTCGGGATCGCGCGTGTCCGACAAAATGAACATGGCATAGTGGTGCTGACCACTGCGCGTCTGCAAATCTTCAAGCATGGTACGGGCGTTGCCCAGCACGTTCCACGGAACCTCGTTATAGACCGGGGTCAACAGGGCCACGCGCAGCGGCTGCGCGCGGTGACTTTTTTGGGGGCGATCCTGCTTGGACAGGGACACCATACCCAGAAGCACCGTGCAGACCGTGAAAGAGATCCAGAAGAAGTTGAACGAGATCAACGCCAACAGGATCGCTTCGACCAGGTTAATCCCTTCGGCGCTGAACCAATCGCTCATCACCCAGAGCAGACCCAATGTTGCCGCCATCGCGGGGGAAAACGCCAACGCACGCCAAAACCCGGCAGACGACGCGCGGCTGCCCGACGGTGCATCCGCATCCCGGAACCGCGCGCCAAAGTTCTGCGCAGGCATCGCCAGAGGGGCCTCGGGCGGCATGATATGCAGATCGCGGCTCATGTGGTCCAACGATATAGCCAGACCTCAGAGGCAGGCTGTTTGTCTTTCAGCAATTGCGCACGCAGCTCAACATGATTTCGCTCGCCCGGTTCGAACGAGAAAGCCAGTCGCAATCCACCGGTATCAGGATTGCGTTGCAGAACCCCGTCCGAGGTTTCGGCATGAGGCGAGTCAACAAAGATCGAGATCGCATCGATGTTCTCGAACAGCTCGCTATGTTCAAAGTCGATAACGGCCAGACGACCCTCACCAAAGGTGTTTTCGCCCATCGCGGTGTTGATTACCCGCGGCATCGGCGTACGCTGGGGTTCTTCCCCCCAGATCAGGCGATAGGACAGGTCGACCTGACTGCCAGCGGCATAGGGCTCAGCCGGGCGCCAATAGGCGACGATGTTGTCATAGATTTCCTGATCTGCCGGAATTTCAACCAGCGTCACGGTGCCTTTGCCCCAATCTTCCTTGGGCTCGACCCAAAGGCCCGGACGTTTGTGATAATTGGCCTCAAGATCTGCGTAATCCGAAAACTTGCGCTTGCGCTGCATCAGGCCAAAACCGCGCGGATTCGTGTCAACAAAGGACGAAATTTGCAGCCGGGCCGGGTTGGCCAACGGACGCCACAGAACCTCGCCCGCGCCGTTGCGGATCAGCAGCCCATCGCTGTCGTGAACAGCAGGGCGGAAATCGTCGAACCGGCTGTGATTGGTCTGGTCGTACAGGAACATTGACGTTCCCGGCGCAATGCCCACATGGGGCAGCTCTTCGCGCGGGAACAAGGTTGCCTCGACATCCATGATGCAATCTGCACCCGCCGTGACGTTGAACCGATAGGCTCCGGTCACGCTGGGGCTGTCCATCAGGGCATGCACAACCATATTGCGCTGACCGGGTGCGGGGCGTTCCAGCCAGAAGCGGATGAACTCCGGGAATTCCTCGCCATCCGGATCGCCGGTTTTCAGGGCCAGACCACGCGCAGATAGGCCATAAACCTCGTGCAAGCCTATGGCGCGGAAATAGCTGGCCCCTTGCCAGACGCAGAATTCATCTGTCTTGCCGGGGCGGTGCATCTCTGTCCGAAGGCGCAGGCCCGAAAAGCCCAGCGTATCATCGATAGGCAGTTGCGGCACATCTTCGGACTTGTCGAACATGTCCAGATCGAAGGCGACCGGCGTGGCCATGCCATTCTCAACCGTTTCAACTTTCACGGTGCGCGGAAAATACAAACCCGGTGTGAAGAAATCGACGTTGAACGGCGTCTCGGTTTCGTACCACAGCGCCCGGTCCAGCCGGAACCGGATCGAGCGATACTGCTGATAGGTCAGGTCCTGCCATTCCTGCGGCACCATCTCGCGTTCTGCATAGGGACGGCTGGCCAGATCGCGCGCCATCTCGATCACATAGTCGCGGTCAAATGGCACCTCACCACCCGTTGCATAGGCAGACGGGGCAAAGGCCAAGGCGGTCGTCGAGATGAGGAATGCGCGACGGGTAAAGTTCATTTCTTCGATTTCCAGGGTTGTGACTTGAACCACGCGGCCAGATAAGCCACGCCGATGATCATCGCAAAGCCAATCATGTTGGCGATAAAGACACTGGCGACTTCCCGCCCAGATTGGTCAAGCGCGACACCGATCAACCGGGCTGCGGCCATGGAAAACACAAAGACGGCAAGGGATTGCTGGCCGACCTTGGTGATAACCGCCAGCAGTGTTTGCCAGATGCGTGCGCCCATACTGTTACCTGTTGCGATCAGCCGGTGACCACGCTCACCCGCTGCGACCCAACCCAGATAGGCCAGTGACAGGAAGTGGACATAGCGCAGAAGGCCGAATTCCGTTTTACCACGCAGATCCTCAGTCAAGGGCCAGCCCGGACGGATCGTTGCGCCAAGATCGGGCGCGGCGGTGTTGATCCAGGTAAAGACCTTCCACGACCCAAACGGAGCCGACAGGACGACAAAGGCGATTGCAATCCAGGTCAGGGTTTTAGAAACGGGTGGGGCGGGAATCCAACCGCGCATGAAGGCGAACCCCGTGAAGAACAGCAGTTGCCAGCCAAACGGGTTGAAGAACCACTGACGGTTTGACCATGGCTCGGCCGGCAACGCCAGTGCGCCGGTCTGAGCGACTAGCCAGATCGCCAGGCAAACCGCCGCCATAAGCCAAAAGCTGACGCGGTAGAGCGCCATATAAAGCGGCATCAGCGCCAGGACCACCAGATACATCGGCAGGATGTCAAAGTAGTTAGGCACATAGGTCAGCGTAAAAATCCCAACCATCTGCGACGCAGGATCGTTGAAGAAGTGCTGCAGATTCAGGGATGAGACATAGGTTTTCTCGAACGCGCCGGTCTGATCCAGCGCGGCCATGGTCATGGCCACAAAGAAAAACAGGCAGATATGCGCCCAGTAGACCTGCCAGATACGGAAGGCGACACGTGCTGTCCCCATCCACCATCCCTTGCGTAGAAACGCACCGCCAAAGGCAATGGCCGAGGCCATGCCCGAACAGAACACAAAGATCTCGGTCGCGTCGGAATAGCCGAACCGCGCAGGTATCCATTTGGCCCAGGGGTCATTGGGGATATGGGCGATCAGAATGATGAACATCGCGATACCACGATAAAAATCCAGCCGTGGGTCACGCGTACGGGCAGGGGCTGCGGCCGGGGCCGCAGCGGGTACAAAATCAGAAGCGGGCGATATGGTCGCCATACGTTCTCTGTCCTTCTTGGTCTTCTTGTTATTCGGCGGGGACGCTTTGTACGTCGCCGCTGTCACGGGCCGCGTCGATCAGGGCGCGGCGCGCGATGGAATAATTGTCTTCGCCTCCGGCACGTTTGGCACGGCGGTCGTCCAGAATACGTTCAACCGCATCAAGTCGCCCGGCGCGCAGGCCGGAATCGATGGTAATGCGTTCAAATACATCACGTTGCGCATGGCTGCCACCGGCCAGTTGCATTGAACCGCGCGCTGCCAGCAGGTGATCAAACGCCGTGCCATAGTGGCCGTCACCAAAGGCTTCGAGGCCCATAGCGGCTGCAACTCCGGGATCGGCCATGCGGCGGGTCGTATCGTCTTTGGCGCGCGCCGCATCCGTGTTCATGCGGCTCAGCATCTTGGCAGTGGCGTCGGTGCGATTGTCACCGGTCAGCGCCAGAAGGTAATGCAGATCGGCGAAGATGAGGCAGCCATCTTCGGTGCGTGCGGCGCTCAGGTCAGCCAGCTCTTCCCAGCGATTTCCGACATTTACGCCCTCAAGCTCAAGCCGCATCAGCAACGAGGTGCCATTCGAGATATCGCGGTAATCGTCTGTTTTGTCCTTGCGGACATGATTGTCATACAAATCCATCACCTGATCGACCTGACCCAGATCCAGATGCATAAGCGCCTTATGCCACCAGACATGATAGCGGAAGTTGTTGCAATGCGCCCAAGCGTCTTCTCGTCCGGCCAGCCAGTCAAGGCCCAGCTGCGCGTTGCCGGTCATCTCATGAACGTGGGCCACCGCGTGCAGACCCCAAGCATCGTCAGATACCATCCACAGCGCCTGACGACCTGCGATCTCAGCTTTTTCATAAGCGCCGGTTTCTTCCAGCGCAAAGGAGTGGCAGCCCAGCAGATAGCCCCGGCCCGGGTGGTCAGGTTCATAGGCAGGCATCACGCGTTCGATCGAGCGACGCATCCCGTCAGCATCACCCAGAACAAAGCGGGTTGCGTGGCTGAGTTTCATCGCCAGCGTGTCCTGCGGATGATCACGCAGAATCGCCTCGAATTTCTGTGCGGCCCGAGCCTGTTGGCCCGCCAAATACAGGGCCAGCGAATCCACATAGAGACGCTCGCGCGCTGTGATGGGCTGACGTTCCATCGCTGCGTTGGCAGCAGCCAGCGCGTCGACGGCAACCGCCATCATCTCGCGTCGCCCAAGCAGAGCCATGAACAGACCCTTGATCGCATGGCCCAGTGCGAAGTCGGGCTCAAGCTCCAGCACTTTGCCCAGATGTTGGGGGGTAACGGCGGCATGGGCCATGAAACCAAGCAGAACACCATTCCAGGCATCGACAGCAGCCGGCTGGGTCAGGGTGTTCATCTGTCCAAAAACATCTTGTTTCATACTTGGGTCCAATCTGATTGCGATATTTGACACTGTTCGATGTAACAGAGTGTGCGAGAGGGACGTAACAGTATCGACCCTGCTCTCGAATTGGTGAAATGACGTGTGTGTAAAAGACGAAAAAAACCGCCGATTCAAGGGCATGTTTCAGCAACTTGCCGCCTAAATGTGCAAGTATTTCAATCCTCGAACGGGTTTTCAGCGCTCAGAACGGCCTCGGTATCCGCCCCGCAGACCGGAGGGGCGCTGCGATATGTTACAGGCGTCCTCGACAGGTTCAGGGGATTCCCGATCAGGTTGACCTGACCCGGCTGGGCCTGCATTGCGATCTGCATCTGTCGTGCGGCTACCTGTTCGGTGTCAAACACCTGATCAAGCGTCTGAACCGGGCCAACGGGAACTTTGACCGCCTCGAGACCAGAAATAACGGTCTGCGTGTCCAATGCTTGCACTGCAGGTCGCAAAGTGGCGTTCAGCGCGTCCCGATGCTCCAGTCGGGCTGGATTGGTCGCAAACCTGGGGTCGTCGGCCAGCTTGGGATTATTGATGAAACTGCAAAGCTTTCTGAACTGACTGTCATTTCCGACCGCGAGAATCACGTGCCCGTCGGCGGTTTCATACACATCATAAGGTACGATATTCGGGTGCCCGTTGCCGCGTCGCTGCGGGACACTGCCCGAGGTCAGATAGTTCACGCCTTCATTGATCAGCCAGGCAATCTGGGCATCCACCAGCGCCAGATCGATTTGCTGGCCCTCACCGGTCAGGTCACGGTGGCGAAGTGCGGCAAGAATACCGACGCTCGCGTACATCCCGCACATCACATCTGCGATGCCAACACCCACTTTCATCGGCGCGCCCTCGGGATCGCCGGTCAAAGACATGATCCCGCCATAGCCCTGCGCCATCAGGTCATAGCCGGGCTTGCTGGAATTGGGCCCGGTCTGGCCATAGCCCGAGATCGAGCAGTAGACCAAACTGGGAAACTCTTGCGACAGGGTGGCATAATCCAGCCCGAACTTCGCAAGCCCACCGGGTTTGAAGTTCTCGATCAGGATATCCGCGTGTGACGCCAGTCGCCGAATCTCAGCCTGACCTTCAGCCGTGGCGATATCCAGCGTGACGGATTTCTTGTTGCGGTTGGCCGACATGAAATAGGCACTCAGGTCCGAGCGGTTGCCCTCGGTATCCGTCACATAGGGTGGGCCCCATTGCCGAGTGTCGTCGCCGCCGGTAGCGGGATTTTCGATCTTGATGACGCTTGCGCCCAGATCACCCAGCAATTGCGTGCAGGTGGGTCCTGCCAAAATGCGGCTAAGATCCAGAACCTTGACGCCCTTCAGGGGGCCTTCAGATGCGGCCATCATAGCCTCCACGCTCAATTTCAGCAGCAATGACGGTAAATGTCTCGGCTTTTACAGCAGCTTCCAGCGCTGCGCGCAACTCGGCCCGGTTGCGGACTGTGTGGCCGTTTCCGCCAAAGGCCCGGCCCATGGCCGCGAAATCATGATGGCCAAAGTCCACGCCCTTGTTGCTCATCTGTCGCTGGCGTTGTTTCAGCTCGATCAAGGCAAGGCTTGCGTCCACGAAGACCAGAAAAATCGGGTTGCCGCCCATTTCGGCTGCAGTCGACAATTCCCCGGCCACCATCAGAAACCCGGCGTCGCCTGAGAAGCTGATGGCCGGGCGCTGGGGTTCGGCCAGTTTCAGACCAATGGCCATCGGAACCGCGCAGCCCATAGTACACAGCGCCGAAGACTGGATCAGCCCGCGTTCTTCGCTGCACTCCCACATCTGGCTCAACAAGATACGATGCGCGCCGCTGTCAGCTGTTGCCAGCGTTTCTGGCGGCAGAACCGCCCGGGTTTCGGCGATGACAGCCGCAGGTCCCCAGTCTTCATCACTGGGAAAAGCCTCTGCCAGAGCAGCTTTGACATGCGAGGGTTCGCCACTTGGCCAAGTCGTATGGGCAGGGTTGCCCTTTGCGATGGCTTCCAGCGTTTCGCCCGTATCTGCAACAAGGTTCAAACCCGCCTGATGCATATAGTGATCATTGACGACGGCAGAGATATCGATGACGCGCTTATCCTCGGGATCCCAGATTTCGCGCCAGCCGGGGCGCATTTCGATAGGATCATAGCCCAGGCACAACACCAGGTCGGCCTGTTCGATCAAAGGAATCAGATGTTTGTCGGCCAGCGGCGACAGACCGGCCGCGCCCAGACACAGGGAATGATCTTCAGGCACCACGCCTTTGGCTTTGTAAGTGGTCACAAACGGAATGCCAAAATGCTCCACGAACGCCTGCACCACACTGCGCGAGTCGTCATAGAGGACATCCAACCCGATTATGGCGACAGGGCGCTTGGCCTCGGCCACCCACCGGCGGGCTTTTTCCAGACACTCACCCCCAGGGCTTACGGGTGCGACCTTTGCAAGGCGGCGGTGTTTCACGCCGGTCACAGGCGTATCTGCAACCGAGATTGGTACATCGACATGAACCGGGCCGGGGCGTGGCTGCATGGCCAGAGACACCGCCTTGTCGGCGACAACATCCGCGCCCTTGGCGGTCAACGTGAAGGTCCCTTTGGTGATCGAGCGATAGACCCGGCTGTGGTCCATAACCTGATGCGTATAGGTCAGCGCCTCGTCCGCGTCGACACATCCGGTCAGAACGATCATCGGCACCCGGTCCTGCAACGCGTTCGCCACCACATTGATTCCATTCATTGCGCCCGGGCCTAGCGTGGCCACCAAAATCGCTGGTGCCCCATCGCGGTGATGCACTGCCTCGGCCATGAACCCGGCAGAGTTCTCATGCTTGGTCAGATGAAAGGTAATCCCCGCCTTTTCCAGCGCATCCACCAACGTCAGAACCTCACCCCCGGGCATTCCGAAAGCGTGGCGGCACCCCGCTTCATACAGGCGTTGGGCCAGAAGATCCGCGGCGCGGGGCGAGGGGTCCTGCATCAGTCATGCTCCGAAATAACCGTTTCGAAGCAGATTGCGGAGGACGCCCCTGGACGCAAGGCGGTTCACGCCAGTGTGACTATTTGACTGCGTCTTCGGCGACAGATTGAAACTTTGTGTCAAGTTCTGTGGCGATATTCAGCAAGGCTTGCCCACCTTCCGATGCATATGGCGAAAAAACAAAGCTGGGAGTTTTGTAGGACAGGGTGGCGGTTCCGTCCTCATTTTCGGTGACATATAAGCGGATCGGCGCTTCGATCATCGCATTGGTCGATGTATCGAGCACCCGCACCGCGTAATCATTGTTGAAGGCCCCAATCACCCGGTTGCCCGGTATGGTGATCCCGCGCGCGGCAGCAGCCTTGGTGGGACCGGCCTGTGTCACGACGATCAACCCGTTTTCCTTGATTGCGGCCTTGGTGGCGTCGACCAGTTCGGCATAAGGTTTGTCTGTCGGATGCACCGCCCAGCCTTCAAGGGCGTCTTGCGCCCAGACAGGCAAAGCGATCAGGGCGAGCAGAGGGATGAAAGTTTTCATCAACACATCTCCGATTTCTAGCTGAGACCTGTGTGCCAGACCTGAACGTATCGCGCGATCACAAACCCGTGTGCTGGGCGCAATTACGAAGCGCGCTTTTTCAACAGATAAATATCCATGATCCAGCCATGATCCGCTCGGGCTTTGGCGCGGGTGTCCAGGATTTGCTGGGTGACCTGATCCAGAGGGCCGCTGATCAGCAGTTCTTCCTTCATACCCACATAGGCCCCCCACCAGATGTCAAAATCCGCCATTTCAAGGGATTGGAATGAGCATTCTCCATCCAGCATTACGGCGACTTTCGAGGCGGTTTCAGGCCATCCTTCATCCCGGATACGACGCCCGGTTGTTACAACGTAGGGCGCACCCAGATCATTGATCGGGATCGCGTGGGCAGCTGTCAAAGCCTGCAGGGCAGTAATACCGGGGATCACTTTTGTGTTGGGCTTGGGGTCCAGCCGTGCCGCGATGCGCAGCGAACTGTCATAAAGCGACGGATCCCCCCAGATCAGCAGCGCTACGGTCCGTGCCTCCGGGTGGGCGTTCACCACCTCCTGCCAGCGCAGGGCAATGGCGTCGTGCCAGTCGTCAACACCGCGAAGATAGCCGTCATCCGCTCGTCGCGTAGGGATGTCGAAATAAGCGATCTGCGGCGGGGTGTTTGCCACCTGCGCAATGATCTCTTCGCGCAGACCGGCCAGATCAGCCTTGTTTTCGCCCTTGCGCGGGATCAGGATCAGATCCGCCGCCCGGATGGCCTGCGCACCCTGAAAGGTCACATGCTCCGGGTTACCGGTACCGATGCCGATCAGGCTCAGATCAATCATCTTCGAACTCCGCCAGCGGACCATAAAGGATCAAGGCCGGGGCTTTGCCGATCTCAGATTTCAACTGCTCCGCCAAAGCGCCGATGGTGGCGCGATGCAGCTTTTGATCCGGGGTCGAAACGGATTCTGCCATCAAAGCCGGAGTGTCCAGCGGCAGGCCATGGGCGTTCAGCGCATCGACCAGCAGCGGGAAAGTGCGCTTGCCCATGAACACCACGGTGGTCGCTTGAGAGTCGGCCAAAGCAGCCAGGTTCAGATCGTCAGGCAGTTCACCGCTGACGTCATGACCGGTGACAAACTGAACCCGCCGCGCGGTCAGACGGCGGGTGAGCGGAATACCAGCCGCCGCTGCCGCCGCAATGGCAGATGGGATGCCCGGAATGATTTCATATTCAATTCCAGCTTCGCGAAGGGCCACAAGTTCTTCTTCCAAACGCCCGAACATGCCGCCATCGCCAGATTTCAGTCGTACCACATGTTGGCCAGTCTGTGCATAGTCCACCAGCAACCGGCTGACATGGTCCTGCTTGGGCGAGGGGCGACCGGCCCGTTTACCCACGCCCACAAGATCCGCGTCCTCGCGCGCGTGGCTCAGGATTGGCCCGCTGCTCAGGTCGTCGAAAAGAACGGCGTCGGCTTTTTGCAATCGGTCTACGGCCTTCAGCGTCAGCAGGTCCGGATCGCCGGGGCCCGAGCCGATGAAAGAAACAAAGCCGCTCATGCCGAGGCCTCAGCGATCAGGTGAAAGAATGTGCCGGTGACATTGCCGCGCACCGAGCCGGTCTGCGGGCCTTCTGCGCCTTCTGCATCAAACACACGCGCAAGCGGTGCATCAGGTTGGTCCACGATTGAAGAATAGTGGAACTCATGCCCGCGCAGCGCAGCGCCTTCGGCAAATCCGGGCATAGGGGCAAGAAGCTCGGCTTTGCGATAGCCCAGGTTGAACTTTCGTTTTTGATAAGACGTCACCAGTCCCAGCAAACCCGCCATTTCATGCTGCACGCCATCCTTGTCGATCAGCGCAGTCCCGAGCGTCATATACCCACCGCATTCTCCGTGCACCGGCTTTGTCTCTGCATGTTTGCGCAGA
Organism: Ruegeria sp. CDSA021; assembly: GCF_059612325.1. Taxonomy (NCBI): domain Bacteria; kingdom Pseudomonadati; phylum Pseudomonadota; class Alphaproteobacteria; order Rhodobacterales; family Roseobacteraceae; genus Ruegeria; species Ruegeria sp. CDSA021. The sequence continues at coordinate 356,423 of NZ_JBXWQJ010000002.1, forward strand.
CCCGTGAGGAACGTGTTCGCAGCGGCCAATGTGCCGGCGTGCAGTTCGGGATAACCACCTGGAAGCCAGACCAGATCGGCATCTGCCGCAGGGGCTTCATCGGCCAGTGGCGAGAAGGGCATGATCTCGGCCCCGGCTGAGCGCCAGCCTTCCAGCAAATGCGGATAGGTGAACGAAAACGCTGCGTCCCGAGCCAGTGCTATCCGTTGAGCCGGGGGCGGCGGCAGCGCGGTTGACGACGGCCCAACAGGGCCCGAGGAAGCCGCCTGTTTGATCGCATCCAGATCCACATGTTCGCGCAGAAACGCGGCATAACCCACAATAGCGCTTTCCAGATCAGGGTGTTCGACAGCTTGGATCAATCCCAAATGCCGCTCGGGCAGGGTCAGATCACCACGACGGGGCAGCACGCCCAGCACCGGCAGTCCTGCGCGTTCCATCCCTAGCCGGGTCAAACGCTCGTGCCGGGGGCTTGCGCAGCGGTTCAGGATTACTCCGGCAAAGGGCAGATCGGGGTTGTACATCTTGAACCCCAATGCCGTGGCCGCTGCGGATTGAGCCTGACCGCCCACATCCAGAACCAGCACCACAGGCCACCCCATCCGTGCAGCAGTCTCGGCGCTCGACCCATGGCCCAGCTCTCCGGGTTTGGCGACACCGTCGAACAGACCCATCGAGCCTTCGGCCACAACGATATCTGCACCTTCGGCCTGAGCAGAGATCGCGTTTAACAGCGGATCGCCCATCGCCCAGCTGTCGAGATTGAACGAGGCTCGCCCTGCCGCCGCTCGATGGAACGCCGGGTCGATGTAGTCCGGGCCGCTCTTGAATGGCTGCACGGTCAAGCCGTCTTCGGCCAACGCGCGCAAAAGGCCCAGCATGACCGTTGTTTTGCCGGTGCCTGACGATGGGGCCGAAATCAGAATGCCTGGGGGGTTAGTCATCACCGTGACTCCAGCTGGACCACGGGCTGTCGGTGCTTTGCGGGCGATAGCGGCGATCATAATCCTTGGAATACAGGCAGCTTTCATCGAAGCCTTCACCAGCCAAGGCCGGACCCACCATGATCAATGCGGTGCGCGCGATGCTTTCGTCCAGCGAGTCCTTCAGCGTTGCCAGCGTCGCGCGGATGATCCGTTCATCCGGCCAGCTGGCGCGGTAGACCACGGCCACGGGACAATCTGCACCATAGGCCGGAGTAAGATCGGCGATGACCTTGTCCAGATTGCCGATCGACAGGTGGATGGCGAGAGTCGCTCCAGTACGGGCGAAGTTCTCCAGCGTCTCGCCCTCGGGCATCGTCGATGCGCGCCCCGGTGTCCGGGTCAGAACGACGGATTGAGCGAGTCCGGGCAGGGTCAGTTCAGTACCCAAAGCCGCAGCGGCCGCGGCAAAGGACGGCACGCCGGGGGTCACGCTGACAGGGATGCCCATCTGTTTCAGGCGGCGGATTTGTTCACCCATCGCCGACCAGACCGACAAGTCGCCGGAATGCAGGCGCGCCACGTCCTGACCCGCTTTGTGCGCAGCGTCGATCTCGGCCATGATCTGGTCCAGGTCCATGGGCGCGGTGTTCACGATCTTTGCGTCCTCGGGGCAATGGCCCAGGATCTCTTCCGGGACCAGCGAACCTGCATAGAGGCAGACAGGGCAGGATGCGATGATATCGCGCCCGCGCAACGTCAACAGGTCGGCGGCGCCCGGTCCGGCACCGATAAAATGAACGGTCATGTTTGTCCTCCGATGGCTATGGCGCAGGTCGCCAGCCGGTCGTCTGAAATTTGTCTGGGTGAGAGCAGCCGCGCGCCCGAGCCAAAAAGCTCTCCGGCGGCAGCCAATGCGGATGCTTCGGCCACACTTCCGGTGCCATAGGTGGCACGGCTGCGGGTCGAACAGGTGAGGGTGCGTTGAACCGCCAGGTCGGCTGCGGCAACGAAATGCAAGGGCAGAGATACCTCTTCTGCAAAGGATGTCAGCGCAGAATGGCCTTCCTTGTCGGCAACGGTTGCCAAGGCTGTCACATCATGGTTCGCAGTTGCTACTTCAAATGCTTTACGCAAGCTGTCGGCTGTTGCAGCAGAAGAGAATCCAAGGCCAGCGACGATCATAGCGTCACGCTCCACTGCACAACCGGGTAGGCGGATTTCCAGCCACGCCTTGGTCCCAGAGGAGCAGATTGCGCAAGCTCGATTCGCAAAAGGTCACCGCCCAAATCTTCGTGCCATCGTGCTAGCAGGGCCTCGCTTTCCAATGTGACGGCATTGGCGACAAGCCGCGTGCCTTTGGGAAGCGCATCGCGCAGCCAGGACAGCAGGTTGGCACTCAACCCTCCACCGATGAAAACGACATCCGGCAGCTCCTCGTTGAACAGCGCTTCTGGCGCGGTTCCGTGCACGACGTTCAGACGATCCTGCCCCAATGCATCGGCATTGCGGCGGATGCGCTCAGCCCGGTCAGCGCGGGGTTCGAAACATGTCGCTGACAGGGTCGGATCACACATCAGCCATTCGATGCTGATCGAACCTGTGCCGCCGCCGATATCCCACAGATGCTCACCCCTTTGAGGAGCAAGCGTTGAAAGGGTCAAGGCGCGGATGGGCCGTTTGGTGATCTGCCCGTCGGTTTCAAAAATGTCGTCCGGTTTGCCAGACGCTTTGGACAGCGCGGGACCTGCACCGGTTACGTCCAGTCCAACGCAGACGGGATGGTCGAACGTGCCCAGAAGGGCTTCGGTCAGAGTGACGGTCTGAGAGCTTTCGCGCGGACCGCCGAGCGCCTGCATCACATGAAGGGACGAGTCGGCAAAGCCGGTTTCAGTCAGGTATGTTGCCAGTTCCGCCACGGCCTTTCCGTCGCGCAGCAACAGGATCGCCCGCAGACCCGGGGCCAGATGAGGCCGCAGTCGGGTCAGGGGGGCAGCGTGCAGGCCGAAGGTCAGCGTACTTTCCAAAGGCCAGCCCAGACGGGCAGCGGCAAGCGAAAAGGTGGATTGGCCGGGCAGGGCGGTCCATTCTCCGGCATCGAAATTGCGCGCAACGACCGAACCTGCGCCAAACCAGAACGGATCGCCCGAGGCCAGAACAACGGTCTGTTTTCCGCGCAAACCTTGCAGGATCGGCAAGCCATCTGAAAACGGCACCGGCCATTCGATACGATCTGCTCCGGTTTCGGGCAGCAGCGATAGGTGGCGCGACGGCCCCATGATCACTTCGGCCCGGTCCAGCACTTGACGGCTTGCAGGTGACAGGCCATCAAGCCCATCTTCGCCCAGTCCCAGAACTGTCAGCCACGGAGCATCAGACATGTCCAAACTCCTGATCCCCAATGTGCTGATCCTTGGCGGTACGACCGAGGCCAACGCTTTGGCCAAAGCCGTTGCGGAACAAGGGGTTGCGGCTGAGTATTCCTACGCCGGACGTGTGGAAAGCCCACGCCAGCAGCCTTTGCCAGTGCGCGTTGGCGGCTTCGGCGGTTCGGAAGGTTTGGCCGAGTACATCCGCAAAAACGCCGTTACCCATGTTGTGGATGCGACCCACCCGTTTGCGGCCCAGATGAGCCGGAACGCGATTGAGGCGTGTCGGGCAACGCAGACGCCTCTGGCCGCTCTGACCCGCGCGGCGTGGACGCTGCAGCCCGGCGACACCTGGCATCGCGTCCCGGACATTGCAGCGGCCGTCGACGCGTTGTCCGGCGACGCCCAGCGCGTGTTCCTCGCCGTTGGCCGTATGCATCTTGAAGACTTTGCCGCCCAGCCCCAGCATCATTACCTGCTGCGCCTTGTAGACGACCCCGAAAGCCAGCCCCTGCCGAATGCCGAAGTTGTCGTTGCCCGTGGGCCATTTACCGAAGCTGAGGACCGCGCGCTGATGCTGCGCCACGGCACGCAGTTGGTTGTGTCCAAAAACGCAGGCGGCTCGGGCGCGCGGGCCAAGTTGGACGCGGCGCGTGCCTTGGGCCTGCCCGTGCTGATGATCGACCGCCCGGTTCTGCCGCAGCGGACCGAGCTTTCGAGTGTCGCACAGGTTCTGGACTGGCTGTCTCATCCCTGATCCTTATCAGGGGTAAAGCGCGGGGTGTAGACGATTGGTGCGCCGTTGCGTTCGATTACACGGGTGCGGGATGACCCCACAATAACCACCGTCTGCATATCGGCCATCTCAGGCGTGGCTTCGGCAAGTGTCGAAATACGTATTGCTTCATCTGCCCGCGACACGGCGCGAGCGAACAAAATCAGGCGCTCTGGTTCACATTCTTCGCGCAGGATTTCCAGTGTTTTTACAAACCCTTCGGGGCGAGACTTCGAGCGTGGATTGTAAAAGGCCATCGAGAAATCGGCCTGCGCTGCCAGACGCAGACGTTTTTCGATCAAAGCCCATGGTTTGAGGTTGTCGCTGAGGTTGATGGCGCAGAAATCATGCCCCATCGGAGCGCCCGCACGGGCAGACGCGGCCAGCATCGCAGTGATCCCCGGCAGCACATCAATCTGAAGATCACGCCATTCCTCAGGGCCGTTCTCTATTGCCTCGAAAACGGCTGCGGCCATGGCAAACACACCGGGATCACCCGAAGACACCACCACAACTTTCCTGCCGTCGGCTGCCATTTGCAATGCGTGTTGCGAGCGGTCGATTTCGACCCGGTTGTCACTTGCGTGCAATGTCAGGCCGGGGCGTTCGGCCACACGCGCCACATAAGGAATATAACCCACGACATCGGTGGCTTCGGCCAGCGCCGACGTGACTTCGGGCGTCACCAGTGCCGCATCACCCGGTCCCAGCCCTGCAATCTTGACCCAACCGCTCATGGACGCCGTCCCTGACCATGCACCACGATGATCGAAAAATACGGGGTGATCTTTTCGCAGGCCTCTGACAGTTTGGTCACTGTCTGGTTGGGCATCTGCGCAAATTCGACGATCCACGCCCTGTCAAAAAGACCTGAGGTCTTCAAAGCACGTTTCACCTTGTCGATGTTGCGCCCGATCTTCATCACGACCAGCGCGTCGGTTTGCGCCATACGTTCGGCCAGAGTGTCTTCGGGCAAAGTGCCAACCAGCACGGTCAGGACATCATCACCCCAGGTGATAGGGTCACCAGTCGCGGTCCAGGCACCGGACATGCCGGTGATGGCGGGCACAACCTCGACCGGGGTCTGTTCGCGCAACCGGCTGTAAAGATGCATGAACGAACCATAAAAGAACGGATCGCCCTCGCACAGAACCACAACATCCTCGCCCTGCTCGGACAGCGCTTTCAGATGGGCGGTACAATCTTCATAGAACGCAGCCAAAAGTTCGTTGTAGCGCGGATCCGTGACCGGAATCTCGGTGGTTACCGGGTATTCCATCGGAAACTCAACCGCGCCTTCAGGAATCATACCGTTTACGATCTTACGCGCCTGACCGCTGCGGCCCGGCTTTCGGAAGAAGGCCACATGCTTGGCGTTGCGCAACAGGCGATCCGCCCGAACGCTCATCAGGTCCGGATCGCCGGGGCCAAGGCCCACACCGTATATGGTACCCATGCTCATTCTGCCCGGCTTGCGATGGCGTTAACGGCCGCCACGGTGATGGCACTGCCGCCCAGTCGACCTTTGACAATGCAGGACGGCACCGGTTGGGCCTCCCACAGCGCATCCTTGGATTCGACGGCACCAACAAAGCCGACCGGGCAGCCAATGATTGCTGCAGGGCGCGGGCAATTTGGGTCTTCCAGCATGTTTAGCAGATGGAACAGGGCCGTTGGCGCGTTGCCAATGGCGACCAGAGCGCCTTCCAGATGCGGACGCCACAGTTCCAGCGCGGCGGCGGAACGTGTGTTGCTCATCTCGGCGGCCAAAGGGCGCACGCGGTCGTCATGCAATGTGCAGATCACTTCGTTATCGGCGGGCAGGCGGAAGCGGGTGACGCCTTCGCTGACCATGCGCGCGTCGCACAGGATTGGCGCGCCGTTTTCCAATGCCGTGCGGGCAGCCGACACAAAGCCGGGTGAGAAATGCACGAACTCTTCCAGCCCAACCATCCCGGCGGCATGGATCATCCGAACGGCGACCTGCTCTTCATCAGCTTTAAAACGGGCCAGATCAGCCTCGGACCGGATGGTGGCAAAGCTTTCCTTGTAGATCGCCGCGCCATCGGTTTCATATTCATAGGGCATCAGGTGAAGTCCATGGTCATAAGTGTTTCGGGGTCGAGCCCGCGCTGGCAGGGCTCATCCCCTGCGCGGCCCTGTTTTACAAGATCAAATCGTCCGTTTGCGCCCACCAATGTAATGTCGGCGGCCCCCATCCGGGCACATCCCTTGGCACAGCCCGAGACATGCAGGCGCCCGGGCACGTGCGAAGCCAAGGCGCGGGCGATGTCGCGGGTTTCCACCTGAGCCTGCGGGCAGAACGGGGCACCGGGGCAGGCGTCGGTGGTCATCAGCGGGTCGGTGCCATCCGTGACAAACTCCGGGGCAGGTATCGCCGCGCCGCCTTCCAGCAGGATCAGCCGCCACGGGGTGACACGCAGGGCAGTCGCGCCGCTATCGTCAATCAGATCATAAAGCTTGCGCGCCGGCAGCGACCCAAAAGCCGCGCCGTACAGAGCGCCGAGTTCACACGGGCCGGGTTGCAATTTTGCGCCGACAGGGCCGGGCGGGTTTCCTTGCCATTCCTGCGGCAGCGCGTCGACGACCCGCGCCATGCGGCGAGCCTCGGGCGTGTAGGTCTTGGCAAACCACCGTGCCAAAGCGATGACGTGGTCAATCGCGTCACTCTCGGTCACACGTCGCCCGGTTTCGCAGCCGTCGGCACGCAGGATCAGGCCGTCAGCATCGGTTTCCAGACGAATATCCGCTGAATCCGCGCTCAAAAGCCGCGCGGGGCCGGTGTCGACGGCAAAGCCGAACTTGGCGGGCAGGGAGGGCAGCTCTGCCAGCCGGTCAATCAGGTCCTGCGTCAGGCGCGCGGTCAAATCGCCCGCCTGATACAGCGGAGTGACCAGAATATTGCGTCGCACCTCAATGCCGGGCTCCGCATCCAGCAGGTTCAGCGTCGCAAGCTCCTTGAGCAGCGGCTGATGGTCATAGTCCTTCACGCCCCGCAGTTGCAGATTGGCCCGATTGGTCAAATCGATCGACCCGTTTCCAAACCGATCTGCAAGGTCGCACAGCCCCAGCGCTTGGTCGGCCCCCAGCCGTGCCAACCGGGGCCTTACCCGCACGACCAGCCCGTCGCCGGACATCATCGGGCGGTGGGCACCGGGGCACCATCCCTGAACAACGGGCGCGCTCATGTCAGACCCTCCAGATCCGCCCGGATCGAGTTACGGCGGGTGTTCCAAAGTCCGGCCTCAAGCAACGCACGGAACCGGTCCTGCATTGCTTGATGGGCTTTGGGGTTGGCCTCTTGCAGGAAAGCGTCCACCTCTTCGTTGCCCAATGTGGCATCATGGTAAAGGTCGAACAGGTGCGGCGCGACCGTCCCGGACAGATGCGCGAACGAGGCCATGTGATCCAGCGTTGCGGCGATTTCAGCCGCGCCCCGGAAGCCATGCCGCTGCATCCCGGCGATCCAGCCGGGATTGGCGGCGCGGGCATGGACGACTCGGCTGATCTCTTCCGGCAGGGTTCGGGCGCGGGGAGTTTCGGGGTTGGTGTTGTCCAAATGGTAAAGCTGCACGCTGCCGCCCGTGATCATTTTGGCTGCGGCAAAACCGGCCTCATGTGTGGCATAGTCATTGGCCAGCAGCAGGTCGGTCTCGGTAAGATCCTGCAGGTGAACAAAGCTGTCGGCATTGGTAACGCGCTGGGTGATGCCGTCCTTGTCTTGCTCAATGTGCTCGCCTTCCAGCGCGAAGGAACTGGCCTCTAGCCATGCCTCGCCCGCCTGCGCGCGCGCTTCTTCGGTATAGACCTCGGACAATTGGGTCATGTTGACGCCATAACTACCAGGTGCCGGGCCATAAACGCGGGCCGAGGAATCCTGACCTGCATAAGGGTTCCAGTCGGGTGCTTCGTCGCGCGCGGAAAGCGCACGGACGGCTTGACCAAAAAGCGCCGAAAGGGTTGGGAACACGTCTCGGAACAGGCCCGAAACGCGCAATGTAACGTCCAGACGTGGGCGGCTGAGTTCGGTGATCGGCAGGACTTCGATGCCTGAAACCCGCTCGGACCCTTTGTCCCAGACCGGTTTGACGCCCAGCAGATGCAGCGCCATCGCGAACTCTTCGCCCGCAGTGCGCATGGTGGCTGAGCCCCACAGGTCTACAATCAGCCCTTTGGGGTATTCGCCTTCTTCTTGCAGATGGCGGCGTACCAACTCCTCAGCCAGTTTGACGCCCTGCGCATAGGCCGCGCGGGTTGGAACCGAGCGTGGATCGGTTGTATAAAGGTTCCGTCCGGTAGGCAGCACATCCGACCGCCCGCGATAGGGGGAACCAGATGGGCCAGCTTCGATCCGCTTGCCCGCAAGCGCGTCGATCAAAGCGCCACGTTCGGCTTGAGCAGATGCTGCCGGGTCGAAATTGCCCGTCACCTCGGGCACCCTGCCAAAGATATGCAGCCCGTCTCCGAACTGACTTTCCTTGATGTCACAGACAAAACGGTCGATCCGGGTGATCGCCTCGGCGGTGCAGGTGGCCTGATCGAGGCCAAGATCGCTTTCCAGACCGATGGCTTGCGCTTCGTCCCGGATATCTTCTTGCAAACGGTCCCGGCGTTTGGGGTCAAGCCCGTCTGCATTCGAGAATTCATCCAGCAGCGATTCCAACCGCACCATCCGGTCCGGTGTACCGCTTTCCTTCATCGGCGGCGGGATATGGCCCAGCGTGACGGCCCCGATCCGGCGCTTGGCCTGCGCAGCTTCGCCGGGGTCGTTGACGATGAAGGGGTAGATTACCGGCAGGTCGCGGATCAGCGCCTCGGGCCAGCAGTCGGCGGATAAGGCAACCGATTTTCCGGGCAACCATTCCAGCGTTCCGTGGGCACCGATATGGATCAGCGCATCTGCGCCCAGACCTTTGCGCAGCCACAAGTAAAACGCGACATAGCCGTGGCGCGGCGTGCGCGACAGGTCGTGGTAGTCGTCATCGCGGAGTTCGGGCGATCCGCGTTCGGGCTGCAGAGCGACCAGAGCTTTGCCCCGGCGCAGGGCTGTAAAGTGAAACGCGCCATCATCGAAGGCGGGATCGTCTTCGCAATTGCCCCAAACCGTTTGAAGGTCGGTTTGCAATTGTTCCGGCAGTTTGGCCAAAGCGCCCAAATACTCTTCCAGCGGCCAGGAAATCCGGGCGTCTGGCAACGCCTCGGAAATTGGTTCCGCTGGTGCGGTCTCATAGCCTTCGTTTTGAAGGTCGGACAGCATTGCCTCGGCAGAGGCCAGTGCGTCCAGGCCCACGGCATGGGCCATCTGCCAGTCTTTGCCGGGATAGGTCGACAGCACCAGCGCAGGGATCTGATCCGCCTTCGGTTTGTCGGTCAGACTCAGCCAGCCTGACACCCGGTCGATGATGGCTTCGATCCGTTCCGCCTCGGCCCGGTGGGCGAAGCGGGAATATTCCAGATGTGGGTCGCGTTTGCCTGGTTCCTTGAACGAGGCGATGCCCGCCGAAATTCGTCCGTCTACCTCGGGCAATACAACATGCATTGCCAGGTCAGCGGGCGAGAGGCCTCGTTCCGCCTCAGCCCAGGCTTTGCGGCGCGAGGTGGCCAGAGCGATCTGAAATACCGGCACGTTGGCGGCGTCCAGCGGGGAAGTGCCCGACGCACCTTTGCCGGAAAAAGACGTGGCGTTGATGATCGCAGCGGGGGTCAACGTCCCAAGAGTCTCGCGCAACCAATCGGCTGCTGCAGGTGCCTTGAGGGACGGCGCGTACAGGCCCACTGCCGCGAACCCGCGCGCGCGCAAGCTGCGGATCAGAGCTGCGACAGGGGCGGTGTCGGCCGACGTCAGATAGGCGCGATAAAACGTGACGACGATACATTTCGCGTCCCCTTCGAACGCAGTGTCCGCTGGAATCACGCCGCGATCCGGGCACCATGCCCCGCATTCGGGCAAGGTCTTCGCGCCCATCACCGGCCCGGCATAAAGCCCGGCTGCCAAGGCCATCTGTGCCAATGCGGCTTGCGCTGCGACCTCACCACCGGTGTCGCACAGATGGGCCAGACGGCGCAGGGTTGAAACGGGCAGGGTGGAATAGTCATCCAGCCGCGTATCCTCGCGCCCATCCGCTGGCAGCACGGCTAGCGCGATGCCCTTGGCCTGCGCCAGTGCCAGAACCTGCTGCAAGCCGTACGACCAGTAAGGCACGCCGCCAATCAAGCGGATCAGAATACCCTTGGCGCCGTCCAGCGTCTGCTCGACATAGGTGTCGACGGACAGAGGGTGCTTGAGCGCCGTCAGGTTGGCCAGTCGAAGCGTCGGCATCCGCCCCTCGGGCCCGCCACCGCGATGCCATCCCGCCGCGAATGCGCCGAGGTCACTGTCCGAGAAGGACAAGACAACCAGATCCGCCGGGCTTTGACCCAGATCGGTTGGGGTCTCGGTTTCCTCGAGCCCGTGGCTTTCGCGGAAGACGACGTGCATGGGTTACTCGGCGGCCTCGGTGACGCCCGCGAGGATCTCGCGGATTTCAGCCTCTTTGATGTCGTCATGCTCGGCAATGACCACCAGACGCGAGCGGCGCTCTTCACCCGGTTCCCACGGACGGTCATACTGGTGACGAACGCGCGCACCGACGGCTTGAACGAGAAGGCGCATGGGTTTGCCTTGGACGGCAGCGTAACCCTTGACGCGCAAGATGTTCAGCTCGGTCGCCAAGCGTTCGATATTGGTGACCAGCGCGGCCGGGTCGGTCTGTTCTGGCAGTTCGACGATGATGCTTTCAAAATCGTCGTGTTCGTGATCATGGTGACCGTCGTGATGCGACGGGCGGGCATCCATGTCATCCTCGGCAGCGGCTTCCAGGCCCAGCACGACGCGGACATCCACAACGCCTTCGGCAACCTCAACCACGGGCAGGGGGCGCGGCGCTTCGGCGGCGATGACTTCTTTGGCCTTGGCCACGCCCTCGGGGCCCGCCAGATCGGGTTTCGTCAGCAGGATGATGTCGGCGCAGGAAATCTGATCCTCGAACACTTCGGACAGTGGCGTTTCGTGGTCGATCGAGTCGTCGGCCATGCGCTGAGCATCCACGGCTTCGACATTCGGTGCAAACCGACCGGCGGCGACGGCCTCGGCATCGGCCAGAGCGATCACGCCATCCACGGTGATCTTCGAGCGAATATCGGGCCAGTCGAAGGCTTTGAGTAACGGTTTGGGCAGAGCGAGGCCCGAGGTTTCGATCAGGATATGCTCAGGGCGCGGCTCCAGCGCCATCAAGGCTTCGATGGTTGGGATGAAATCGTCGGCCACGGTGCAGCAGATGCAGCCGTTTGCCAGTTCCATGATGTTTTCCGCCGGACAGTCCGGGATGGCACAGGATTTCAGGATGTCGCCATCGACACCCACATCGCCGAACTCGTTGACGACCACGGCCAGACGCTTGCCCTGTGGGTTCTGCATCAGGTGTTTGACCAGTGTCGTCTTGCCCGAGCCCAGAAATCCGGTGATCACGGTGACGGGCAGTTTTTCAAGGTTCGACATGTCAGGCTCCAATCGGGGGAATGCGGGAGGCGCAGTTTTTGCGGAAATGTTCGGGGCGCTCGCGCCATTTGACCAAGCCGTCTTCGGTGGCCAGATACTTTGTGATGCCGTCGATGATGACATCGACATGATCAACCTCATTCAAGTTCTCATAAACAAAGGTCCAGCGATCCGGGCCACCGCGCAGCACTATGGAACAGCCCTGATCGCAATTCGAAAGGCACTCGACGGGTTTCAGGGTAATGCCGTCGGGCAATTCGGCCTGTTCCAAGGCCTGGTGCAGCAATGTGCCGGGACGCTGCGCATCATCCTCAACAGCCTGACCGCGGCGGCAGGTCGTACAGACCAGCAGCTCGACCGGTGCGGTCTCAGTCATATCTCTCATCCCCCCAAATCCTCTTCGCGGGGGACGGGGTTTCAAGCGGGCCACGTGTTGCAACATGGACCCGACACCGGAACACCCCGCCCGGTTTCAACTTCGGGTGCTGGCAGGTCTCCCGGCTTGCGGATGTCAGAGGCCCGGTTCGTAAGGGTCCTCTGTCGGATGTCCCGCCTTCCCGGCCTTGGCCAGTGGCATTGGGCACCCTCTCCGGTCACGGTCGCGGGGGCGGCTGCGTTTGGCGGACAACCCGTTGACGCATTCCCTTTTCATCTGCTGTTGCAGACACCAACGAAAGGGACATGCGGCACCGCTGACCCGCTTGTCAAGCGCGTTACGCGTAACATCTGGGGAAGGATGCGAAAAGCGACCTGCGGTTGTCGTTGGGCGGCATGAATGGTCGCATAAATCCGTGATCGCATGACGGGCACATGCCAACAGGGAGAGGCGACATATGAAAGTTGGATTTATCGGGTTGGGAAATGTCGGCGGCAAGCTGTCAGGATCCTTGCTGCGAAATGGTATTGATCTGACGGTGCATGATCTGAACGCGGATCTGGTGGCCGAGTTTGTCGCCCAAGGCGCAAAGGCAGCAGAGGGTCCGGCTCAGTTGATGCGGGACTGTGATGCGGTCATCACTTGCCTGCCGTCGCCTGCAGCCTCGGACGCCGTGATGCAGGAGATGCTGCCGGAGGTTGGCCCCGGCCAGATCTGGATGGAGATGTCGACCACCGATGAAGCCGAGGTCAAGCGTCTGGGCGCTGAGGTAATCGAACGCGGTGGCGCGGCGGTGGATTGCCCGGTTTCAGGTGGGTGTCATCGGGCAGCCACTGGCAATATCTCGATCTTCGCGGGATGTGATCGTGCAACGTTCGAACGGATTCTACCGTTTCTGACCACCATGGGGCGGCGTGTTTTGCACACCGGTGAACTGGGCTCTGCCTCGGTTCTGAAGGTGCTGACCAACTATCTGGCCACAGCCAATCTGATCACCTGTGCCGAAGCACTGGTGACTGCCAAGGCAGCAGGTATGGATCTGGGCACGACCTATGAGGCCATCAAAATCTCTTCTGGCACGTCCTTTGTGCATGAAACCGAAAGCCAGGTCATCCTGAATGGATCCCGCGATATTTCGTTCACCATGGATTTGGTGAAAAAGGATATAGGTCTGTTTCAGGAGGTCGCGGACCGCGCCGGTGTGCCGCTTGAGATGAACCCGGTCATGATCAAGATCTTCGAGGACGCCATCGCAAGGTATGGCGAACGCGAGTTGTCGCCAAACATCATCAAACGATTGGAAGAGGCTACCGGTCTGGACATCCGCGCGCCGGGATTTCCACCCGAGATGCTGGATGATGAGCCCGAAGAGCCTGGGTATGAGGTCGTCCCGCAAAACCGGATCGGGCACTGAACGCCGGATGTTATTGGTGGCAAAGGGCCGCCCGGTATTGCGATTGTTCAAGACCGAGTACCCTTTGCCATCCCCAGCGCGACATTGACCTGTGCGTGCCCCATGATACTGGCGGTTTTTGTCAGGTTGACTCTCGCTCAGGCTTTTCTTGGAGAGGGCGACGTTGCCCTCAAGATAATGCACAACCACATCCAGCCATGGCCCCCTCAGAGGTATCTCTGCAGCGCAAATCGGAAACTGCAAACTGGCTTGTGAATGTCGGGATTGGGGCTTGTCGCTGCCGAATGCAACCGCAGTAGCCAGTTCACATCGCAATGACCGGTTAGTGCTCTTTCAGCCAGTCAGGGCGCACCGCAGAGAACAGCGGCATCGAGCCCATTCCGTTCAGTTTCACGCTGGTCCCCAATGTCTGCTATCGGAGTTCCGTGCAGGTTTTTAGGGTATCCTATGGGCGTGGTTCCAGGCCTGCTTTTGCGGCTCTGTGCCAACTGTTCGCGTAACGTTGGTAGCTCTCGTCGGTCTTGTGAAAATAGGTTTCGACGTCGAAGGCCGCGCGCTCGGGGAGTGCGCCTGTTGCCAAGAGGGCGGCTCCCTGGCTCGTTCCTGTTGCGGTGACGGTCGCGTCGACCCTGCAGTTTGTCGCCGCGGCGAGCATACTGGCGAAGCCTTTGTTCCTGGCAAATGGACCTTCGACGATAATGGGGCCCTTGTGTCCGGTCAGCGACAGGCATTCCGCGGTCATCAATCCGAGGTAAAAACTCACCGCCGCCGCGCGTTCCTGGGTTCCGGGCAAAGGCTCTGACCCCATCCAGCTGTGTTTTTGCCCCTGAAACGGTCCGCTGTCCGGGACCATTGCGGGCAAGAGCATGGGGCCGTCTTTCGCGACCAGGTCAAGGAATTGCTCTGCACATTGAGTGGTTTGACCGTTCATCGCTAACTCGAACTCGCGTCCCCCCATGAAACGGGCGGAGGGTACCGGGGCACCCAGTGCGTTGACGTTAAGAAGCGTGTCGCGCGAAGGTTCCAGAGTTACTTCTTCGCCGCCGATGGTCATGGCAATGACCCATGTCCCGGTCGAAACGACGGAAAACGGCCCGGTTCGGGTCAGTACATGAGGCAAAAGCGATGCGTTTGAATCGTGGATGCCGCAGTGCACCAGCGTGTCAAAGCGCAGGCCGGTTTGCGATGCGACCTGCGGCAACACGGGTCCGAGAACCTCCGCAGATTTGCGTGCGGGCGCCATTTTTTCAGATATGCCCAACCGTTCGACCAACGAAGAATAGTGCGCCTTGGACGGTTTCCACAGATCCGTGTGACAACCAAGGGACGACACGTCGCTGGCCGGCACTCCTGTCAGGCGATGTCCCCAGTACTGCGGATAGGTAACAATGGCGGCGGTGCGTTCGCGAAGCGCGGGGTCCTGCTCAAATTGCCAATGCAACTGCGCACCCAGATTCAGACCCATCGGCAACCTTGGCGATCCGGTTTCCTCAAAGGCCGGGCGGATGGCGTCGTACGCCGCGGCCAGATCATCAGGGCCTGTGTGTTCATAGTCGAGGATCGGGGCAGCAAGCGCGCCGTCTGGCGCGATCAGGGCACAAGACGCCCCGTGGGTCGTGATGGAAATGGCATCTACGCCGTGCGCCTTCTGAAACTGCTCCAACCCGTCCAGAAGGAAGTGCCAGATCGCCTCAACATCGAAGTGCGGATAGGGTGGAGCGGCGAGAACGATGTTAGGCCGGGTCAGCACCTCCACTTCGGACATGTCAGTCGCATCGACCAGCGCAAGCTTGGAGTTGGTCTTGCCGATGTCGATGACGGCGACGTGCCGGGGGGTCATGGCATGTGGAAGACGGGCGTCAGCGGCACCGCCACGGGTTCGTTGTCGGGCTTGGTTTCCATGATGTCCGCCATATGCGCCCACCATCGCTGCATGATCTCGTTGCGGGGCAAGGCATCCATTTTGTGGTCGTCGGTGCGCCAAAGGACGCCAAAAAGAATGTTCGTTTCTTCGTCCAGATGGATCGAATAGTCAGACACGCCCGCGTCTTTCAGCAGCGTGGCAAGCTCTGGCCAAATCTCATCGTGGCGCTTTTTGTATTCATCCCTGCAGCCCGGGGTGAGCTTCATCTTGAAGGCGTATTTCTCCATGTCAGCCCCTCCACATCGACCAGAGCCGGGGCAGCGCGATGACCGTGATCAGCAACGCCCCGATAACAATCGACATCACGATACCGGGCACGTTCAGCAAGCCAAGTCCGAAAGTCACAAGCCCCATGACAAAGGCAGCGATCACTACGCCGGGGATGGAGCCGGAGCCGCCGAGGATGTTGACCCCGCCAAGGACGACCATGGTCACGATCTCAAGTTCCCACCCGAAGGCGATGGAGGGTCGGGTCGAGCCGAGGCGGGATGTTAGGCAGACGGCGGCGACCCCGGACATCAGGCCCGTCAGCAGGAACAGGGTGAACTTCACCCGGCCCACCCGAATGCCCGAAAACAGCGCCCCGGTGGCATTGTTTCCGATGGCATAGACCGCGCGGCCGAAATTGGTCATGTGCAGGATGACCGCGTAGATCACCGCAATGATGGCGAAAAGGACGAATTCGAAGGAAATCACCCACCAGACATAGCCCTGCCCGAAGAAGGCGAAATCGGCTGGATAGCCCTTGTAGACCTGATCGCCCAACACGATGAAACTGACCCCGCGGAAAAGGCTCATCGTGCCGATGGTGACGACGATGGATGGCAGGCCAAGGCCGGTGACGAGGAAACCGTTTACCGCCCCACAGGCCAGACCGACGGCCAGACCGATAAGGACCAGCCCCTCTGTCCCGACACCCGCCTGCACGGCGGCGCCCATGGCGGTCGAGGCCAGTGCGATGATCGCGGCGACGCTGAGGTCGATTTCGCCAGAGATGATAAGCAGGGCCATGGCAAAGGCGATCATCGCCTTTTCGGTGAAGTTGAAGGTCGCGTCGGAGAGATTCCAGGCATTCAGGAAATAGGGTGAGGCCAAACTGTTGGCGATGAAGATGCCGATTGCGACCAGCATCAGCAGGCTTTCCCAGCTTTTTAAGTTCCGCTCCAGCGGCGAGCGCAGGCGATCGGGGGTCGAGCGTGTCGTCGTGGTCATGTCGCGTGCTCCGCGCGTTTTAGGATGACGCGGCCCTTCGTCCGGTTGGCCTGGGCGTTTAGAACAACCGCGATGATGATCGCACCGCCCGAGATGGCCAGCTGCCAAAAGGGAGAGATGTTCACGACCGGCAGGGCATTGGCAATGATGCCGAGGAACAGCGCGCCCAGCAGCGCGCCGGGGACCGAACCGATGCCACCCATAATCGACACGCCGCCAATGACGCAGGCGGCCACGACGGTCAATTCAAATCCCCCAGCAACATCGACATAAGCAACCGCGAAGCGAGAGACCCAGAGGTAGCCGGTCAGACCGGCCAGCGCGCCAGAGATCGTGAAGGCCCAGAACTGGGTCCGGCCCACGTTGATCCCGGCATAGGTCGCCGCATGGGGGTTGCCCCCGGCAGCGTAGAAGGCGCGGCCCAGGGTGGTGCGGCTCATGACGATGGTGAAAAGGATCACCGCCGCGATGGCAAACCAGCTTAGCACCGGAAGGCCAAGAAGCTTGGTGCGCGGGAATGCCTTGAAAGTGTCGCTCATCTCGTGGCTGTTAACCCATTTTCCCTCTGTCAGAAGGAAGATGGTTCCCCGGAAGATGGTCATGGTGCCAAGCGTCACCACGATAGGCGGGATGTCCAGTTTCCACACAAGGATACCGTTGAACATTCCAAGGCACGCCCCGAACCCGGTGGCCACGGCCAGCGTTACGATAATCGGCAGACCTGGTGCCGAGATATTGATCAGGGACACGACCATGCCGGTCAGCGCGAGGTTGGCGGCGACCGAGAGGTCGATGCACTTCGTCAAGATCACGATCATCTGGCCGATAGCCAGCAGGATCAGCGGCGAGGTGTCGTTGAAGACGGCAGCCAGATTCGACAGCGTGATGAACGCCGGGAAGCGGCTTGAGATGATGCCAAGCACCAATGCGATGGCGACCAGCAGCAAAAGTTCGCGGGAGGCGAGGATACGTTTCATTGCGCGGCTTCCCTGATCCCTGCGGCGTGGCTGACAAGCGTTTCGGGCGTGATCTGGTCGCGGGCCAGTTCCGCCACTATGCGCCCCTCGCGCATGACGATCACACGATCCGACATGCCCACGATCTCGGGGATTTCGGAACTGACCATGATGACGGCGAGCCCTTGCGCGGCAAGCTCCGCCATGAATTCATGCACGGCGGCCTTGGATCCGATGTCGATGCCCTTGGTGGGTTCGTCCAGGATGATGACCTTGGGCTGGGTGGCAAGCCATTTGGCGATCACGACCTTCTGCTGGTTGCCGCCCGACAGGTTGCCGACATCGGTGTCTAGCGAAGCGGCGCGCAGGTCGAGACGTTCGGTATACTCCCGCGCCAGCTTGAATTCCTCGGCCAGCCTGATGAACCCCTTGCGCGAGGTGCGAGCGAGTGACGGCAGCGTCACGTTCTGAAAAATCGGCAGCGCGCTGATTGTGCCTTGTTTGCCCCGGTCCTCCGGGACATAGACGATGCCACTTGCGACCGCGTCGGCGGGCGATGCAATCGAAACCGGTGCCCCGTCGATCCTCACGGTTCCGCCCGAGAGGCGGGTGATCCCGAAAAGGGCCTGCATGAATTCGGACCGACCTGCGCCGACCAGCCCGTAGAACCCGAGGATTTCGCCGCGCCTGAGCGTGAAACCGATGTCCGCGAATTCGGTCGGGTGGTCGTACCCCGCGACTTCGAGGATATCGTGGCCAACGTTGTGGTCGCGTTCGGGGAAAATCTGGCTGACGTCGCGGCCCACCATAAGCTTGACCAGTTCCGACTCGCTGACATCTATTATCGCCCCTTCGCCGACCATCTGGCCGTCGCGATAGACGGTGTAGAAATCGGCGATGCGGAAGATCTCGTCAAACTTGTGGCTAATGAAGAGGATCGCCTTGCCTTGCGCCTTCAGGCTTTCGACGAGTTCGTAAAGCTCTTCGATTTCCTTCTGGCTGAGGGCTGCGGTCGGTTCGTCCATGATCACAACGCGCGCGTCGATGGACAGCGCCCGGGAAATGGCAACCAGGTGCTTGTTCGCGGTTCCAAGGTCCTTGAGCGTCGCGCCCGGATCTATCTTGGCCCCGATTCCATCCAGAATCTCTCGCGCGCGGGTCGCCATGGCGGTTTTGTCGATCAGGCCAAATCGCCCCTTTGGCGCATGGCCGAGAAAGATGTTTTCCGCCACCGTCAGTTCGTCGAAAAGGACGGTTTCCTGATGGATGGCGGTCACGCCAGCAGTTTCGGCGGATTGCGGTGTCGGGAAACTGAGAGCCTCGCCATCGATCCGGATGTCACCCTCGTCGGGTTGATAAATGCCCGTCAGAACCTTCACCACGGTAGACTTGCCAGCACCATTTTCGCCCACCAATGCCGTGACCTTGCCCGGGTAGAGGTTTAGCGAAATATCTGAAAGGGCCCGCACGCCGGGAAATGTCTTGGTCACGCCGGACAGGCTCAGAAGCGGTGTAGGGGCGGCGGCGTTCGACACGTCTGGTCTCAATTCCAACTGCATGGACGGTGTTTCTGGATGTGGGAAGAGTAGGGAGTCGGGGCGCGGGTCATCGCACACGCCCAGACACGTCGTTCAGATTAGAAGATCGACTTGAACTGTTCGATGTTCGAGCTGTCGTAGGTGAACGGATCAGCCATGGCTGCCGAGCCGGTGTCATCCAGCGTCACCGAACCCATGCGGCCCATCGGGATTTCGGCACCGGCACCGGTTTCAGAACCGTTGGCGATTGCATGCGCCAGCATGGTGGCCGAGTAGCCAAGGTCAATCGGGTTCCAGATCGCGAAGCTCTTGGTTGCACCGCTATCAACACAGCCTGCCATCTCGGACGGGAGGCCCAAACCGGTCACGTTGATCTCACCGATCTTGCCCGCGTCGGTCACGGCCTGGCAGGACGCCAGGATGCCAACGGTCGTCGGCGCGATGATCGCCTTCAGGTTAGGGTAGGACGCCATGAGGCCCTGTGCTTCGCGGTAGGATTTGTCGCTGAGGTCGTCGCCATAGACGGTGGCCACCAGATCGACGCCGTCATAGTTCGGAAGAACCTCTTTCGCGGCCTCAATCCAGGCGTTCTGGTTGGTTGCCGTGGCCGACGCCGACAGGATCGCAACTTCACCACCATCCGGCATGTGATCTGCGGCAAGCTTGATGATCGTGTTGCCGATCAGCGGGGTCGAGGATGGGTTCAGGTGCATCTGGCGTCCGCCTTCAGCCACACCCGAGTCCCAGGAAATCACGGTGATCCCGCGGTCCATCGCGCGTTTCAGCGTTGGCACAAGTGCATCGGGGTCGTTTGCCGAAATCGCGATGGCGTCGACACCCTGCGCGATCAGGGAGTTGATGACCTCGATCTGACCTTCCGCAGTGGTGTCGGTCGGGCCGGTGTAGATGATCTCGATATTGCCAAGCTCTCCGGCAGCCTCTTCAGCGCCTTCGGCGGCCGCTTCAAAGAAGCCGATACCAAGCGCTTTTACGACCAGAGCGATGCGCATGTTGTCCTGCGCCATCGCCGCGGTGCCAAACATACCGGCGGCAAGGCTCATCCCTGCGACAAGTGATGTGAAAGTACGACGCTTCATGATAGTTCCTCCCAGAAAGTCATGTTTGGGTCTCGGGTTTCGGAGGCGGTCAAGAGTCCACCTCGTTTTCTTGAACACTGCCCGACTGGGCAACGATCAGATTCACATCGGCAGCCTCAAGCATGGCCGCCGCCTTGTCAGGAATTCCTTCGTCGGTGATCACGGTCGTGATCCGGTCCAACTGGCAAAGCACCAGGCTGGAGCGCTGCGCGAATTTCGAACTGTCGACTAGAACGACAAGCTCATCCGCCTGTCCGATCAGTTTCTGTTCTGCCTGGATCAGAAGCGGATCGGCCTCCATCAGGCCGATGGGGCCCAGCCCCTGCGCCCCCATGAACATGCGCTTTGCATAGAAGTTGCGAGTCACGTCGTTGTCAAAGGGCGAAAGGATTATGTTCTGTTCCCGGTAGATCGCGCCGCCTGACAACATGATCGTGTTCTTCGAATGCTTCAGCAGGTGCTCGGCAATCGGGAACGAATTGGTAAAGACCTGCATCCTGCGGTTGGCCAGCGGATGCACCATCTGAAAGGTCGTTGTGCCCCCGTTGATGATGATGCTGTCACCTTCGCTACACATCTCAACCGCCGCGCGGGCAATCGCCTGCTTCGCTGCGATATTCATGGTTTCGTTGACGACGAACGGACGGCCCGCCAGCCCGGCGAACTGCGGTGGCGCTATGGCCTCAGCGCCGCCTCTGACACGGCGTACTTTCTGTTTCATGTGAAGTGTTGAAATGTCGCGTCGAATGGTGGCTTCGGACACGCCGGTCAAGGTGCATAGGTCACTAACCGTCACGACGGGGCGATCCTGCACCGCTGAAATGATGATCCTATGGCGTTCTTTTTCGTGCAAAGCCACCTCCCATTCACTCCACGCTGCGCAGATTCGTCGCAGCTGTCAATCATTTTCGATCACTTTCAATCATTCTGCATTGCAGAATGACTGTTTGTGATTGTTTTTGATTGACATAACGATGCACACTACTAAGCCTAAACGCGATGGTGCAGTACCGACCGCTGCATCGTGAGGAGGGCAGAACGTTGAAATCCATCGAAAATCAGCTTCTTGAGAACCGCTGGGATGACGCTGTGGCAGGTGGTATGTCCGAATCGGATCTGCTTCTCTATCGCTCCAACACGCTGGGATCGGATAAGCGCGTCACAAACTATGGCGGTGGCAATACCTCTGCGAAGGTCATGGAAACCGACCCACTGTCCGGCAAAGAGGTCGAGGTGCTCTGGGTCAAGGGTTCCGGCGGTGATATCGGGTCCATGAAACTACACGGCTTTTCCACGCTATACATGGACAAGCTGAACGCGCTGAAAGGGCTTTATCGCGGGGTCGAGTTTGAAGATGAAATGGTCGGCTATCTGCCCCTCTGCACCTTCAAACTGAACCCGCGCGCGGCCTCAATTGACACGCCCTTGCACGCCTATGTGCCGCGCAAACATGTCGATCACGTCCACGCCGACGCGATTATTGCGATCGCAGCGTCGAAGAATTCGAAGGAGCTGACCCAGGAAATTTTCGGTGACCGGATCGGTTGGCTGCCGTGGAAACGGCCAGGGTATGAACTGGGCCTGTGGCTTGAAAAGTTCTGCCTGGAAAACCCGGATGCCGATGGCGTTGTCCTTGAAAGTCACGGATTGTTCACATGGGCTGACACGGCGAAAGACTGCTATTACTGCACCATCGACGTGATCAACGTCGCGACCACGTGGTTGGCCGAAAAGACCGCCGATGTTCCGGCCTTTGGCGGAGCGGTCCACCAGAGCCTCGCCCGGGAAGGTAGGCGGGCCGTTGCCGCCCGGCTGATGCCCGCGATCCGTGGCTTTGTCAGTGGCAACCAGCACATGGTCGGGCATTTCAACGACAGCGACTCGGTGCTTGAGTTCGTGAATTCTAAGGACATGGAGGCGCTGGCGGCCCTTGGTACGTCCTGCCCCGACCATTTCCTGCGCACTAAGATCCGCCCTTTGGTCGTCGGCTTCGACCCGGCCCAGAACAACATCGACGCAGTGCTTGAAGGCCTGCCCGCGCAAGTCGCCGCCTATCGTGAGGACTACACGGCCTACTACAACCGTTGCAAACACGATAACTCGCCTGCGCTTAGGGACCCCAACGCGGTTGTCTACCTGATCCCCGGGGTCGGCATGATCACTTTTGCCAAGGACAAGGGCACGGCCCGCATTTCCGGCGAATTCTACGTCAACGCGATCAATGTTATGCGCGGGGCAAGTGCCGTCAGCGAATACTGCGGCCTGCCAGAGCAGGAAGCATTTGACATTGAATATTGGCTGTTGGAAGAAGCCAAGTTGCAGCGCATGCCGAAACCAAAATCGCTGGCTGGTCGCGTCGCGCTGGTCACCGGCGGCGCCGGTGGCATAGGGTCGGCAACGGCAGAACGTTATCTGTCCGAGGGCGCCTGTGTCATGCTGGCCGACATCAATCCCGAAAGCCTCACCGCGACGGAAGGGGTCCTGACCCAGCAGTTCGGCAAGGACGTCGTGTGCACCGTCCTGATGGACGTCACGGATGAAAATGCCGTGGCCCACGCGTTGGCTGAAACATCCGTCGAATTTGGCGGCATCGACATCCTTGTCTCGAACGCCGGGATCGCATCCTCTGCCCCGGTTGAGGAAACATCCCTCGACCTTTGGAACAAGAACATGGACATCTTGTCCACGGGGTATTTCCTCGTCAGCCGGGAAACTTTCAAAATCATGCGGGTGCAGGACATGGGCGGATCTATCGTTTTCGTGGCCTCGAAAAACGGGCTTGCCGCCTCGCCCAATGCCTCGGCCTATTGCACGGCGAAGGCCTCGGAAATCCACTTGGCCCGTTGCCTTGCGCTGGAAGGTGCTGAGGTCGGGATCAGGGTCAACGTTGTGAACCCGGATGCGGTGTTGCGGGGTTCCAAGATCTGGGAGGGCGATTGGCTGGATCAGCGGGCTTCGACCTACGGCACGGATAAGGAGGGGCTGGAAGAGATGTACCGCAACCGATCCATGCTTAAACGCTCAGTCCTGCCGGAAGATATCGCCGAGGCCTGTTATTTCTTCGCCGCCGAGACGTCGGCCAAATCCACGGGTAACATTCTGAACGTTGATGCGGGCAACGTTCAGGCCTTCACGCGATAGGGAGACGGTCCATGAGCTATGAGAGCGCCAAAGCGCAATTCGCTGACTGGGGCGTCGACACTGATGCTGCGATCAAGGCTCTGAAGGACATCCCGATTTCCGTTCACTGTTGGCAAGGCGATGACGTGGTGGGGTTCGAAAACCAGACCGCCACCTCGGGCGGGGGCATTCAGGCAACCGGAAACCATCCGGGCCGGGCCCGCAACCCCGACGAACTGCGGGCGGATCTTGAGTTTGCCTATGCAAATATCCCCGGGTCACATCGGTTGAACCTGCACGCGATGTACATGGACACAGACGATACCCCAGACCGGGATGAGATCGAGTACCGCCATTTCGCGCCATGGGTCGACTGGGCCAAGGGCATCGGCATCGGGCTGGATTTCAACCCGACTTTCTTTGCCCATCAAAAGGCCGACGACAACCTGACGATGGCGCACCCCGACAAGGGCATCAGGGACTTTTGGATCGAACATGGAAAACGCACGCGGGACATCGCGGCGCAGATGGGAGCTGCGCTTGGTTCACCCTGCATCAACAACATTTGGGTTCCGGATGGGTTCAAGGACCTTCCTATCGACCGTATGGCGGCAAGGGCCCGGCTTGAGGCCTCGCTCGATACCATGCTGGCCGAGGCGAAATCGGATATGCTGGATGCGGTCGAATCCAAGCTTTTCGGCATCGGGGTCGAGGCCTGCACGGTGGGCAGCCATGAGTTCTACATGGGCTATGCGATCCGCAACAAGACACTGCTGTGTCTCGACATGGGGCACTTCCACCCGACCGAGAATATCGCCGACAAACTGAGCGCCGTCGCCCTGTCTCTGGATGAGCTTCTGCTGCACGTGTCGCGCCCTATGCGTTGGGACAGCGACCATGTGATCATGCTGAACGATGACATCCTGGCGATGGCGCATGAACTGGTCAGCGGCGACCTGTTGGGCAAGACCCATATCGGGCTTGATTTCTTCGACGCCACGATCAGTCGCACGGCCGCTTGGGTGATCGGCACGCGCAACATGCAAAAGGCGCTTCTGCAGGCGCTTCTGAAGCCCTGGGATCGCTTGCGAGCAGCGGAGGACGCGCTGGATTTCACAAGCCGGTTTGTTGTGACAGAGGAACTGAAGGACCTACCCTACGGAGCGGTGTGGTCTGAATTTTGTGCCAGAAACGGCGCGCCTACAGGTACTGAGCTGATCACTGAGCTTGACGCTTATCAGGCCACTGTAGCGGGTCGCTGAGGCACGGCCCAATTTTGTGGAAAGTCTCCGTCTGGACAATCTATGTTGGAAAGAACGCCAAGATTGCATTCGAAAGAAAGCGGTCGTCGCGCCGGTGACCATTGAGCGGCCGCATTGTCCGCACAGCGGACGCTCACGAGTACTTTGCGAATAACCGAACCGAGCCCTAAGCGGACGTCGCAGTTTCGCGCATCACGCAGAAATATCCGAGGGCGAAAGTCGCGTAGCGCTACAAATCGGCACCGAAGAATGTTATGGTTACGGATAGTTGTCTAGGTTGGCTAGTGCGCTTCCTATACGGACAGCCGATGAGTGAAGACAAAACATAACATCCAGACAAACGTGAAAATTAAAGATTGTACCTTCGGCCTCTCCAGTCGGGTTTAGGTGCCGACAATTTGGCATCTCCGTTATGGGAGCTAATTCACTTCTGAAATTATTACCCCCCCCCGCTTCACCAAGAGGTCAACAATTGCGTCGACCCCTTTTTTGTGGCGAAGGGACGAGAACAAAAATGGCCGTCCTTTGCGCATTCTGGCTGCATCTCGTTCCATTACCTCCAGTGAAGCGCCAACATGCGGCGCCAGATCGGTTTTGTTTATGACCAGGATGTCGGATTTTGTTATTGCCGGTCCGCCTTTTCGCGGGATTTCCTCTCCAGCGGCAACGTCGATCACATAGATTGTAAGGTCTGCGAGTTCCGGGCTGAAAGTAGCCGACAGATTGTCGCCGCCGCTTTCGATTAGAACGATATCGAGATCGGGATGGCGTTCCTGCATTTCAGCGACAGCTGCAAGGTTTATCGATGCATCCTCGCGGATTGCTGTATGTGGGCAACCGCCGGTTTCGACGCCGATAATCCGATCTTGGGGAAGGACCTGCATGCGCACCAGCGCTTCGGCATCCTCCTGCGTGTAAATGTCATTGGTGATGACGCCCACTGAACAAGCATCGCGCAGGGCTTCAGACAAGGCAGCGGTCAAAGTGGTCTTTCCGGCTCCAACCGGACCGCCGATGCCAACACGAAGAGGGCCGTTCATAATGCTCATGTTCGGAATATCCTTGAATACTGTATTTCGTGTCTCATCGACGCGATGTCCGTCAGGAACGCAGTCGAACCCAATTCTTCCAAGCCTGCCATTTGCGCCTTTTCAGCGATATGAGCACATAGCGGTGTCAAATTACGGATCAGTTTCTGAGCGTCGGTTTGCCCCAATGGTACAAGGCGCGTTGCGCAAGCGACCAAGTTGCTTGCGAATGCTTGTAGATACATCTTCGTCGTCAGTAGTAGGGGGAGGGTTTGTAAACGCGCGGCGTGGCCCACCGACACTGGGTAGGAAAGCTGTTGGATGTCTAAATCCCAGACATCTCCTGTGACAGTCCCGAATGCCTGTCCCAGCAATTCGGTTTCCATTTTCCTTTCGGATGAAGTGCAGATAGCCCGTGCCTTGGCATCGATGCTGAAAAGTTCATCTTTGTCCTGCGCGTTGTACGCGGACACTAAGAACAGAGCATCATTCCATCCAGATCCGTGTTCCAGCGCATCTGAAATCCAGGCTTCGGCGTCTTGGGAACTGGCGACCGCTCCTTCGTCAATTGCAGCTTCCAACCCATGAGAATAAGCAAAGCCCCCCACAGGGTATGCCGGAGACAACCACTGGGTCAGCATCAGGATATCGGCGTCAGTGGGCGTGGCCATGTGTCCTGCCATGGCCATAGGCTCCGCCTTCGGGGTTAAACGGTTCGTGCACCTCGCGTACTGTGGCTCCGATTTTCAAAAGCATATCTCGGATCACATGATCGAACTGGATCAGCAGACGATCCTTTTCGATCTGGCAGGGCGTGTGGCGATTGCCAATATGCCACGCGATGCGTGTCAGGTCCGGAGCAGAAACTTCTAGCAGTGCTTCGGGTGCAGCCTGTATTTCCACTTCGCGACCGTCGTCCAGAATCAACGTGCCACCGTGGTTCAACGAGGTGGTTTGTGCCAGATCGACGAGTATTTGTTCGCCACTTTCACAGGTCAGAACCTTGCGACGTAAAAACCGATCGTCATAAGTCAGCAACAGGCAATCCGCGGATTCGCCTTGCATATGATCCGAGTAACGGCGTGCGGTGCAGAGCAGGGCGGTCATACCGTCGCCTCCTCTGGAGCAGAAATAGTTAGAGCCAGATTGAATCCGCAAACACCCGGTGCACGATCCGTTCGCGTGATAGGCCGCGTTTTTTCAACTCTTCGTCGCTGAGCGATCGCAGGAATTCGACTTGCCGAACGCGCGATTGAGCTTCTGCCACACTGATCAGAGCCCCGTAGACTGATGCTGCGATGGACGCGATCAGACCGGGCAGCGAAAAGCGTGCGTGAGATTGTGTTGCTGCGTGTGCCATTTGGACCCTCGTAAACGTTGGTCCTCCCTTTGGCATTAATATCTGTCATATCGGCCTCACATTGAAGTGGGTGTTTGGTCATTTCTGCGTTGCGCGCGGTGCAATGCAGCATAATTTTTAGTCAGAACATAAAGTATCGCTGTGCCATTGGCAGCACTTCGGCGGGTTGGCAGGTCAGCAATTCGCCATCTGCCCGGACTTCGTAGGTTTCTGGATCAACTTCGACATGAGGTGTTGCGTTGTTGAGCAGAAGATCCTGTTTGCCAATCTCTCGTGTGTTTTGGACAGCGACGGTCTGCTTTGCCAATCCTAGTGTATCACCGATCCCGTCCGCCAGCGCGGCTTGCGACACAAAGGTGATTGCCGAGTTTTCAACGGATCGACCATAGGCACCGAACATTGGCCGACTATAAACAGGCTGCGGGGTGGGAATCGAAGCATTGGGATCACCCATCTGTGCACAAACGATGGTGCCGCCCAGCAAAACCATCTCAGGCTTCACTCCAAAAAAGGCTGGGTCCCATAGGACCAGGTCGGCGCGTTTTCCTTCCTCGATACTGCCAATCTCGTGGCTGAGGCCATGGGCAACGGCAGGGTTAATCGTGTACTTGGCGATGTAACGGCGAACGCGCAGGTTGTCGTTGTCACCGGTTTCCTCCGGCAGGCGGCCTCGCTGTTTCTTCATCTTGTCAGCGGTTTGCCATGTACGGATCAACACCTCGCCAACGCGTCCCATAGCCTGACTGTCGGACGCGATGATGCTGAAGGCGCCCATGTCGTGCAGGATATCTTCAGCCGCGATGGTCTCACGCCGGATGCGGCTTTCGGCAAAGGCGACATCCTCTGGAATGGATTTGTCGAGGTGATGGCAGACCATCAGCATGTCGAGATGTTCCTCGACCGTGTTCACCGTAAAGGGCCGCGTCGGGTTGGTAGAGGAGGGTAGAACATGGTCCTCACCGCAAATCTTGATGATGTCGGGGGCGTGGCCGCCGCCCGCGCCTTCGGTATGGAAGGCGTGGATAGTACGGCCCTTTATCGCGGCAACTGTATTTTCAACAAACCCGGATTCGTTGAGCGTGTCGGTGTGGATCATCACCTGAACGTCCATCGCGTCAGCGACCGAAAGGCAGCAGTCGATGGCCGCAGGAGTCGTGCCCCAGTCCTCGTGCAGTTTCAGGGAACAAGCCCCGGCTCTTACCTGTTCCTCCAGAGCCGCGGGAAGCGAAGCGTTTCCTTTGCCCGCAAAAGCAAGATTCATGGGAAAAGCATCCGCCGCCTGCAACATCCGGCCGATGTGCCATGGGCCCGGTGTGCATGTGGTCGCCAAAGTGCCATGTGCCGGGCCGGTGCCACCACCAAGCATGGTTGTCAGGCCAGAATGCAGCGCGTCCTCTATCTGTTGAGGGCAGATGAAGTGAATATGGCTGTCGAACCCGCCAGCCGTCAGGATGCGACCCTCGCCAGCGATGGCCTCGGTGCCGGGGCCGATGATGATGTCTACACCGGGCTGCGTATCCGGATTTCCGGCTTTGCCGATCTTGGCGATGCGCCCGTCCTTTAGGCCGACATCCGCCTTGTAGATACCCGAGTGATCCACGATCAGAGCATTGGTGATCACCGTGTCCACGGCCCCTTCGGCGCGCGTGGCCTGTGACTGCCCCATCCCATCGCGAATGACTTTGCCTCCGCCGAACTTGACCTCTTCTCCGTAGACGTCTTCGCGGTGCCCGGTTTCGCTGAACCGCGCAGTCGTTGCACGCTCCACGATCAGGTCTTTTTCTACTTCGATGATCAGATCGGTATCTGCCAATCGTACTTTGTCGCCGACCGTGGGGCCGAACATGGAGGCATAGTCACTCCGACTGATCTTGCCCGGCATCTTTCAAAGCCCCCATGATATGCATATTGAAACCGTAGATGTGCCGGCGCCCCTCAAATGGCACCAGCATAACTTCGCGAGTTTGCCCTGGCTCAAATCGCACCGCAGTGCCCGCCGGGATGTCCAGCCGCATACCCAAAGCTGCATACCGGTCAAAATCCAGAGCCGGGTTTGCTTCGGAAAAATGGTAGTGGCTGCCGACCTGTATTGGTCGGTCGCCGGTATTGGCGACAATAACAAGACGGCTGCTGCGTCCTGCGTTCAGCGTCAGTGAGCCTTCGGCCGGAATGATCTCACCCGGAATCATTTCGGCAGCTTCAAAATCACGGTAATGGCGATGACCGCGATCAAAGCCAACCCAGTTGCGAGCGCGGCGTAATCACTGCCATGGGCGTGAACTTGGGTATCCGAATGGGCCATGGCCGGGCCAGCAAGAATGAGAGCGGGAAACAGCATACGGTTCATGGAGAACTCCTTTGGAAATTAGCGAATGGGGTTATGGACAGTCACAAGTTTTGTGCCATCCGGGAAAGTGGCTTCGACCTGCACCTCGTGGATCATCTCGGGCACGCCTTCCATGCATTGGTCACGGGAGATCACTTCAGCCCCGGCTTGCATCATGTCGGCGACCGAACGGCCATCGCGCGCGCCTTCGACAACGGCGTCGGTGATCAAGGCGATAGCCTCGGGGTGGTTCAGCTTAACGCCGCGGGCCAGTCGTTTTCGAGCGACCTCGGCTGCCATGGCGACCAGCAATTTGTCTTTTTCACGAGGGGTCAGGTTCATGTCAGAGCATCCAGCATCGGGGCAGTGTGTCTTTGTTCAATCGGCGCAGAACTGGTATCAGCGTTCGGCGCAGAGCAAAGCTGTTGCTGGCCAGAATGCGAATGACCAATAGGTCTTTCCGGATCAGGGTTGCCCCGGCGATGTCCGGTAGCATTTCCCGGACAGGTTTCAGATGACCTTCGGCGGAACTCGACGCTAAGAGGATTAGCGCCATCGCCCCTGCGCCGTTCGCAATATGCGGCTTGGATAAGTGCGTATGCCAATCACCTGAGAACCTGATCGCCTCGAGAAAAACTGGCGTGTCTTCGCGGCGAATCTCGATTCTATCGCGCAAGCGGATGCCGGTCAGCGTCTCGCCCATGGCAACGCGCCCAAAGACCAGCGGCTCGACCATCAGCATTTCAGCATCAAGCCCCATGTCGATCCTGAGGCGTCGGTCCAAAGCACTGCCGTTGTACAGGATGGTCTCCTGCGGCAGCCAGTTCAGCCGGGCGCCATCCTCAACCGTCAAATGGTTTGTAATCTTACCCCATTCTTTGGGCTGGGCTTTGTAGGCGCGCTCGCAGGCTTGTGTCGTCAAGGTCAGCGCCGTGCTTTTTGCTGCCTTGCAAGAAAACCGGAAAGAATCGCCTCCGGTCACGCCGCCCGCCGTGTTCAGAAGAACCGCATCAAGATCAGGTGTGATCGTTCTGGGAAACAGGCATTTAAAGGACCCAGACTGGCGAAATCTGTCCAGCACAGTCCTGTTGCCCAATTGCTTGGTGCTTAAGCTGACGATGCCTGCGGCACGTGGCGGTACCGCGCTGTGCGTGGGCAATATGGCTGCAACTTGTGTAATAGGGCACCTTTAGCGTGTCGTTTGGTGCCACCTGTTTCTCTGTTGAAGTGTCCGAACACTAATTTGCAGTGTCGGAATCTGCTTATTTCCACATCGTGTGTCTAATTTTTAGACAGCAACCTCCGACTTAGATGAAAAAATATGCGCTTCTCGCCGATTTCCCAAATTGGGCAAAAGGTAAGTTGCCAACCTTGCTGCAATGCAGAAACCGTATGGGTGCCACCGCGGAAATGACCCGGGGGGTGTGTGACGGCTGCGCGAATTGGACCTCGAACACAACCGCCACACGGAACGCAACAACAGTTGCGGGGATCAGGTAGAAGAAGAGTGTGCCTTTGCGCAAGCCCTCTCTCCCGGCCCCGCCAGGAGGATTACATGAAATCGCTCAAATCCACGCTCGCCGGATCGGTTGTCTTTGCTGCCATAGCCACCGCTGCCTTATCTGCCGAAGACACGATCAAGGTTGGAGTGCTGCATTCGCTGTCGGGCACGATGGCAATTTCGGAGACGACGTTGAAAGACACCATGCTGATGCTGATCGACCAGCAAAACGCCAAAGGTGGTCTTTTGGGCAAGCAGCTTGAGGCCGTTGTTGTGGATCCCGCATCGGATTGGCCGCTGTTCGCGGAAAAAGCGCGTGAGTTGCTGACCGTCCACGAGGTGGATGTGATCTTTGGTAACTGGACTTCGGTCAGCCGCAAATCAGTACTGCCAGTGATCGAAGAGCTGAACGGTCTGCTGTTCTATCCGGTTCAGTATGAGGGCGAAGAAAGCTCTAAAAATGTCTTTTACACCGGTGCGGCCCCGAACCAGCAGGCGATCCCTGCGACCGATTATTTCCTGGAGGAACTGGGGGTCGAGAAATTCGCTCTGCTCGGCACGGACTATGTCTATCCCAGGACCACCAACAATATTTTGGAAAGCTACCTTAAGCAAAAGGGTGTTGCGGACGCGGATATCTTCGTCAACTACACCCCCTTTGGCCATTCTGACTGGTCCAAGATCGTATCTGACGTTGTTGCACTGGGCGAAGATGGCAAAAAGGTTGGCGTGATCTCGACGATCAACGGAGACGCCAACATAGGTTTTTATAAAGAACTGGCCGCAGCTGGCGTTTCGGCAGATGACGTTCCTGTCGTGGCCTTTTCGGTTGGTGAGGAAGAACTGTCCGGTCTGGATACCACCAACCTCGTCGGTCATTTGGCGGCTTGGAATTATTTCCAGTCGGCGGATACTGATGTGAATGCCGAATTTGTCGAAACCTGGAAAGCCACCATGGGTGACGAACGGGTGACCAACGATCCTATGGAGGCGCATTACATCGGCTTCAATATGTGGGTGAATGCCGCGACCGAAGCCGGCTCGACCGAAGTAGACGCTGTGCGCGCCGCGATGTATGGGCAGGAATTCCCAAACTTGACCGGCGGTACTGCTGTGATGTTGCCGAACCACCATCTGGCTAAGCCGGTTCTGATTGGTGAGATTCAGGAAGACGGCCAGTTCGACATCATCAGCGAAACCGACGTCGTGCCGGGCGATGCATGGACCGATTTCCTGCCTGAATCGGCAGTGCTGAAGTCGGATTGGAAAGATCTCGGCTGCGGTATGTACAACACCGAGACCGAGAGCTGCGTTCAGACTTTGTCGAACTACTAAATCGTACGCAAGGCGGGTGTGATCGCCCGCCTTGCCCAAAGACACGCGGGTTTCACCACATGTTAAGACTATTCCTTGCGGGCCTGGCAATTCTCTTCGCCTGCCTGAACGCCAACGCGCAAGAGGGCGGCCTGCAGCCGATCTTGCAGGATCATCAGGAGATCATTGTCAAAAGCTCGCGCAAGACGATCAAACCGGCGATTGATGCGCTTGCCGCCAGTGGGCTGCCGCAAGCGCAGGTGATGCTTGAGACATGGGCCGCCAAAGACATGTGGATGCGCAAGTCTGACGGTCTGTTCTTTGCCGGAACAAAGGCCGAAGGGCGGTTGTACGAACTGACCGATTTCGACACGGGTGAAGTGGTCGGCACGTTTGAAAAATCCGACCTGAAGCAATTGAAACCCAACAGCGGTGTCCGCGCTATGATCGGGACAGCTCTTGTGCAGTTTCAGTTGACCGACCCGGATCGAAAGAAGCGCCTAGCCGCACTAAAGTCCATTCAACGTGATCCCGAGGGCGCACTGCTCGAACCTCTTCGTGCTTCGATTGAGGACGAGCCAGATGTGGAGTTGAAGGCCCAGAAGCAACGGCTCGAACGGCTGCTGACTATTGGATACGACGAAGACGTTGTGGCCCGCGTGGCTGCAATTGAAGAAATGTCGAACGATCTGGGTGTCGACGTCCGCGCGGCGTTGAACCCGTTACTCGTGACCTCACGAAATACCGCTGCGGACCTGCCATCGGATGTTAACGTCGCCATCGTTCTGGAACCCGGATCAGACGCCTTGTCCCGGGACGACGCATACCACCTGTTGGTCGCGAGTGACCTGGCTGCGCCCCTTGTGTTGCCTGATGACATCCGCCTGGCTTTGGCTGCGAACATCGACGGTGGTCGCGTAGGGGGTATCTCGGTCGCGCAACTGAACGAGATTACTGCGCGCGCACAAGCCTACAACACTCTGTCTGAAGCCGGACTTGTTCCTGCGCTGGTAACTGAGGCCGATATCGACACCGCGCTGGGTGCGTATGTGTTCTTTGAGACTTATGCCGAGCCGTCCATCGAAGTAACCGCCGCTGCCGAAAAAGCGCTAAAGAAGATCGAACTGAAAGTTGGCCTAAACCAGACGCTCGACCTGACGTTGGACGCGGCCTCTCTGGCCTCGATCTATTTCCTTGCCGCCATTGGGTTGGCCATCACTTTCGGAGTGATGGGTGTAATCAACATGGCCCACGGCGAATTCATCATGATGGGCGCCTATACCGGTTATGTCGTACAACAGTACGTCCCCGACCATACGGTATCGATCATCGTTGCCATCCCAATGGCCTTTGCCGTCACGTTTGCCATGGGCGTCGCCATGGAGCGCCTGGTGATCCGTTGGCTTTATGCCCGCCCGTTGGAAACACTGCTGGCGACCTTTGGTATCTCGATTGCCTTGCAGCAACTGGCAAAGAACATCTTTGGTACACAGGCCCGCCCTCTGACTGCTCCGGGTTGGCTGGACGGTGCCTGGGTGATGAACGATGTGGTTTCGATCAGCTATATCCGCATTGCGATCTTCGTGCTGGCGCTGATTTTTCTGGGGCTGTTCCTTTACATCATGAAACGGACAAGGCTGGGGCTTGAGATGCGTGCGGTTACGCAGAACCCGCGCATGGCAGGATCGATGGGGATCAATCCGGGGAGGGTGAACATGCTGACATTCGGTCTGGGTTCCGGCATTGCCGGGATTGCCGGGGTCGCCATTGGCCTGTTCGCCAAAGTCACATCGGATCTGGGCAACGACTACATTGTGCAAAGTTTCATGACCGTGGTTGTCGGTGGTGTTGGCAACATCTGGGGCGCGCTGGCAGGCGCGGGGATGATCGGATTCCTGCAAAAGGGGATCGAGTGGATGAACCCTTCAAACACGCTCGCGGCGCAAACCTACATGATCATCTTCATCATCATTTTCATCCAATTCCGGCCACGAGGCATTATTGCCCTCAAAGGTCGCGCGGCGGGGGATTGAGCCATGGAACGTAGTTTTGTTGCTAAGAACCCATCTGTACTGGTCTTTCTGGCCATCCTGTCGCTGTTCACGCTGGGTGTAACTGTCCTGTCCGAAGGGTTCGGGATCGGTGTGATTTCAACCAGTTTCGTCAAAACGCTGGGCAAGACCCTGTGCCTTTGTTTGATCGCGGTCGCGATGGATCTTGTTTGGGGTTTCACCGGCATTCTATCACTAGGCCATTTCGCTTTCTTCGGGCTCGGTGGCTATATGATTGGCATGTGGCTGATGTACGAACGCACTCGGCTGATCGTGGTCGAGTCATTGTCACAAGCCGACATCCCGCCAACGCCTGCCGAAGTTGTGGACGCCATTGGCACTCAGATTTTCGGCGTAGTCGGATCATCCGAATTCCCGCTGATCTGGGCGTTTTCGCACAGCTTGACGCTGCAGTTGATACTGGTCGTTGTGGTGCCTGGCCTGCTTGCACTGATCTTTGGCTGGCTTGCCTTCCGCAGTCGAGTAACGGGCGTCTATCTGTCGATCCTGACGCAAGCAATGACGCTGGCTCTGGCTTTGTATCTGTTTCAGAACGACAGCGGTTTGCGCGGCAACAATGGCTTGTCCGGCTTGCAGAACCTGCCCGGTGTCACTGTTTCTCAAGACGTTGTTTCGCTCTGGTTCTTATGGGCTTCGGCTTTGGCGTTGGGACTGGGTTACATGCTGGCGGCATGGATAGTGTCAGGCAAGTTCGGCTCAGTCCTGCGTGGCATTCGAGACAACGAGGCGCGGGTGCGGTTCCTCGGCTATTCGGTCGAGGTTTACAAGTTGGCTGTCTTCACCCTGACGGCTTGCATCGCCGCAATCGCGGGCGCGCTCTATTACCCCCAAGCGGGCATTATCAACCCCGAGGAAATGGCCCCCATCGCCTCAATATATCTGGCCGTCTGGGTCGCTATCGGCGGCCGGGGCCGCCTGTATGGTGCGGTCATCGGCGCGGCTTTTGTCAGCCTGCTGAGCACCTGGTTCACCGGCGGGCAGGCCCCGGATATCCCGCTTGGTTTTTACACGATCAAATGGGTCGACTGGTGGCAAGTGCTGCTGGGTGTGTCCTTTGTGCTGGTTACGCTGTTTGCTCCGCAAGGTATCGGAGGTTTGTTCGACTTGTATACCAACCAGCGTCATCCCGATCGGCATGGTGCCAATCTGGGACCGGATGAAGGCGCTTTGCGTGAGAAAGAGGCTAGCCTATGAGCACCTTGTTAGAGGTAAGTGGCGTATCGGTTACCTTCGACGGGTTCCGCGCCATCAACAACCTGTCCTTCCAGATTGGTGACGCGGAGCTACGTTCCGTGATTGGCCCGAATGGTGCCGGCAAGACTACGTTTATGGACATCATCACCGGCAAGACCCGACCAGATGAGGGGCGGGTCATATGGGGCGAAAAGTCAGTATCTTTATTGGATATGACCGAGGCAAAAATCGCGCAGGCGGGAATAGGGCGGAAGTTTCAGAAGCCTACGGTTTTTGAGGATCAGTCCGTGCGCGATAATCTACTAATGGCGCTAAAGAAAAATCGTGGCTGGGTTGGTGTGCTGCTTTACCGTCCGTCCACAAGTGATTTGCAGAAGGTCGAGGACCTGGCCACCGAAATTGGGCTGTATCAGGAACTGAGCCGGAAGTCAGGTGAACTGAGCCACGGGCAAAAGCAATGGTTGGAAATTGGCATGCTGCTTGCGCAGGACCCACGTCTGCTATTGGTTGATGAACCCGCCGCCGGCATGACCCTGCAAGAACGCGAACATACCACAGACTTGCTAGTTCAAGCTGCAAGGACCCGCGCGGTTGTGGTCGTTGAACATGACATGGAATTTGTCAGGCGCCTGAACTGCAAAGTCACGGTTTTGCATGAAGGATCCGTGTTAGCCGAGGGCAGTCTTGATCACGTGACATCAAATCAGGACGTCATCGACGTCTATCTGGGGCGCTAGAAAATGTTGAAGCTGACCGATCTGACTTTGCACTATGGGCACTCGCAAATCCTCAACGGGATTTCCATGGAAGCTTTACAGGGTGAAGTAACGTGCGTCATGGGGACCAACGGTGTCGGAAAAACCAGTCTGATGAAGGCAATCTCAGGGGCGCGTCCCCGTTCCGGTGGTGAACTGGAGCTTGACGGAAAGCTAATGGGTATCTTACCTGCTCATCAGATGGCCTGGAAAGGTGTGGCATATGTCCCCCAAGGCCGCGAAATTTTCCCATTGCTCACAGTTCGAGAAAATCTGGAAACAGGCTTCTCCTGTCTGCCTGCCAGCGAACATTTCGTCCCAGATGATATTTTTGATATGTTCCCGGTCCTCAAAAAAATGCAGAACCGGCGCGGGGGCGACCTTTCCGGCGGGCAGCAGCAACAGTTGGCCATCGCGCGTGCACTGATCACAAAACCGCGCCTGCTGCTGCTGGATGAGCCAACCGAAGGTATTCAGCCGAACATAATCCAACAGATTGGCGAAGTGATCCGGCACCTCAGAAAGACGAGCGGAATGGCAATTGTCTTAGTCGAGCAGTATTTCGACTTCGCATATGATCTTGCCGACAGGTTTGTTGTATTGCGACGTGGCGAAGTCATGGTCAAAGGCACACGAGATGACCTGACGCGTGATCAAGTGTTGCAGGCCGTAACAGTTTAGCACTGCTCGATGTAGTTGGCTTCGGTATGAGTGCATCAAACCCAAATCATGTCCTGCATTAAGGCTCGGGACATGGTTTGATCCTACAAAAACGTACAATTTGAGAATTGCTTTTTTTGAGATACGGCCCTTCGGAACCTCTTGCCGTGATATGTGAGTACTTTCGGACAGATCGACAGGCTTGGTGTTGTATCAAGGTTCGGCTTGAGCTCGAACCTTTCCGCAACGTTGCGCTCCACGATGGTCAGTGCTGACTGCAGTGAACGGGCGATTTGGACTTTACCGGTTTATGCCCGTGCAAACGCTCGCAAATAGGTGTCCGCTGCATTGCCGAAAACACATTGCTGCGGGCGCGAACGCTTTCTGCGTCACCAGCATGCGAAATCCCAAAAGTCAGCTTTGTCCGCATCTCGGACATTGCAAACTCGGTTTTGGAGGTCCGCTTTGGGCTGCCTCCAGTCATCTACACGGGAGGCAGCGAAGGTCGACTACGAGCCCAAATCGACTCTGATTTCCGACGTTTTCCGCTGATGAAACGTCCCGAAACATCCATTTCAAAACTCACCTGTGTCCTATGTTTTCGGAGGTTTAGAGGAAAATCGAATGGCGACGCGTGGGTATTGTCTGTGTAAGAAAACAAGTTGGGTCTACCGGGGTGATCAAACATGGGCATGCTATTGCCACTGCGATGACTGCCGTCGGAATTGTGCCGCACCGGTGGTTGCGTGGTTCGGTGTGCCAATAGAGAACTTTGAGTGGACTGGTGCTAAACCCTGTACTTATGAAAGTTCCAAAGGCGTTTTCAGGCACTTTTGCGGGACGTGTGGGTCACCCATTGGATTTGAAGCCGATCACTATCCAGGTGGTATGCACCTCTACGCTGCGTCGCTCGAAAACCCGGAAGATTTCAAACCGACTTTTCACGTCAATAAGCAAAGCAAGTTGCCTTGGTTGCAAATGACTGATGATCTCGACGCGTTTGAAGGCACACTGCTACACACCCCTAACGACCCAGCCGGATATTAGTAGATGTGGAAGCGACCTGATTTTCACAATGGCAGCTTTGTTCGGATTGCGGTCCGCTGCATGTGCGAAATGCGGAATTGGGATCTAGGGCAGCTTAGGGCTCCGTACTGCCATAACAAAGCCAACTAATAATACCTAGCTCGAACAACCCTAACTCTTGCTTCAGGCGTCTCCAAGTGACGGTATCGGCCCCCTGAGTACCGGCGGCAATCCAGCGCAAGTCCGGCACAGATTGAGGCCGCGTCAATGTCTTCCCCATCTACGTAGCAAACGCCCAATTAGCGGTCGTAGGTGCGTTCATCGTTCAGCTTGCACGTGACGGTTCCGCCGGGAAGGTGAAGTGTGCTTGAAGCTACTAGTCTCAGCTTCGGCTCACCTTTATTGTCGTCCTCTGTCGAATGCGGATAGAAGCATGCCCAAACTGCCCGTTAGCGAGTCTTCGCCGCACTCCCGCTGGCTCTAGATGGCGATACTTACCACGAGAAAACTCCGGCAAATCTAAAGCCAGTCCTTGTTTAATTAACTCTGCACCAATGTCTCGACCGTCTGGTAGATAGCATGTTCCCACAAGTCGATCGTAAGATCTTTCACCATCAAGTTTTGCGGTAATGGTTTGCCCCTTACAAATTTCGACCATCGCCCATTTGGACTTTTGGCCATAAGGCATGTCCAATTCCGGAGCATCGATTCCAGCCAAACGAATTTTTGTTCCATTTATTCTGATAGTGTCTCCATCTATCACATATGCACGCCCTTGCAGCATCATGCTCTTTGGCATTGCTGGTATTGGGTATGCTGGCTTGTGGATGCGGCGTCTATTGTTGGGTCGAACAACTGGCTTCAGAGTAGATCGCCGATTGTTAGGTCGAACTATCGGCTTTAGGGAGGTTCTTCTCCGACGAGAGCGACCTACTGCACGGCCTATGGTGCGACCTATAGAGCGGCTTGAGCCAGTGACCTTAATTAAAAGTCCGCCAAAAACAACGGCTAAGACAACTAGTTCCATTGTTCCCAAAACCCTTCCATGAAGCGGATGAAGTAGTTTGTTTGATTAGGGTGTTTTTGGGTCAAATTGCTTTCGATTCACGGCCAACGGTTTTTTAATTTCCGCCAAAACTAATGACATACAGATCAATTACTTAGCCGCTCTCGGAAGTTTTAATCCGAATTGAGGTTTGTACCGTGGTTCATCAACACCCAGGGCAATCAACCAAGTCATGGATGCTGGCTTTGATGTTTGGTGCGTTTAGAGAGTTAACTCCCGCTGAGGTGAGGTGGTGTACCGGCTATTGATCCAACCAGTGCAACGACCCGTAACACTCATGCCCCATTTAGTCTGGGCAGTCCCATGGTCAGACTAAATCCCCGCGTTGCCTATCATCCCAGATTAAGGTGACGCGGGGAACTTTGATCCAAAGTGCAATTAACGCCGTACACAACTTACCCCTAACTGTCTGCCCGCGTTGTTCACTTGGTTTCCCTCCGAACAACGCGGGTTTTTTGGGGGATGAGGGGGTAACGAGTGACCGCCCCGCCATAGTGCGGGGCTTTTTCTTGGTTAGACATGACGCGAAACTCTATCATATTGTGACTAAACGTCATTGCGGCACGGGTTTCGTCATGGACAACACTGTACTCTATTTTTTGGTTGGCATCTTTGTCGTCGGGCTACTGACGATGGGTTACTACTCAAGGGGCAGCGGTGCGTTAATCTCTATTGTGATCGTGGTCGGCGTTATAGGTGCAATAATAGCTTACCTGAGCGGCTATTTTGGTGAACTGCCACAGTAGGTGCATGCATCCGGTTGAGAGGCAATGGATGATGTGACTGATCGAATTTGGTCCAAGACGACGATTATGTAGGCAAGAAAAGAACCAGCTTCGCAATTCCTGTGAGTGAGTTTTGCGAAGCTGGCTAATCCCTACGGCACTGGGATGGTGGCCGCAGGAGGGTTTCGCATAGGACTTTGCAACTTGTATTTACCACGAAATGACTGACACCGATAAGCAGGCATAAGAATAGGGGACTATCCAAAAGTATAGCTAACTGTGACCGACTGGCCCGCGTAGTTCCGGTTCGGTCGGCAAAGCGTGGTCTGGTGGTTCAATGCCGTGCTGGTTCAACCACTCAAAGACAGCGGCCCAATCGTCTTGTAGCGACGGTTTGCTGCGGTACTCGCGCAAACATTCCAGCTTGCATTTCAGGTCATAAGGAATCGTCCGCGGCCATTTCTTCATGGCAAGATGTTCTAATTTTGTCCCACACAGTGTCAATGCCGCTATGCACCCTTAAACAACAACCCTTCCCACTGGTTCATGATTTCCCGGCGTTGTCGCAGGCGTCGAGAACGATTGTAGGTTCGTGCAACCCCGTGCGAGGTTGCTGCGGCCTGATGGTTCAATATCCGGTCTACATCGTTTTCATCCGCGCCGTGTTCGCACAGATGCGTGGCGAACGACCGGCGTATGTCCCGAAGCTGGAACCTTTTGACCGGGATATATGCGTCAGCGAACCAGCGTTTTTTGACGTGCGCCGTTGTCTTGAAATCCTGAAACTGGTTCGGCTGCATCGCGGCCAGAACGAAAGCCCGACCGGCCAACGGTATGACGTGGCTGGTGCCATTCTTCGAAGACGGGATCACCATGCACTGATCGCGAACCAGAGCCGGGTTGAACTGCATCAGGTCCGACTCTCGTTGCCCGTTTAGAATGAGCAATTGCAGGAACTGGCACCACGCCTTGCCCTGATACGGTGCGGCGTCGTACAGGGCGCGTAGCTGGTCCAGCGTCAGCACCTGGTCGCGTGGTGTTTCTCGGGCTGGCAGGATCGTCGGCGCCAGCGCGGTCCAATCATTGGCTCGACCGTACCGCCAGAAATGCGTCACCGCTGCCCGGTACCGATTCCTTGTGCTGGTCTTCCACCGCCTGAGTGCATCCGACAGATCAGAATTGGTGATCGTGTGCATGTGGGAACATGAGTTTGATTCAAGTACCCGTTCCAACTGCGTCAGGCGTTCGTCGCCATGTTTGAGTTGGTCCAGATGGTCGATCTTATATCGTGCGAGTGCATCGCGTATCAGCATAGGCGTACCCCTAAAATCCGTGTACATGCCCTGCTGACAATCGTCAGGGTGATTTTCCGCAGCCCTATCAACGGCTTGCGGATTGGAGGCGAGTACCGGAATCGAACCGGTGTACACGGATTTGCAATCCGCTGCGTCACCACTCCGCCAACTCGCCTTTTCAAGTAAAATCAAATACTTGCCGTGGTGTGCGTGGGGTTTTAACAGCTTTCCTCTGGGGCGTCCAGAGGATTGCGTGCAATTTTGAAGGCAAGATTGAAATTTGCGATATCCCGTGAACATTTTTTGAGGCGGCGCAACCGGGTTGCGGCAACAGGGCCGTTGCTGCACGGATCAGGATGTGGCACAAGCCCGACATCCTTGGGAATGAGACGAGATATCCAATGACAGATTTCGCAGCCCGGCGCCGCACAATGGTTGATACACAGGTCCGACCCTCTGATGTCACCAAGTTCCCGATCATTGACGCGATGTTGCACGTCCCACGCGAGAACTTCGTGCCGGACGCGCAGCGCGAAGCGGCCTATGTCGACGATTTGATCGAAATGGGCAATGGTCGCGCGATGATCGAGCCTCGGACGCTGGCCAAGATCTTGGACGCGTTGAACATATCCAATGATGAGATGGTTCTCGATATTGCTCCGGCCATGGGGTATTCCACGGCGGTGGCCGCCCGGATGGCGCAGTTGGTTGTTGGTGTGGAAAGTGACGAGGCGCTGGCGGCTGAGGCGCAAAGCCTTCTGGCCGAGGCGGATGTGGACAACGCAATCATCCACGTGGGCCCGCTTGAGCAGGGCGTGGCTGAGCACGGCCCCTACGACGCGATTATGGTACAAGGCGGCGTCGAGCAAATTCCCCAAGCGTTGCTTGATCAGCTTAAAGAACACGGCCGGATCGCCTGTCTGTTTGTCGACGGCAACCTCGGCACTGTGCGGATCGGTCGGAAGTCCGGCGGTCAGGTCAGCTGGCGTGACGCGTTTAACGCCAGCGCACCTGTTCTGGAGAGTTTTTCGGCCGAGTGTGCATTTTCGCTATAGTCCGCCGATAGATTTTTCTTCCGCCTTGATTAGTTGAAAACAAGGCCGCAAACTGCCTGTAGGGCAGTGTAATTTCGTTTGAGAGGATTTCGGTATGCGTGGTACGGCGACAGGTAAGATCGTCAGGGCGTTTGCGGTGACCGCAGGACTTGCCATCAGCGTGATGCCAGGGCGTGTAGCGTGGGCAGATAACATAACAGACGCCTTTATCGGCGCGTATAACACAAGCGGCCTGTTGGAGCAGAACCGGGCGCTGTTGCGGGCTGCGGACGAAGATGTGGCTATCGCGCTTTCGGCGTTGCGGCCGATCATCAACTGGACTGTGCAGGTTAGCCAGGATTATACCCGCTCTCGGACCTCCAATGTGGTCACGACCAATGAACCATCGCGGTTCTTTACGGGTCTGACGTTGGGCCAACTTCTGTATGATGGTGGCGCTTCGCTTCTGGGCAAACAATCTGCGCAGGAAACTGTACTGTCGACCCGGCAAACCTTGATCGACATTGAACAACAAGTTCTGATCCGTGCGG
This sequence comes from Ruegeria sp. CDSA021, assembly GCF_059612325.1. Lineage (NCBI taxonomy): Bacteria > Pseudomonadati > Pseudomonadota > Alphaproteobacteria > Rhodobacterales > Roseobacteraceae > Ruegeria > Ruegeria sp. CDSA021. The sequence continues at coordinate 398,854 of NZ_JBXWQJ010000002.1, forward strand.
CAAATGCCTATTTGGGCGTGTTACTGCAGGAAGAGACTGTAGAAATCCGTCAGAACAACGTCGAGGTTTCGGCCGAGGAACTTAGGGCATCGAATGACCGCTTTGAGGTTGGTGAAGTCACCCGCACGGACGTCGCCTTGTCCGAAGCGCAGTTGGCGAGCTCGCAGGCGGACCTCGCGGTTGCGCGCGGTGAACTGAGCATCGCGCAGGCCGAATATGTGAATGCTGTCGGTAAGGCGCCGGGGCGCACCGCAGGCCAACCGAGCCTGCCTAACCTGCCACGGTCCGAGACCGAGGCAGTCGGCCTAGCGCAACGCAACCATCCGGCGATTCTGTCTGCGCAGCATCAGGTGCGCGCGTTCGACCTGATCGTGCAGCAACAGCGGGCCAATCTTGGTCCAAATGTCAGCCTGAACGCGGATGCGGGCGTGACCGAAAGCTATGACAACGACGATTATATCAACGATGCAACTATCTCACTGAACTTCAATCAGCCCATCTATGCGGGTGGTCGTTTGGCCGCGACTGTGCGGCGCGCAATGGCGACACGGGATGCATCGCGTGCGAATCTGTTGAATGTGCAGAAAGACATCACGCAGGGCGTCACCGACCGTTATGCGGCGTTCCTGGCGGCCAGCGCCAGCCTTCGGGCCTCGACTGAGCGGGTTCGCGCATCACAGGTCGCCTTCGACGGCATTCGCGAAGAAGCGACATTGGGTGCCCGGACAACTCTGGATGTATTGAACGCTCAGCAGGACCTTTTGGATGCGCAGCTAGCCGAAGTTGCGTCGCGCACGGAACGCTCGCGCGCCGCTTATCAGTTGTTGCAGGCACAGGGCTTGCTGACGGCAGAACGTCTGGGGTTGGCGGTACAGATCTATGATCCGACCTTGTACTATAACCTGGTTAAAAAAGCGCCGGCACAGGTCAGCAAACAGAGCAAAGATCTGGATCGCGTCCTCAAAGCATTGCGTCGCGACTGATCGGCCATACTATTTGTTGTGAGGTTGGGATTGTTTGGCTACACTCGATCCGAGGATAGAGCGGTAGAGAACAATGACTGATAACGTCGTAAAAGCAGGGATCGAAGATGTTCTTTCTTCGGTCAAACGTCTGGTAAGCGAAGACCACCGCGATAAATCCGTCTCGGATCAACAGCCTGTATCCAGAAAGCCGGGACGGCTGGTTCTGACGGATGCTTTGCGTATCGGTACCCCGACTCAGGTCGATGAGACTCCCGAGTTTGTTGACACGGGCCTAAAAAGTTCCGACTCGGCCAAGCCGATGTTGTTGCGGGCTTGCGATATCGTCGAGGCGGGCAAACCGGCTAATGCCGTTGAGGATGAGGTAGAGGCAGACGCGCCGAATTCTGCCGCATCGACGGATGCGGCAACCAGCCTGAGCGCGAAGATCGAAGCGCTGGAAGCGGCCATTGCGCAAACAGAAGATCAGTGGGAGCCGGACGGTGACAGCGAAGACGCCTATTCCGGGACGCCGTCGCAGTCTTTGCCTTGGAATGTAGAAGAAGAGTTCGCTGCAGCCGCTTCTTTAGACTCTGTCGAAGTCGAGCAAACCGATGCGCCCGCAGAGGACGAAGACGTACACGTTCAGGCAGAGTTTATCCGGTCGCCTCGGGTTGAATCCGAGGTGATCGAAGAGGCTGCCGAAGACGAAATGACAATCGATATGGATGAAGAGGCGTTGCGCGCCCTGATTGCCGAAGTTGTCCGGCAAGAGTTGCAGGGCACAATGGGCGAACGGATCACACGGAATGTGCGCAAGATGGTCCGGCGCGAGATCGCACGTGCTCTGGCCGCAAAAGAGCTGGACTAAAGCTCAGCCGCGCTGAGGTGACTGGGCAAGGCTCAGCAGCAGATCAAGATCCATGTGGCGCTCAAGATGGTCGGCCAGACCGTCCAGCGCCTGTTCCACGCCGTCCTCGTAAGCGACGTCCGAGGTCACGCCCAGTTTTGAAAGATAGTGCATCCGGAACGTGTCGGACGAAAAGATGCCGTGCAGGTAACTTCCTTTGATCCGTCCATTGGCGCTGGCAGCACCTTCCGGCTTGCCTTCAACCTCCAGCCATGCGCGGGCGCGATCGGGGCCATCGGTATGACCCATGTGGATTTCGTACCCGCTGACTGGATTCCGGTCGGGCAGGGCATGGGCTGATCGCAGGATAACGTGTTTTTGCCCGCCCATAACGGTGTCAACGTCCAGTAAACCCAGCCCATCGACCTTGCCTGGTCTTCCGTCGACACCATCAGGGTCGGAAATGCTTTTGCCCAGCATCTGGTACCCACCGCACAGCCCCAGAACATGCCCACCCCGGCGCACATGGCCATAGAGGTCGATATCCCAACCCTGCGCCCTGAAATACGTCAGGTCTGCGATGGTGGATTTGCTGCCGGGCAGTAGAACCAGATCGGCGTCACTGGGCAGGGGACGTCCTGCGGGAATGATCTCGACACTTACGCCGGGCTCAGCCGACAGCGGGTCGAGGTCGTCGAAATTGGCCATGCGTTCAAGCTGAGGAACAACGACCTTGCACGGGCCACCGGTATGAGAGCGAATGTCCATCATATCCTCGGCAGGCAATTTCCACGCGTCTTGAAACCATGGAACCACGCCCAGACAGGGCCAACCTGTGCGGGTGGCGATGTCATCGCGCCCCTCGTCGAACAAGGACACATCCCCCTTGAACCTGTTGACGGCAAAGCCCCGGATCTGTGCCAGGTCGCCGTCTTCCAGCACAGCCTGAGTGCCGACGATCTGTGCGATCACACCGCCACGATGGATGTCGCCGACAAGAACCACCGGAATATCTGCTGCACAGGCAAAGCCCATGTTGGCGATATCACCTTTGCGCAGATTGGTTTCAGCCGGGCTTCCCGCGCCCTCGATCAAAACCAGGTCAGCATCTGCGCAAAGCCGGTCAAAGCTTTCCAGCGCAGCCCCCAGCAGCTTGGACTTGTCCTTGCGGTAATCCCCGGCCTTCATCGTGCCCGCACGTTGTCCCTGAACGATGATCTGGGCGCCGGTGTCCGTTTCAGGTTTCAGCAAAATGGGGTTCATGTCGGTATGGGTCGCCCGCCGCGCCGCACGGGCCTGAAGCGCTTGTGCACGGCCGATCTCGCCCCCGTTTTCGGTGACGGCCGCATTGTTCGACATGTTCTGTGGCTTGAACGGAGCAACCCGCATACCCCGCCGTGTAAAGGCCCGCGCAAGCCCGGCCACCAGCACCGATTTTCCGACGTTGCTGCCGGTACCTTGAATCATGATGGCGCGAACCATGGTTTGTCTCCTATATGTCGGGGCGCAGATGACCTGATTTGAACCAAAAGGGAAAGCCCCGGATGAACACGCCAGCGCATCTTTTGATCGGGGCCGCTGCTTTTGCCCGACCTCCGCAGGGGCGTATCCTGTTGGCGGCATTGCTGGGGGCGGTACTGCCGGATCTGTCCCTGTATCTCATGGTGGGGGTGTCGCTGTTTGTTTTGGGCATTCCGGAACAGGTGGTCTTTGGGCAACTCTACTATTCACAGACCTGGCAGACCGTCTTTGCCATCGACAACTCCTTTATCCTTTGGGGGAGCGCACTGTTATTGGCAGTGTGGCGCGGTTGGCATTTTGTTGCTGTCGGGGCTGCGGCAGGTCTGTTGCATTTGGCGACAGATTTTGTGCTGCACGCCGGAGACGGTCGACCCCAGTTCTGGCCGCTGAGCGATTGGGTATTTCACAGCCCTGTCAGCTATTGGGACAGCGGCCATCATGCCTTGTGGGTGGCACCGGTTTCTGCGTCAGTGTGTTTGGCAGCCTATGTTGTGCTGTGGCAGCGTGGCCTGTCAGTTTGGGGCAGGGCCCTGTTTGGCTCCATGCTGGCGGCTGAAATCTGGGTGGCGCGACAGTGGCTGTTGTTTTTCTAGGCGCGCGAATTGCATGACACGGCAAAGAAAAACGCGCTCTGCCTGTCAGAGCGCGTTTTTTCTGGTGCGAAATCGCCTGGGATCAGGCGGCTTCAGCTTGCTGAGCGGCATTACGACGCTCGCTTTCTTCGCGCGACAAAGCGACCGAGGTGCGCACGCCACGGCCAACGAACTCCATCAGTCCGCTGACAACCCGTTCATTCGGGTCAATACCTGCGCAGGACAGCACTTCGCGCCCATCGCGCGAACGCGCCCAGCGGGCGATTTGTTCGGGGCCATTGCCGTATTTCTTGTCATCGGCGATGGCATCATCAAGTGCAGCCAACACAACGGCCGCGAAAAGTTTGCGCGCACGATTGCCTTGCTCATTGTTAAAGGCAGTGCCGTCAACGAAATCTCTCATCTCGTCTTCCTTGTTGTTCTTGCTCTTGCATTTTCGGCGTGAGGGTCCTTATGACCTATTAGGTGCGATTCGGATACAGATAAAATGCATAGTTGCGTTGCGTCACTTGCATAGCTTGCTGCAAGTGCAGCACTAGGTGTCGTTGTCTTGTCAGGTGTGGTCCCGCCAGATATAGGGGCCGCAACTGATGCATCAACCGTTTGTGAAGGATTTATGTAATGCCCAAGATAAATGGGAACGAAATTCGCCCCGGCAATGTGCTTGAGCATAACGACGGCCTGTGGGCAGCGGTCAAGGTAGACCATGTAAAGCCGGGCAAAGGCGGTGCGTTTGCCCAGGTCGAACTGCGCAACCTGCGCAATGGCTCGAAATTGAACGAACGCTTCCGGTCAGCGGACAAGGTTGAGCGCGTCCGCCTGGAACAGAAAGACCAGCAATTCCTTTACGAATCCGACGGGATGCTGGTGTTCATGGATACAGAGACCTACGAACAGATTGAATTGCCGGCAGATTTGCTGGGTGAACGTCGTCCGTTCCTGCAGGATGGCATGACCATCGTTGTTGAATTCTACGAAAGCGAGGCGCTGAACGCGACGCTGCCGCAGAAAGTGACCTGCAAGATTGTCGAGACCGAGCCTGTTGTCAAAGGTCAGACCGCGGCAAATTCGTTCAAGCCTGCGATTCTGGACAATGGCATGAAAGTTATGGTGCCGCCTTTCATCGGTCAGGATGAAATGATCATCGTGAACACGGAAACGATGGACTATTCCGAACGCGCGTGACGTTTCGAACTATTGGCAAGAGACCGCGCAGGCACCCGCTGCGCGGTCTTTTTTTATGCGGTGGGGCGGTAACGATAGCGTGTCGGATCGGGGCCAAACAGTTCCAGCATCAGCTCATATTTGATGCGATTGGCACTGACCTGACGATAGAATGCGATCAGAAATGCGGTCGGACCCTGAATTCGGCTGAGCCCACTGGTGGCCGCCACCACGGTGCCCACATCCGTTTTTCCCTGCAATACCAGATAACCGCCCAGCATCAGAATGCCGACGGTACCGGCGCCGTTGATTACGCTTAGCAGAAACTTGGCCGACAGCTTCCACAGGAACATCCTTCGCCGCGTGACATAGATGTCGTCAAACATGGTGTTGATGTCCCGCTCGACGGCTTCGATGTCCTCGGTCGTCAGCCGGTCCGTAGCGCTGCGCAGGATACGGACACGTTCTGCTACGAAAATGTTCACTTTGCGTTGCGAGACCAAAACGATGATGATTTGCGGCACGATCATCGAGAAGGCGATTAGCCCCAAACCGGGTTGCGTGGATGAGATATATCCGATCACGCTGATCAACGTACCGATCTGAACCACCGGATCCGAGAATGCGCCCCCTGCGAATTTCCCCAACTCTTCGGCCTCGGCGGAAATGGCCGTGGTCATGGTGCCTTTGCGTAGGTCCTCACCGGTTTCTTTCAGGTCGGTTGAACGCCACAGCAAACGCTGCCGGATAAGCCGGATCATGTCTTCACCCAAGGTGCCAGCCCTGTATCCAAGGATCCATTTCAGCACAAGGCTCAGCAGGATAACGGCCATCATGCCGATACCCAGCTGGATCAGCTTCTCAGTGCCCACATTCTTAGTTGTTAGGTGGTTGACGATGTCGCGCTGAAACTCAAGGGGAACGGCGGCCAAGGCGGCAATGGCGATGGACAGCACGATAAGAACGATCTGCCGTCCGGAACTGGCGCGCCAGATCGCGGAATATAGTCGAAACATGGGTGTATCCAGTTTGTCCTGTTTCCCGCAGTTTGGCAGGGCTGGGGAACAGGTTCAAACTTGGCGATATGTGTCGTCGACGTGGTCGTGCTGATTAGGCAACAAGCGGCGCTTAGTCCGTCAATCGCACCGTGGCCTCGCCCGCCTGCATTTCACCACCTGCGCGGTCAAAACGAAGGTAGGCAATCGCGTGGCCCCCGGATTGAGTGAACAGGGTGCCTATCGATTTGCCATTGGCCGTGATCTCGGTCCCCACAGGGGCTGTGCCGTCAACAACGACGCGGCGCAGACCTTTGCGCAGTTCGGTCTTGTGCTTCATACGCGCGGTCACTTCCTGACCTACATAACAGCCCTTTTTGAAATCCACACCGTTCAGAATGTCAAAACCGGATTCAAGGATATAGCTGTCTTGGGACAGCTCAGTTCCAGCCTCTGGAATGCAATGTTGAACGCGCAGTGCATCCCAATCGGTGCCGTCATCTTCTTCCGGTGTTGTGGAATACATGCGCCAGCCCATGTCCGGGTGACGCGGGTCGGGCAGGGCGATCTCTGGCGTGGCACCTGTTCCGCGTTGCAGGTTCAGATCGGTGCTTTCGATCGCCACATCCGCACGCAGCTTGTACATGCTCAGACGCTTGATCAGTTCATCGGCGAGGTGCTCGGCCACATCCAGCAAAACGCCGTCGCCGTCACGCTTCAGGAAAAAATCTGCCAGATACTTGCCTTGCGGCGTCAGCAGCGCGGCATAGACCAGCCCGTCATTCAAACCCTGAATGTCATTGGTGATCAGGTCCTGCAAAAAACTTTCGGTGTCCGAGCCGGTCAGGCGCAGGATGCGGCGGGTGGGCATGGCTTGGTCCTCGTCATTTCCTTTGGCCTCGTGATATAGGAAGATCCGCCGCCAAGACCAGAGGGTATCAGACGTGCCAGCCCCGATCTCTGTTGTGATTCCGACCCTGAACGCCGCTGGTGCCTTGCCCGCATGTCTTGAGGCGTTGATGGAGGGTCTGCACACCGGGCTGATCCGCGAGCTGATCATCAGCGATGGGGGGTCTACTGATCCAACACTGAAGATCGCGGAAAAGGCCGGTGCCCGGGTTGTGGCGGGTGCACCGTCGCGCGGCGGACAGTTACGACGTGGCTGCGCAGAGGCCGGTGGGGACTGGATGCTGATCCTGCACGCGGACACCGTGCTGCAACATGGCTGGAGTGAGGCCGTAAGCGCCCACCTTTCCTGCGGCACACCTGCAGCGTTCCGGTTGGCATTTCGGGCGCGCGGTATTGCGCCAAGATGGGTCTCGGGCTGGGCCAATCTGCGCAGCAGGGTTTTTGGGTTGCCCTACGGGGATCAGGGATTTTTGGTGCTGCGCGATGTCTACCAAGCCGCAGGCGGCTATCCGGACCAACCCTTGATGGAGGATGTAGAGCTGGTGCGTCGCTTGCCCCGAATGACACTGCTTGAGATCCGAGCCTTTACGAGCGCGGAGCGGTATGAGCGGGCGGGGTGGCTTCGGAGGGGTACTCGGAATCTGTGGACGCTGTTGCGCTATTTTCTGGGAGCAGATCCGCAGGTGCTGGCGCAGGCGTATCGGCGATAAGTGCCGTACGCAGTTCGACCAGCGATTTTCCCAACCGGAACGGGGCTGCAAAACTGACAAGACACAGGGCCACGATTTGAAGAACCAGAATATGAGCGTTGGCCTGCAAATACTCCCACTCGTCTTTCAGTTTGCCAACCTGATCGATCAGATCATCATAGCTTTGGGCCAGGATCAGGTAATCCCCGGCAATAGCAGGTACTTTCCGGCGCATATTGTCGATGGCGGTTTGCGTTTCGTCGTCCAGAGAGGTGAAGACCAGAAACTGGTCGATATCGAAGGCATCAGCTTTCGCGGCGGCACTGCGCATTTCATCCATGTCATCCTTGGCTTGACCTCCGAACAGGAAATGCAGGCCCTGAAGCGGGGCGACCTCATTGGTGACGGCTATGAACAACGGAAGTTCCGAATTGCTGGCGGTCGAGGCCGAGAGGAATTCGACCTTTTCGCATAAAACGGCCGTGTCCGGGTCGAAGGCCGGATCACAAAAGCGCAAGCGAAACCGAGCGGCGTCACGGTCAAAGGCCAGTGTGGCCGCATAAGCCACATCGATCTGACGATCCAGCCGTGAGCTGTCCGAGGTGTAAAGCCCTGCCAGAACAGCGACCAACGCCCCGATACCGCCCAGTACGACCCAGACCAGATCGGCCAGCTTCCAGGCCCGATGACCGGCCGGTTTGCGGAACAGAAATGCCGTTCCGATACATCCCACTACAAAAAACAGAATCAGCAGGGGCAGTTGGTTGTCGGTCACAAAACTCATGAGCCCGATCTTAGGACCTGACTTGCGTCCTGCAACAGGGATCACGCGCAGTTGTAACATCTTACCGAATGTTCATACTGACCGAAGAGCCACGGGAGATTGTCGATGACAAAAGACATTGTTCTGATTCATGGGGCATTTGCCGGACCCTGGTGTATGCAGGATTATGCGACCTTCTTTCGTGATCGGGGGTGGACTGTACACACCCCCGCCTTGCGTCATCATGGCGATGACCCGAAAGCCGATCCTGACCCTGGGCTGACTAAGACCAGCGTGCTGGATTACACCGACGACATTGCGGAGTTTGTGCAGGGTCTGGACAGCAAGCCGGTTCTGCTTGGCCACGCCATTGCGGGTGTTGTTGCGCAGCAGGTGGCCGCGCGAGGTCTGGCCAGCGCCATTGTGCTGATCAACCCCAATGCGCCCTGGGGCACCTTGCCCGCAACCGACGATGAGCGCGCTGTGCCGCGTGCGTTGATGGAAGGTGGGGCCTTCTGGAAACAGCCCATGCGGGTCGAGTTCGACCTGATGGCGCCCTTTGCGCTCAATAAAATGGACGAGGCACAACAACACGCCGTGTTCGATCAACTGGGGGCCGAAAGCGGGCGCGTTATGTTCGAGATGTTCTTCTGGATGTTCGATGACCATCACGCGATCAAGGTTGAGTTCGACAAGGTCGACTGCCCGGTTCTGGTCGTTTCAGGCGCAGAAGACCGGGCGGTAAATCCAGACACATGCCACGCCCTGGCAGAGCGTTACGGAGAACGCGGAACTTTTCTGCTGGTTCAGGACCACGCGCATTTTCTGTTTATGGAGCCAGGCTGGCATGGGCCTGCTGAGCAAATCGAAAGCTGGTTGAATACACAGCCCATTTGAAATCGGGTTGACAACAATCAGATTTTTGGCCGAGATCGCGCCAAGTGAATAGGGCAACAGACCCTTTTTGCGCATAGTATCTGCGGGAAAGGACCGGGCATGACCCTATTCGTCATCCTCATTATTCTGTCTGCAGCACTGCTTCATGCGGTTTGGAACGCCATCGTCAAGACCGCGGCGGATCGCACGACCATGTTGGGGCTCGTTGCATTTGGCCACGTGTTGCCAGCGACTGTTATGGTGATGGTCCTGCCATTGCCCAGTGCCGAGAGCTTTATCTACATCCTGCTCTCGACCGTTGTGCATTTCGGGTATTACTTCATGCTGGGCAAAGCCTATCAGCATGGGGATCTGAGTGTGGTTTACCCCATCGCCCGAGGCATCGTTCCAGCACTGGTTTCGCTTTGGGCGATGGTTCTGGTGGGTGAGGTGCTGCCATTGCAGGCGTGGGGTGGCATTGCCCTTATCGCATTTGGCATTCAGCTGAGCAGCTGGAAGGCGCTGCGCTCGGGTGTGGGGCGCAGTGCGCTGGGCTTTGCAGTAGGCACCGGTTTTTGCATTTCGATCTACTCGGTTGTGGATGGGATCGGCGTTCGGCTGTCGGGCAACACACTCAGCTATTGGGCCTGGGGCGCTTTCCTGCACCTGTTCATTGCCGGCTTTGTCGGGGTCAAGAAGCGCTCGAGCCTGAAGTACATACCTGCCAAGGTATGGATGACGGGCATTCTTGGCGGGCTGGTCTCGATGACCGCGTATGGTCTGGTGCTTTATGCCAAGAATTTTGCCCCGCTGGGCGCCGTCTCGGCGCTGCGAGAAACCTCGGTCATCTTTGCCGCGCTGATCGGGTTCATCTTCCTCAAGGAAGGCAATTGGATACGACGGCTGGGGGCCGCCGCACTTATGGCCATCGGTGTTGCCTTGATCGGGCTTGCCGTCTGATCACGGATGCAGGGCTCAGTTATTGGTCGAGAATGTGCTCTGTGGTTTCCATTTCAGGGTGCCGTCGTTATCGCGGTGGCAACGCAACAGGCGTTCCTGAACCGTGCTGACCGTATTGGTAACCGTGTTGTCGCCGACCATCAGAACAAAGGCGTCCTCGGAATAGGCCATGCCGTCGTAATAGCAAAACCGGCTTTCGGCCCCGTCCGGGATGGGGGATGCGGTGCTGAGCATCTGCTGCGTATGGGCTTGTGAGGCCAGCAGCGTCAGGGCCAGCCCAAAGGTAATAGTTTTCATGTCGTCCTCCCGTCTAAAAAGCGGTGTTGGTAAAAGATACTGGACGCCCGGACCTCAAGCCATTGTTGTTATGATGCGGTAAGTGTGAACGGGATCAAAGGTTTAGGCAACGAGAAATTGCCACCGTTCCTTCGTGCCACTCGATTGAAGCCCAGACGTAGGCCTGTGCAATCCTGTTCCCATGGGGGGAAGCTGTCCCTTGTTCAGTGGGACGCAGCTTCTGATTGTAGCTCTCTGAAATAGCTGATGGTGGACGCCAACCCTTCCTTCAGTTGCACATTGGGTTCCCAGTTCAGCAGGCTCCGGGCCAGTGTGATATCCGGTTGACGCTGTTTCGGGTCGTCCTGCGGCAGTGCCTTAAAACTGATGGGGGTTTCAGCCCCCACAAGCGCCTGTATTTCACCGGCCAGTTCGTTCATCGAGAATTCGTTGGGATTGCCCAGATTGACCGGTCCGGTCACGTCTGTGCCAGTCTCCATCAGGCGGATGAACCCTTCGATCAGATCATCCACGTAACAGAATGACCGGGTTTGCGTACCGTCGCCAAAGATCGTGATCGGCTCGCCGGTCAGGGCCTGCATGATGAAGTTCGACACGACGCGCCCGTCGGCGGGGTGCATTCTGGGCCCGTAGGTGTTGAAGATGCGGGCCACCTTGATCTCAAGCCCCATCTGCCGGTGATAATCGAAGAACAAGGTCTCGGCGCAGCGCTTGCCCTCGTCATAGCACGAGCGCGGACCAACCGGGTTGACGTTGCCCCAATAATCTTCGGTCTGGGGGTGGATGGTCGGGTCGCCGTAAACCTCGGATGTCGAGGCCTGAAAAATCTTGCATTTCAGCCGTTTCGCCAGACCCAGCATGTTGATCGCGCCATGCACGCTTGTCTTGGTCGTCTGCACCGGATCGTGCTGGTAATGCACGGGCGAGGCCGGGCAGGCGAGGTTGTAGATCTCGTCGACCTCCACAAACAACGGAAAGGTCACATCATGGCGCATGAACTCGAAACGCGGGTTGCTGTGCAGATGGTCGATATTGCGCTTGGTGCCGGTGAACAGGTTGTCGACACACAAAACCTCATGCCCCTGATCCAGAAGCCGGTCGCACAGATGCGAGCCCAGAAACCCGGCCCCACCGGTTACGAGAACACGCTTTCGACTGTCATAAAGGCGGGCCATTGCAAATCCTTAATCGTTAAATCCAAGCCAGCTTGTCACGGGGAAGCCGGGTCTTCGTTTGATTAGTAAACCGAAGGGGTTTGAATTGCAGTAGATTTTGGTTTTTTGAGGGCACGTGTGGAGTGGGTGCGTCTTCGCCCACCAAACTTTTACCTTGGGCGTGTTCAGTGCATTTTCCAAGTTTCGAAATACCAGTTTTAATTTGATGCAATTCGGGTAAATAAAAGTTGGTTTTCGTACGCAATCTCAACTTCTTTGACAATGTCAAATACTGCCTCGGCATTGAGTAAACCAACTCTAAAAGGTGGGCAAACTGTAGCAGGATTTGTGCTTTCAATTCCAAGTTGTTTTTGCCGTTCGCGCGCGTCGCGAGCCAGCTGCAAGTTGTGCTGCGAGAATACTTGATCAAACGCTTCGCTTGCTTTCTCGCGCAAAATGAAAATGCTCTCCAAGCAAGCCTTTGCTAGATTTTCGACGTGTTTTTGAGCCTTTTCAGGTAGAGGCAAGTACCCATCGTGTGCGCATTTGTTACGAGTCTTCCTAACTTTATCTATAAACTTCAAGTCAATCGGCAAATGGCTAGTGTTTTGAGTAGCCCATAATTCAGAGGCGAGAAGATAGGCACCTATGTTCCGTTCGGCTGTATTGATGGATTTGTCTATCCGTTCTAGGCCTTCGAACGTTGTTTCTTTCGTTGCGGTCATAACCTTGGTAGCAAAGTTCAAGAATAGCTCGATTGCTGTAACCGATAGAATTACCGCCTCCGAGTAAGCTTCGTTGTGCAAAGCTAAAAGCGATTTCTCAAAAAAGACTTCGAACTTTTCACCTTGCAAGATGAGAAAGGTTTTTTCAGAGCTGGTTGGGCAGGTCGTTTCATAAATCCCAGGCTCTGTAACAGAGGCCAACTCCCTGTGGCTACATGGTATTCCTGTTGCTGCTTGGCATGCCATGCAACTAATCAAGATTTTCATCTTAGGCCTCTAAACATCCAACTCCTCCACAAACCGCGCGTTCTCCTGAATGTACTGGAACCGCAGTTCGGGTTTTTTACCCATCAGGCGCTCGACCAGATCGCCGGTCTCGCCGGGTTCGTCCTCGTCGATGGTGACCCGGATCAACTTCCGGGATGCCGGGTCCATCGTGGTCTCTTTCAGGTCCTTGGCGTCCATCTCACCCAGACCCTTGAAGCGGGACACGTCTATCTTGCCCTTGCCACCCAGACCTTTCTCAAGCCATTCATCACGCTCGGCCTCGTCCAGGCAATAGACCCGCTTGGCGCCTTGGGTGAGGCGGTACAGAGGCGGGCAGGCCAGATACAGGTGGCCCGCGTCAATCATCGGGCGCATCTGGGTGAAGAAGAACGTCATCAGCAGTGCCGCGATATGCGCCCCGTCCACGTCCGCGTCGGTCATGATGATGATCTTGTCATAGCGCAGGTCGTCGACGTTGAACTTGGTGCCAAGCCCCACACCCAGCGCCTGCGTCAGATCGCTGATCTCGGCATTGGTGCCCAGTTTCGAACTGGCCGCGCCCAGCACGTTCAGGATCTTGCCGCGCAAGGGCAGCAGGGCCTGCGTTTTGCGGTTCCGGCCCATCTTGGCCGAGCCGCCCGCAGAATCGCCCTCGACGATGAATAATTCGGTGCCGTCCCGTGTTGAACTAGAACAGTCCACCAGCTTGCCGGGGAGACGAAGTTTCTTAGTGGCGGACTTGCGTTGTGTTTCCTTCTCGGCCCGTCGGCGCAGGCGTTCCTCTGACCTCAGGATGAGGAAGTCCAGGATCGCGCCGGCGGATTTATTGTCCGCGGCCAGCCAGTTGTCGAAATGGTCGCGGACAGAGTTCTCGACCAGCCGCTGCGCTTCGACCGTGGCAAGGCGGTCTTTGGTTTGGCCCACGAATTCCGGTTCAGAGATAAAGCACGACACCAGCGCGCAACCACCGGTGATCAGGTCGTCGCGGTTAATCTGCGCGGCCTTCTTGTTGTTGATCAGCTCGCCATAAGCCTTGATCCCTTTGAGGACCGCGGCCCAGAAGCCCGCCACATGGGTGCCGCCTTCGGGCGTGGGGACGGTGTTACAGTAGGACTGGATGAACCCGTCGCGCGAAGGGGTCCAGTTGATCGCCCATTCCACCTTGCCGGGGGTGCCGAATTTTTCGTTGAAATCCACGGTGCCGGCAAAGGGCTGCTCGGCATAGGTGGACGATCCGTTCATTGTCTCTTTCAGGTAATCCGACAGGCCACCGGGGAAATGAAACGTGGCTTCGGTCGGGGTTTCACCGTCGTCGATGGCGGATTTCCAGCGGATTTCGACGCCCGAGAACAGGTAAGCCTTGGACCGGATCGATTTGAACAGCCGCGCCGGTTTGAAACGATGGTGGCCGAAGATGTCCGCATCTGCGTGGAAGGTCACTGTTGTACCGCGCCGATTGGGGGCCGCGCCGACCTTTTCCACGGGACCCAGCGGAACGCCGCGCGAGAACCGCTGTTCGAACAATTGCTTGTCGCGTGCCACCTGCACGACCATCGAATCCGACAGAGCATTCACCACGGACGCACCGACCCCGTGCAGACCGCCCGAGGTCTGATAGGCCTTGCCCGAAAACTTACCGCCCGCGTGCAAGGTGCACAGTATCACCTCAAGCGCCGATTTGCCCGGAAACTTCGGGTGCGGGTCGATTGGAATACCCCGTCCGTTGTCGCGCACGGTCAGGGCGTAGTCTGCGTGCAGCTCAACCTCGATCCGATTGGCATGGCCCGCGACGGCCTCATCCATCGAGTTGTCGAGGATTTCGGCCACCATGTGGTGCAACGCCCGCTCGTCCGTGCCGCCAATATACATGCCGGGACGTTTGCGGACCGGTTCCAGCCCTTCCAGCACCTCGATCGAGGAGGCGTCATAGGTAGTGGTCGCTTCGGGCGTCAACAGATCGTCGGGCATGGGTGCTGCTCTTGTTTTTGAGTTTCTCCCATTATGGCAGGTGATGTGGTCCGGGGAAAGAGGGGCGCGAGGTGTTGTAGGTGTTTGAGAGGTGAAGAATGGGGTGGAGGCCTGCTGTGCGGACCTTGCGGGCTTTCGCCGCAGACGCGAAAAACTACAGCCAAGAGCGCCTCCCGGTGTCTCGAACGGAGGGCAGAGCAGGCGGTCGGTTCAAGTCCAAGCAACACTGCGAAATACCCTGTGATGCGTCATAGAAACCGTTTGGTCATTGTCCGCCACTGTGCAAATTCTGTCCTCGCACCCGAACCTGACTCGTCAAAAAGAACCAGCTGGCCTCTTTGGAGATTTTGCATGCCAAGAAAAGAAGCGCACCAAGAGTTCGCTGAAATCAGCCTCGAGGCAGAAACGCTCGCAGCTCAGGCGATAACAACCACCCTAAGGGATTTTGGCCAACCAATCTCCGAGATTCGGGCGATGTTGCACGAAGCCAACGCTCCAGTCTCAAGCGATGTGATAGAAGTGACAGGAGTATCCTTGTCAGAACGGATGATTGAGGGCGTGACCTGCATGGTCGTCGATCCGCCGGTTCCACGGGGCAATCGTGAAATCATCTATCTTTTCGGCGGAGGGTTTTCGGTAGGCAGCCCTTTCGAGGACCTGCCGATTTCAGCCAAACTCGCCGAAAAAACCGGTGCGCGAGTAATTGCCCCTCATTATCCACTTGCTCCAGAGAACCCATTCCCTGCAGCTCTAAATGTCTGTGAAGATGTCATCTCTACCCTCCTCAGTGAAACCCCTGGGGCATGTCTTTGCGGAGAATCCGCCGGCGGAAATCTTGCTCTCGCAACTGTCCACCGATTGAAGGCACGTGGAGAACGTCTTCCACGCGCGCTGGCACTCATGTCGCCTTGGGTGGATATCAAGAACCTAGGGGATAGTGGGGTTGCCCGACGCGACCCATTTCTGCGTGCGTCCGAGATCGACGTATTTCGCTCAATGTATATTCCAGAGAACGCTGATCAGACCAGCCCCGATCTGTCGCCGATTTACGGACCTTTCGATGACCAATTCCCCCCGGTATTTGTAACCAGTGGAACGCGGGATTACCTGTTGAGTGGCTGTGTTCGTTTAGACCGGCTAATGAGAGAATCCGGAGCCACGTGCAATTTAAGAGTCTGGGAAGGCATGTGGCATGTGTTCGAGTTCTACCCGAGCATTCCTGAGGCCGAGGCGTCAATAACGGATATTGCAGAATTTTTGGCCCAAAATCTCTACTGAACGAAAGCAAAGAACTATGGTGTTTTGTACGTAGGCATTTCCTGTACCGTGGCCCTGCGTCGGACCTACCGCGTATGACAGCTTAACGTCGTTCGCGGCGTGCTGCATATGCAAAGAGCTGCCAAGCGACCAATGACTAAAATGGGCTCGGACCTGCCGTTCTTTGCCTGCTGCGTCACCTCGTTGCGTCATAGCTCGAGGTTTGCCTCGTAAGCGGTTCGAATTGTTACTAGGCTGCGCCAGACGTTCAATCGAGAGGAAAGACAGGTACCGCATGAGCTGGATCAGAACAGTGCCGTTGGAAGAGGCGACCGGAAAGCTGAAGAATCTTTACGAGAGGGTGACCGGCCCGGACAATAATGTGGACAACATCATGATGGCGCATTCTTTGCGGCCGCATTCGATGGAAGGCCATATGGCGATGTACAAGGCGGTGCTGCATCACTCGGGCAACAAGATACCGAAGTGGTTTCTTGAGGCGCTGGGCGTGTGGGTCAGTTCTCTGAATCGGTGCGGGTATTGCGTCGAACATCATTTCGCCGGTTTGCAGCGGTTGCTTGGCGATGAAACGCGGGGCAAGGCGATCCGGGCGGCGATTGAGGCACGTGATCCAGCTGCTGCTCCGTTGGATGCAGCGCAGGTCGCCGCCATGATCTATGCCCGTAAACTGACCGAAAGTCCGGGGGACCTGGTCGAGGCGGATGTGATCACCCTGCGTGAGGCGGGTTGGGACGATGGAGAAATCCTTGAGATCAATCAGGTCTGTTCGTACTTTTCTTATGCAAATCGAACGGTGCTGGGGTTGGGATGTTCGACTGTCGGGGACGAGTTAGGTTTGTCGCCGAACAATTCCGACAACCCTGACGATTGGGGGCATCGGTAAAAGATCACACAGGTCAGGCAATGCGGACCCATTCCAGTATGGCGTTTGCAACGTCCTGCGGTTTTTGATGGTGCAGCCAGTGGTCGGTGCCAGCTATCGTGATGCGGGTCAGGTCCGCGGCAAAAGCCTCTAGCCCCGCGGTGGTTTCGGGCAAGAGCGCCTTGTCGTCAGGGCCCCAAAGCAACAGGTGCGGGCATCGGACATGCAGCCGGTCGTGCGGCAGGTCCGGCAGGTCTGTTGCCGGAAGTCCGGGTTCAGCCACAACCAGAGGAGAGGCGCGATACCAGTTCAGCATTGCCTCCAGCCGCCCGGGGCGAGCCCATTCGGTGCGATACTCGACCATGCGGCTTTCGGTCAGCCAATCCAAACCCATGCCATGGCGAAAGAACCTTTCGAGCACTGCAAAACTGTTTTCGGACAGTTTCTGGGCCGCATCTGGTGCCCGCAATTGGTTGATGTACTGCGAGGCTTCCGATTGCGCACCGCCTGCGGCCATGGCGCGTTGAAACGGAACCGGGTGCACGCCGTTTGCGATGACAAGCCGGTTAACCAAATCAGGACGGAACATAGCAAGGCCATAGGCCACCGATGCGCCCCAGTCGTGACCCAGCACGGTAAAAGGCGCTCCGTGGGTCTCGATCAAGGTGGCCATGTCGGACACCAGTTGCGATAGGGCATAGTTCCGCACCCTTTCGGGGCACCAGCTTTGACCATAGCCGCGCTGGTCTGGGGCGATGCAATAGAAATGATCCATCAGATGCGGGGCGAGATCCGCCCAGGCACCGCCGTATTCCGGGAAGCCGTGCAGCATCAACAGCGGTGGCGCATCGGGGTTGCCCCAGAATCGGACACAGAAGGACTGGCCATTCAGGTCGGCAAAAGACGTGCGCATGGGAACCTCTGATCCGGCGTGGAATTTATGGGTTTTTGAGGCATCAATTTGACACCAATCAAAGCGCATTCAAGGCGTTTCTGCTAGCCCTCATTCAGGACAGTAGAAAAAGGAAAAGATGTATGGAAGCCATTGCTCCGGTCGAAGCAAAATCCCGTCAGATCAAATCCGTTCCAGCCAATACAGCCGAGCCCGTCGCGCCCAGTCCCGAGAAGATCCGGCAGGCGTTCGAAAGTGGGAAATACCCATACGGCCGCAAGATGGCACGGGCGACTTATGAGACGCAGAAAGCCAAGTTGCAGGCCGAGCTTTTGAAGGTTCAGCTGTGGGCGCAAGACACGGGGCAGCGGTTTGTTCTGCTGTTCGAAGGTCGCGATGCCGCTGGCAAGGGCGGCACGATCAAACGGTTCATGGAGCATTTGAATCCGCGTCAGGCTCGAGTGGTCGCTTTGAACAAACCCACCTGGGAAGAGAAAGGGCAGTGGTATTATCAGCGCTACCTTCAGGAGCTGCCAACCGTTGGTGAAATGGTGTTCTATGACCGGTCCTGGTACAACCGCGCGGGTGTTGAGCGGGTGATGGGCTTCTGCTCGCCCAATGAGTATCTGGAGTTCATGCGTCAGACGCCGGAACTGGAACAGATGCTGGTCCGCTCGGGCATCCAACTGTACAAATACTGGTTCTCTGTCACGCAGGAGGAACAACAACGTCGATTCAAAAGCCGCGAGACCGATCCGCTGAAACAGTGGAAACTTTCACCCATCGACAAGGCCAGCCTCAGCAAATGGGATGACTATACCGAGGCGAAAGAAGCGATGTTCTTTTACACCGATACTGCGGACGCGCCTTGGACGATCATCAAGTCGAACGACAAGAAACGGGCTCGGTTGAACTGTATGCGTCACTTCCTGTCGACGCTGGATTACCCCGGCAAGGATCATGACGTTGTCGGTGATCCTGATCCGTTGATCGTGGGGCAGGCGCATCACGTCATTCATCGGTCTGAACATATTCTGGGTGCAACATTGCATCCGGACGCCCGTTAAACGCCAAGGTGCCCGTTCTCATGCCAGGAGCGGGCACCAAAGTCTCACAGTGAAATTTTATTGATCCACTCTTGTCCCGCGCCAAGCCCGCGCATATGGCTGGTGCTATGACAAAAGTGATGACATATCCCGCTCATTTTCGGGCGATTGCCGTGCTGGGCTTGCCCCTGGTCGGAGGGCATCTGGCGCAGTATGCGATCAGCTTGACAGATACCATCATGTTGGGTTGGTACGGGGTCGAGGCGTTGGCTGCGGTCACATTGGCCAGCAGCTATTACTTTGTGCTGTTTTTGTTCGGTGCGGGATTTGGCTGGGCCGTCATGCCAATGGTTGCCACAGCGGCAGCAGAAGGGGACGAAACCAGCATTCGCCGCTCAACCCGAATGGGGCTGTGGCTGTCGTTGCTGTACGCAGTGGTGGTTATGCCCTTGTTGTGGTGGTCTTATCCGATCCTGATCGCCATGAAGCAGGAACCGCAAATTGCTGAAACCGCTTCCGAGTATTTGCGCGTTGCAGGTTGGGGGTTGTTTCCGGCCCTGCTTGTGATGGTGCTGAAGTCCTACCTTGCGGCATTGGAACGGACGCAGATCGTGCTGTGGATCACGGTCGCGGCGGCATTTGTGAACGCGGTGACCAACTATGCGCTGATATTCGGCAATTGGGGGGCACCGGAACTGGGCGTGACGGGGGCGGCCATCGCCTCAATCGCAACCCAGGTCGTTTCGCTGATCGCTGTTGTTATCTACGTGGTTCGGACGCTGCCGGAACACAGCCTTTTTCAACGGTTTTGGCGGCCGGATTGGGAGATGTTCGCCAGCGTATGGAAGCTGGGTGTGCCCATTGGCCTGACCACTCTGGCCGAAGTTTCGCTGTTTGCAACATCAGCGGTGATGATGGGGTGGCTGGGTCAGGTCCCTCTGGCCGCGCATGGGATCGCGCTGAACCTCGCGTCGGCTACCTTTATGGTGCATTTGGGGTTGTCAAACGCCGCCACCATCAGAGCAGGCAACGCGCTGGGCCGTCGAGACAGGGCACATCTGGAAAAAGGTGCAATTGCCGTAACGGGCATGTCGCTGGTCATGTCCGTTCTGACGGTTGTCCTGTTTCTGACCTGTGCCGAACCGCTGATTTCATTGTTCATGGAGACTGATGATCCGCAACGCGGGCAAATCCTGGCTATTGGGACTGGGTTGCTTGCCATGGCGGCACTGTTTCAACTGGTCGATGGGGCGCAGGTCATTGCACTGGGTCTGCTGCGCGGATTGCAAGACGCCAAAATTCCCATGGTCATGGCCGCACTCAGCTATTGGGTCGTTGGAATCCCGGCGTCGTACTATTTTGGTTTTGTCCGGCAGATGGACGGCATCGGTGTCTGGCTGGGGCTGGTGCTTGGTTTGGCATTCGCAGCCGTGCTGCTGATGGCCCGGTTCTGGATGCATTCGGTGCGGCAGATGCAGGCACCAGCTGAACTGGCTTAGCCTTTGCTCAGGCGATCCGCCTTTTTGCGCACCAGAACCGTGCGCAGGTCGTGCATCGCCATCAGCAACCTGTCGGTCACGTCTTCAAGCTGTTCGTCACTTGCCTTGGACTGTGCCCATTGCGTGGTCAGGTTCAGGTAGTCAACGGCACGATGGATATCGTCGATGTCGCGCTGGGCCAGTATGGCCCGGCGTTCTTGCATCCAGCGGTCGATTTCGGCGTGATCCCGCTCTGAAAGCGTCCGCTGCCCTTGCGGTTTGACGTCTCCATTGCGAATATTGATGACTGCGATCTGGTCCATCTCAATACGGCGTTGGCGGTTCTCTGTATCGACCCGAAACACCGCAGCCCCGTTTTCACGGATACGAAAGTAGTATTCGGGAAGTTCGGCAGACATGGTCACCTCAAGGAAGCACAGAAACGCTGTATACGGCTGCAGGCCTCGGTCAGGGCCGCATCGGACGTAGCGTAGCTGACGCGGAAATTCGGCGAAAGACCAAAGGCTGCACCAAACACAACGGCTACATCCGCCTCTTCCAGCAAAGAAGTGGCAAATGCTTCGTCAGTGTCGATGACCGTACCGGCAGGCGTCGTTTTGCCAATCAGTCCTGCGATCGAAGGATAAACATAAAACGCGCCCTCGGGCGTGGGGCAGGTGATGCCGTCGATTTCGTTCAGCATCCGAACCACCAGATCGCGGCGGCGTTTGAAGGTCTCGTTGTTCGGGGCCAGAAAGCCCTGTGTGCCGTTCAACGCCTCAACCGCGGCCCATTGGCTGACCGAGCAGGGGTTCGACGTGGATTGCGACTGAACCTTTCGCATCGCCGCGATGATCTCGACCGGACCAGCTGCATAGCCGATACGCCATCCAGTCATAGCATAGGCTTTCGAAACTCCGTTGCAGGTGAGCGTCCGGTCATAGAGACCAGGCTCTACTTCGGCAGGGGTGCAGAATTCAAATCCGTCATAGGCCAGGTGTTCATACATGTCGTCGGACATGATCCAGACATGCGGATGGCGCATCAGCACATCGGTCAGAGCCTTCAGCTCCTCCCTGCTGTACCCTGCACCCGTTGGGTTAGAGGGCGAGTTGAAGATGAACCACTTTGTTTTGGGGGTGATTGCGGTTTCCAATTGTTCCGCCGTCAGCTTGAAACTGTTCTCGAGTGTCGTCTCAACGACAACCGGTGTTCCACCGGCAAGCAAAACCATGTCGGGGTAACTTACCCAATAAGGCGCGGGGATGATCACCTCGTCGCCGTCATTCATCGTCGCCATCAGAGCGTTGTACAGCGTTTGCTTGCCGCCGCTTCCGACCGAGATTTGAGCGGGTGTATACTCAAGCCCATGATCGCGCTTCATCTTAGCGCAGGCCGCTTGTTTCAACTCGGGAATGCCGTCTGGTGCGGTGTATTTGGTTTTACCCGCCGCAATTGCCGCAACAGCGGCGTCTTTGATGTTCTGAGGCGTGTCGAAATCCGGCTCACCCGCGCTCAGCCCGATAACATCGCGCCCGGCGGCCTTAAGCTCGGCTGCCTTGGCTGTCATAGCGATGGTAGGCGAAGGTTTAACGCGTGACAGTGTCGCAGACAGGAAACTCATGAGTGGCCTCGGTTTGTATGTTCAACCCGACTGTCATAGGGTGCGCCGGAATGACGATCAAGCCGTATAGATAATGTGAATTGGAGATCCGAATGAATGATGAACAAGACTGGTATGGTCCGGAGTCTGCAACATTTGGGGATCGTTTGGCGGGCGCTCGCGAAGCCGCCGGAATGACGCAAGCAGAATTGGCACGCCGTCTTGGGGTCAAGAAAGCGACAATTGCTGATTGGGAAAACGATTTATCCGAGCCGCGTGCGAACCGATTGTCGATGATGGCGGGTATGATCAATGTCTCGATCATGTGGCTGCTGACCGGTGAGGGCGACGGCATGGATGCACCGGTGGAAGAGGGTGAAGGCGGTATGGAACTGTCAGTCGCCGTAGCCGAACTGCGTGCCATTCGCGGCGAGATGCGCGCGAGCGCCGAACGCGCGGCGCGGCTGGAAAAGAAAATGCGCCTAATGCTGGAGCAGAAGAATTGAGCGCGCCCCGGGATGTGCGCATCAAACGCATGAAAATGCGGTCCATGCGGCGTGGGATCAAAGAAATGGACATTATCCTGTCCGCCTACGCAGATCGCAATCTGGCCGACATGGATGAGGCCGGGCTGGATGATTATGACGCGCTGCTGAATGAAAACGACCAGGATCTATATCAGTGGGTCACCGGGCAGGTGCAATCGCCTGCACAGTTTTCCCATTTGATTTCGGACATCGCTCAAACGTTTCAAAAGTAACGAAAATTTCCGCTTAACCGATTTTTTGGATTTTCGGTTCATCGTGTCTCAAACAGCGCGACTGAATCGGAGGGTCGGATGAGTATGGAAATGCAGGTATCGGGATCGGGAACCAAGGGGTTCATGACCAGCTACCTTGAGGCGCTGGCCCTTGTGGAAAGATTGCACCGCTTGCTGCTGGACGTCATCAAGGACGAGTTTGAGCGCGTTGGCGTGTTGGAAATCAATGCTGTGCAGGCGCTGCTTCTGTTCAATATCGGTGATCACGAAGTCACGGCAGGTGAACTGAAAAGCCGTGGCTACTATCAAGGCAGCAATGTCAGTTACAACCTCAAGAAACTGGTCGAGATGGGGTACATGCACCATCAGCGCTGCGAGATCGACCGTCGCTCGGTGCGCGTTCGCCTGACGCCGCTGGGCAGAGAGATCCGCGACATCGTTTCCGACCTGTTTGCACGTCACGCTGAGGGCCTGCAAGGCAGGGGAGTGCTGGCACTTGAGGGCATAGAAGACATCACCACGTCGTTGCGCCGCGTCGAACGGTATTGGACCGACCAGATCAGGTATATCTACTGATCAAGGACGGGCTTCGGACAGCACGAGGCTGTCCAACTCTCGGATCAGTTTACGGATCATGGCCTCTTCATAGGCCTCAAACCCCAACGCGACCTCGACGAAGGCGTTTGGCCCTGAAATGACCCAGGCCGTGTAATAGGCGGAAAGCTCGCCCACCTGAACAAAGCGTTGATCTCCGGCCTTAGGGTCATCCGCACCGATGACCAGACCGTTGATTGTTATCCCGCTGTTACGCAGTGTAGCTCGAACTTCGCGGGGATGGGTCCCAAGATTATGCTTGCCATCACCAGACAGATCCAGCGTTCGCCGCCAGCATGTCTTTTGCTGCTGTAGCAAATCGGCGCCAAACGCCATCGCGGATCCAACCGCAGTGCCTTGCGGTGTCGAGCTGCGTGAAGTTTCGATCAAAAGAGTGCTGATTGCGTTTAGATCGGCCTGGGTTTGAATCTCGGTCCAGTTCAGCAGCATTCGTTCATGCCCTGGCTCGTTCCATTCAAAAACTGCCAGTCTTATGGATGTCGCGTCATCGGCCAGCATCAGCTGGCGCACTTCAGGGTGTTGCAGCGCAGCGGCCACGCCCTCTAACTGCAACCTGTATTCCCCGTTGTCGACTGACCCCGACACGTCCAGACCCAAAGCCAATGCGTGCCGGCACTGCGCATGAACAGGCCCGGATATCAGGCAGAACAACACGACAAACAGACGCGCAATCATTGGCCAACACGTCCAATTGCACCGATCTGCAGCCCGCTCAGTTCCCTCTCAAGCTTCTTGCGCATGGCGCGTTCAAAATCTTCAAACCCCTGAGCCACTTCAAGAAAGGCACCGGGGCCATGCAGGACGTTGTTCTCAAAGAAGGGAATCAGAAACAGTTCACCTTCAAAATCGGCGGCGTTGATAACCAGGCCATTGACCACAACGTCACGGGTAAAGAACCGTTGATACGCGATCTGCGGCCCATACCCGTCATTGTTGGACCCGTCACCGGACAGGTCTATCGTATGAAACAGGCATGGGGGCGCGCTTTGCAACAATTTGGCCCCAAACCGCAGCGCGTGCCCCATAGCTGTGGCCGAGCCTTGATTGGACCGGATCGACTGGCTGATTTGCGTTGCGGCGGCGACCAAATTCCCTTGGTTTTCAATCAGGTGCCAGTTCAGAATGACGTGTTGTGTAGATTGCCCGCTCCACTCGTAGACCGCCAAGGCAACGGGCAGGGGTGAGGAAAAGAAGGCCTCTTGTACTTCAGGGGCCAAAAGCGCCGCGGCCAATCCCTGCCTCTGCAAAAGGTCTTCTGCATCGTCGACCGAGACTGAAATATCCATCGCCAGAGCTAGGGCCAAACGGCATTGTTCGGCTTTGATAGGGCCGGCCAAAATGGCCAGCCCCATTGCTATGATCCACCGGATCACCAGCGGCCGGTGTTCTCCATGCTGGCCCAGGGTTCGGCAGGTTCCAGCGCGTCGCCATTCTGCAGCAACTCAACCGAAATGTTGTCGGGAGAACGGATAAAGGCCATGCGACCGTCGCGTGGCGGGCGGTTGATGGTGACGCCGTTGTTCTGAAGGTGTTGGCAGACCTCGTAGATGTTGTCGACGCCGTACGCCAAGTGGCCGAAATGTCGGCTGTCGCTGGGCAGCTCATCATCGCCATCCCAGTTGTATGTCAGTTCGATCGGAGCGTCCTCCTGCCCCGGAGGAGCCATGAAAATCAGTGAGAACCGCCCGGCCTCGCTGTCATATCGGCGTGTTTCCTTGAGGCCCAGAAGCTCATAAAACGCCATGGACTTTTCCAGGTCCCCCACGCGGACCATAGTGTGCAGATATGTCAGCGCCATTTTGACTTTCCTTCTTCGATTTATTTTGCCAGCAACTTAGCGCACTGGTTTGACGTGTCGAGTGCACCGTGGTGTCCAAATCGAAAATAGCGCAGGTTGCGGCATATATCGCGGTTCCGGTGGCGGGATTGGCGAGATATAGTAGGAGGCGACTCATTACCAGAAAGGAAGTTTTGATGCCGCTGTCCGCTGACCAACAGGCCGAGATCGAAGCGCAACGCGCGCAATCGCATCCCACACGTCGCGCCGTTTCAGCCGGAATGGAAGACCATTTGTACACCGCGCATCAGGTCCTGGATCACGGCTTTGTCCGTGTGATCGACTATATGGGCGATGATGCCGCGATCTGTCAGGCGGCCCGTGTATCTTACGGTAAAGGCACCAAATCGGTTCAGAACGACGAAGGGCTGATCCGATATCTGATGCGGCACTGGCACTCGACCCCGTTCGAGATGTGCGAGGTCAAACTGCATGTAAAGCTGCCCGTTTTTGTGGCGCGCCAGTGGATTCGGCACCGGACAGCAAATGTAAATGAATACTCGGCGCGGTATTCTATTCTGGATCGTGAGTTTTATATCCCCGCGCCAGAGCATGTAGCGGCCCAGTCAGAGGTGAACAACCAGGGGCGCGGATCAGCACTGGAAGGTGAAGAAGCGGCTCGTGTGCTGGAAATCCTGAAAGCCGACAGCACCCGCTGCTATGACAATTACGAGGCCATGATCAACCAGGATGGACAACAGGGCCTGGCGCGTGAACTGGCTCGGATGAACCTGCCTGCGAACATCTACACGCAGTGGTATTGGAAGGTTGATCTGCACAACCTGTTCCATTTCCTGCGTTTGCGCGCAGACCCTCATGCGCAGTACGAAATCCGCGTATACGCCGACGCGATGTGCAAGATCGTCGCCGACTGGGTGCCGTTTGCCTACAAAGCGTTCGAGGACTACCGTTTGGGTGCGGTCAACCTGTCCGCCCAGATGGCGGAGAGTCTTCGGAACATGTTGGCGGGTGAGACCGTCACGCAGGAAAGCTCAGGCATGACCGCCCGTGAATGGCGTGAGTTTGAAGCGATCATCCGCAAGTAATTCTCACTAACGCCTAGCGTTTGTCTATACATTCTGTCATGGAATCGATACAATGGTTCCATGATCCACGTTTATAAAACTGCTGCTTTGTGCTTGCTCTTTAGCCATACTTTGCCAGCGCAGGCTCAGTCTCCTATCGCAGAAATTGTGTGTGAGCCGACGCACCGGTTACACCAAAAGCTAGAAGGGCAGTTTGGGTCCGAACGTGTGGCCACTGGTGTTCGTGGACCTGAACAAATCATGGAAGTTTGGTCAAACCAGCGCGGCGACTGGACGATGGTCGTGACCTATGCGACCGGAACGTCCTGCATCGTTGCCATGGGCGACAACTGGATTGCTCATGACAGGCCAAAGCCCGCACGAGGGTAATGGAACATGTCCGGTGGGGGGCGGGTGACGGCCGGAAATTGGCCGTCATCCTCAAATGTATCACTCCGCGTTGGGCGGGGGTGTCGCTACAACGGCTTCAATTCAGATGCCATTTGGCGTCCGTCGCGTCCGTCCTGCAACTCGTATGAGACTTTTTGGTTGTCTGCGAGTCCGGTAAGGCCGGACCGTTCTACGGCCGAGATATGAACAAACACATCTTTGCCCCCTTCATCAGGGGCAATAAATCCATAGCCTTTGGTGGTATTGAACCATTTCACGGTGCCGGTTGGCATGTCCCGTGTCTCCTTCTACTTACGCATTGTCCCACAAATTGGTGGGGGCTGTGGTCGGCGTCATCGTAAATCCCACTGTTTCGCGATTGCAGAACAGTCCAATTTACATGTTTCGCCTTTTTCAACATTGCACGGTGAAGTAAAAAATCAAGAATAACTGCCAAAAACAGGCGTGATTGCCTAAAATGAAAGCACGAGCAGGAGTACCACAGTGATGAAACTTTATGGCTTGAAGGCTTGCGATACCTGTCGCAAGGCATTGAAATCTTTGCCAGATGCGGAATTTCTTGATGTTCGGAAAGACGGTGTGCCGGATTCTGTTCTGTCGCAAGGTTTTGCCGAATTCGGCAATGCTCTGCTCAATACAAGATCAACAACGTGGCGTGGGCTAGATGAAGGCCAGCGCGCAAAAGCACCACTGGAGCTTTTGAAAGAACACCCGACTCTGATGAAACGCCCCTTGATCGAGGATAACGGTAAGCTGCTGTTGGGATGGACCGCTGAAACCCGGGCGCAGCTTGGTGTTTCCTGAATGGGTGCTTATCTGCCCAAGATCAAAAGTGAGGATTTTCTATGCGTAATGCCGCAATGACTTTGGGCGTTGTTGCCGGACTGATCGGTATGATCGTCGGGTTTTTCGGATATGCCAAAGTGGTCGTTGTCGACCATGTCGGCGAAATTGATGGGGTTCTGAGCCAAGTCGATAACCCCGGCCTGATCCAGGCCCTTTCGATTATCGCGCCTTTGCTGGCAATTGCCGGAGGGGCGATGGCACCTGCGCGGGCTCTTATCGGCGGGGTTTTGCTGCTGATTTCAGCCGGTGCAATGTACTATGCGTTTGGGTTTGGCGTCTTCACCATGTTCCCGATCGCCTTTGCCGGTGTGGCCGGCGTGCTTGGGCTGGCGGCAGGAAAACCGGACCAGCCCAAAGCGCATTTCTAGATCATTTCAGGCGCAGGATACGGTCCAGCGAGAGCGGGCCTGCGCCGTTGATCACAATGACCAGCATCAGGAAAGTCCACATCGTGCGCTGATCCAGGATGGAAGGCGCGGCGTCAAACAGGCTGCCAAGTTTCACGCCGTGGCCGGTGACGTCGACCAGCGTTTGCACCCAGATGAACCCAATCAATCCCAGCGCCGCCAGACGCGTGAACAAGCCAACCAGCAACAAGGCAGGTAGAACAAATTCAGCGACCGTTCCGAAGAAGATGACGATGCGCTGGAAGAATGTCATTTGGGACACGTCATACAAAACGGCCTCGGCCGCCTTGGGGAAGATCTGACCAAATGCACCAGCAGACGGTGAAAAGATCGAACCGTCGATCTTCAGCATGGCCGAGTTCCAGTAGTAAACCAGCAGAACGGCAATGAAGACCAGCCGCGCAAGTGTTGGAGTCAACCAGTTGGACGCGTGGTCCACCTTCTCAAGAGCAGAATTGTGAATTGAGATCAGGGCAGTCATGTCTCCAGCCTTTCGATAGTCACAGAAGTTAATGCACCGCCCTGTAAAAGCAGTGCCAGAGTGGTTCCAAGGTCAAATTCCGGCTGTTCCGCAGCGATTTTCTCGAATGCTTCGCCAATTGTGTCGCCATTTTTCATATGGGCGATCCAGTCGGCTCCACCAACGGGCAGCAGTTGGGGAATGGGGTCGAATTCCGGGCGTGTGATCAACACATCCTCAGCACGTGCATCCGGTTTCGGGGCGTCAGCCTCGGTGTTGAAGCGCCAGATCGCGTGGACGGGCCAATCCGAGCGGATCACCTGCATGGCCGGGGCAAAGTGTAGCCGGGCTTGCATGACCTGCTCGGGATCTACCGCCAGCGCCTCCGCCGGAACAGGTTGGCTGTCGGCGGCGTGGTAAGAATTGCGCAGTGCAAGTTCCAGCCGCGCGACATCCGGTAGGTAACCAATATGCGAAAGCTGCTGCATTCCAGCCAGGAAATCGGGAAATGCTTCACCGTAAAACATCATCAGCGGCGATGACGGTGGATGCTGACGGAGGAATATCCCGGCCAGCCCGTCCATGTTCTGCGGCCCCAACAGTTTGGTGATGACGGGAAACGCCTGATGCATGGCCTCAGTCAATGAGACGGCAACATTGTTGCGATAGACGCTGAACCGGCGACCGGCTGGTTGCGCCTCGGCATCCAGCAAACCCTCGGGTACGG
This sequence comes from Ruegeria sp. CDSA021, assembly GCF_059612325.1. Lineage (NCBI taxonomy): Bacteria > Pseudomonadati > Pseudomonadota > Alphaproteobacteria > Rhodobacterales > Roseobacteraceae > Ruegeria > Ruegeria sp. CDSA021. The sequence continues at coordinate 427,794 of NZ_JBXWQJ010000002.1, forward strand.
GGGCCGAAGCATCCATCATGGCTGCGCGGAATTCGGACTGCGAAACGCTCATGCCGGAATCCGCTCGAGTGCGGTCTGCGCACGAACCGCTTCTTCCCGCAGAACGGGCCAATCGGGGACATCGGTGTCCCATTCGATCAGAACGGGTTTCGGTCCCGAACGCTCCAGCACATAATCCAACAAGGCCCAGACCGGATCGACGACTTCGCGCCCATGGCTGTCAATCAACAACGGATGGCCATGGTCGTCTTCGTCTTCATCATGGCCGCCAAGATGAATTTCGCCCACATTCTCAAGGGGGTAAGCGTCAATGTAACCCTGAGGTGAAAAGTCCAGATTGGTCGCTGAAACAAAGACGTTGTTTACGTCCAGCAGCAAACCACAGCCGGTGCGTGTGGCGATCTCTCTCAGGAAATCGGGCTCTGACCATGTGCTTTCTTCAAAAGCCAGATAGCTGGAGGGGTTTTCCAACAGCATCTGCCGCCCAACAGTTTCCTGTACCTGATCGATATGTTCGCATACACGCGTCAGAGTCGCGTCGGTATAGGGCAGGGGCAGCAGGTCGTTGTAGAAATGCGTGTCATGGGTGGACCATGCCAGATGCTCGGAAAAGCTGGCAGGGTTCAGCCAACCGACCAAGTGTTTCAGCCGGGCCAGATGATCGGGGTCAAGGGGGCCTTCGCCGCCGATGGACAGGCCAACGCCGTGAACCGAGATCGGGAATTGTTCGGAAAGGTGGCGCAGCTGCGCCAAGGGGCGCCCACCGTCGCCCATATAGTTTTCCGCATGGATTTCCAGCCATGCGACAGGCCTTGCGTGTTCGAGTATCTGAGCAAAATGTTGCGGTTTGTAGCCAACGCCCGGTGCAGCGGGCAGGCGGTTCGACCGGTGTGCATCATCCAACATGGGTCAGTTCCTTGATCACGAAAGGGAAGGGGCGGGCGATCTGGCCCGCCCCTCTGAATTCGTATGATCGACCTTATGCCGGCAAATCGCGTTCCTGGGCTTCCAACGAACCTTTGCGCGGTGTACCGTCTGCCTCTGCAGGCAGTTCGATGTCCGCGCAGGTGCCAGCGTCAACCAGGGTCCATGCGTTGCCCTGATAGTCAACGGTCGAGGTGCCCGCGCAGGTGGTGCCGGGGCCTGCGGCGCAGTCGTTCTGACCGGCCAGCGATACGCCATAGCATTTTTCTTTTGCCTGTGCGGTTGCAGTGGTTGCTGCGCCCGATACGGCGGCTGCGACTGCGGTTGCAATAACCAGGGACTTAGCTGTGTTCGACATCACGGTAATCCTCTTGATGACTGGGTATGTCTGCTTGTGACACTGACAAAGGTAGTGGCTTGATGGCCAGAGTTGAATTCACGAGCCCGTGTCTCACAAGCACGTCAGGGGGCGGCATGCCCTCTTGCAGCGTAATACATTGTTTTTGATGAAAAAAGGATGAAATGTTTCAATCTGGCCCCAAATCGGAGGCCAGATTTCCAGCGATATGCGGCCGAATGTTACAGCAGATCCGGCGGAGTGGCTGCCTGCGACAGCTCATTTGTTACAACGTCAAGCGGTTGAACATGTGTTTGTTTTTCACCCAGACGACGGACACTGACCGTACGGTCTTCGACTTCGCGGTGACCAACGGCCAGAATCACCGGCACTTTGCCAACCGAATGCTCGCGGACCTTGTAGTTGATCTTTTCATTGCGAGTGTCGGCCTCGGCACGCACACCTGAAGCGCGCAGGGTTTCGACAACCTCGGCAACATAGGCGTCGGCCTCGGACGTGATCGAGGCGACCACGACCTGACGCGGGGCCAGCCAGAAGGGCAGCTTGCCCGCGTGTTCTTCGATCAGGATACCGATAAAGCGCTCGAAAGATCCCAGTGTCGCGCGATGCAGCATAACGGGGCGGTGTTTACCGCCATCAGCGCCGACATAGGTGGCGTCCAGACGCTCTGGCAGAACGAAATCGACCTGGTGCGTGCCGCATTGCCAGTCACGACCAATTGCGTCGGTCAGGACAAACTCCAACTTAGGACCATAAAAGGCACCTTCACCGGGGTTGAGCTCTGGCTCGATCCCCGCAGCACGTGTTGCACTGAGCAAAGCGGCTTCAGCTTTGTCCCAAACCTCGTCAGAGCCCGATCGTTTTTCAGGACGATCCGAGAATTTGACCGAGAAGTTTTCGAATCCGAGGTCCTTGTAGATCTCGGACAGGAAGCGAATGAACTCGGCAGTCTCGCATTCGATCTGATCTTCGGTGCAGAAGATGTGACCATCATCCTGCGTGAAGCCGCGCACGCGCATGATACCGTGCAAGGCGCCTGACGGCTCATAACGGTTGCACGATCCGAATTCCGCCATCCGAAGAGGCAGATCGCGATAGGATTTCAGACCTTGGTTGAAGATCTGCACGTGGCACGGACAGTTCATCGGCTTCAGGGCATTGATCGCCTTTTCGCGGGCATGTTCTTCGTCCACTTCGACGATGAACATGTTTTCCTGATACTTGTCCCAGTGGCCTGAAGCCTCCCACAGTTTGCGGTCCACAACCTGCGGAGTGTTGACTTCGACATACCCGCCCTTGCGTTGCTGGCGGCGCATGTAGTCCTGCAATTGCGTGTAGATGGTCCAACCGTTGGGGTGCCAAAAGATCTGACCGGGGGCCTCTTCCTGCATGTGGAACAGGTCCATTTCGCGGCCCAGCTTGCGGTGGTCGCGTTTGGCGGCCTCTTCCAGCATATGCAGGTGAGCTTTGAGCTTTTCCTTGCCTGTGAAGGCCACGCCATAGATGCGTTGCAGCATCGCGCGGTCACTGTCGCCGCGCCAATAGGCACCAGCAATGGACATCAGCTTGAACGCGTCGCCCGGCACCTGACCGGTGTGTTGCAGGTGTGGACCACGGCAAAGATCCTGCCAGTGGCCGTGCCAATAGATGCGGAGCGGCTCGTCGCCCGGAATGGCTTCGATCAGCTCGACCTTATAAGGCTCGTTATTGGCCTCGTAGAACTCGATCGCGCGCTCACGGTCCCAAACCTCGGTGGTAACAGGATCGCGTTTGTTGATGATTTCCTTCATCTTTTTCTCGATTAGGCCGAGGTCTTCGGGCGTGAACGGTTCCGCGCGGTCAAAGTCATAATACCAGCCGTTTTCGATCACGGGGCCGATCGTAACCTTGGTGGCGGGCCAGATTTCCTGAACGGCCCGCGCCATGATGTGCGCCAGATCGTGACGGATCAGCTCATTGGCCTGCTCTTCATCTTTCATGGTGTGGATGGCGATCTGCGCATCGGCTTCGATGGGCCATTGCAAGTCCCAATGCTGGCCGTCTACCGTGGCCGAGATGGCCTTTTTGGCCAGCGAGGTTGAGATATCGGCAGCCACCTGCGCGGGCGTGACGCCTGCGTCATAGATACGTGCATTGCCATCGGGAAAGGTGAGAGAGACGGATTGAGAATCCAGGGCCATATCGGCTCTCCTCGTCGGTTTGGCGCCCACTGAACGCCCGGTTGCGGGTATCGCCATTTAAGATTCTGAAAACAGTAATTTTTTAGGACGTTTCGGTGTCACTCGTCACTGTTTTGTAGCTTTTGGCGACAATAAAGCCACGAGGCGTCTCATATAGCGATTGTCAGGGCGGTGCAATCACTGTCCTGCACCGTATGGCCCGCCCTCCTGCATATTGCCGAACACTGCCCATACCTCGTGGCAGGCGTTTGCCAGCGGTATGTCATCCTCGGGAATGCTGTCCTTGAAATTGGGGTAGGACATGTGATTGCCCAAGTTCATCAGCACGGTCACGAGGTGGCTGCGCGGTATGAAGACCCTATAGCGATAGTCGCCGCCCGGCGTTTCGATTACCTCGCCGTCCATGCCGTAGTCGCGCAGCAACTCGGCATCCTGCGCGCGGCGGAACCGCAGGCAGACGCGCGACCCCATGTGCGGCCCGCTGGTTTTGCCGTCCTCATCCTTTGCAACAGCCGAGAAAAAGCCCGAACCCTCGGACGTCGAGAATGCTACCCACATGTGCAGGTCCTCCTAATTTTTTGGAAAAGGGCGCCTTCTCTATCAAATACAATACAGGGTCGTCAAATCGAGGGGGCTTACGTGCGCGGGCGCATGACCTGTAGGCACAAACCCAATCCTCCTCACCTGGCAGCCCCTACGTGATTGTTGGAGACTACTCGTTGTCATCCAGTTTTGACTCGATCACCTTCTGTTGAGCCAATCTTTCTGGAAGGCGGTCGCTGATATCTTTGAGCCGCTGTGTTGGATTGACGCTCATGCCGACAGTTCCGCTGTGGGTATGTGTGACGCTTACACCATCAGCGCGTCCAAATGCTCGGTCCTGAGCTAAGGCCAGCAAGGCGATTTGTTCTTTGCCCGAAAGTTTTCCCGATACAAATTCACCATTCTCGTCTATGCGATTGAAGAGTTCGTCCATCGACAAAAGATCGTTCATACGTTTCACAGCGACCTCGCCGTTCGATTGGATCAACTTTCTTGTCGCTGGGTCCAGCTTGGGTCGCCCACCCGGATTACCAGAATGACCGGGCTTGAAGAGAGGTGTTGGCACAGTAGAACTCCTCTGTTCTCAGAAGGTAAAGGCACCAGGTGATAAGTATGTTTTTTATATATCGTAATTCGGCATGAGTTGCGAATATTTGTGCCTTTTCCGGCATGGCTGGGCGGTAGTTTTGTTCGAACGACAGCCACAGCGGACTATTATCGCCAGCGATTGCTATCGTGCCGAGCGATCACTAAATGCAGAAAGTTCGACTGTCTGCTGCCGAAGGACCGCTTAGCGGGGCTTAGCCGTCATCTGAGAAAAACAGTCAGATGACCGAGTCGAGCCCAAAGTGCCAGTTACTGCGAGCAGCACGAACTGGTAGTTTGCCGACCTTGCTGACATCTGACGCAATCGGTCGGATGTCCGGAATGTGGATGGCTTCCCCCGAAAAGTGAACTTGCGAATCTGCGCTAATCCGCGTGGCGGCCGTGACTATTGTGTTCCCGATGAATTGATCCCATTGTGATCTGAATTTCCAGGGGCGAGGGAACACGCGATGCGACTGCAATTGGCGGCCAGTATACTTCTTGCACCTCCAACTTTGGTGTCGGCACAGGAAGGCCCGATCATCCACGACGCAGAGCACTACATCCTGCTGGAACAACACGGTCAGACGTGGTCGGAGGAAGATGCCCGGATCGATGACCGGCTTGCGGAAATTCGCGAGACCAATGGCGGAACGCCCCCGAACATCGTCTACATTCTGCTTGATGATGTCGGCTTCGGCGAGATGGGCATGCCGAACCTGGACGTCATTCGGGGTTACAGCACGCCGAATATCTCGGACCTCGCGGAGGAGGCCTTGTCCTTCCAGAGAATGTACACTGAACCCTCCTGTACCCCCACGCGAGCCGCCATGATGACAGGTCGCTATGCGATCCGCACCGGGACAACGGAAGCCAAGTCCGTGGTCTCCGGCGACGGCCTTAATGAATGGGAAGTCACGCTGGCCGAGGTCCTGAGCGCGGGTGGCTACGAGACCGTGCATATCGGCAAATGGCACCTCGGCGATATCGAGCAATCCTATGCGTTTAATCAGGGCTTCGACTATGCCGGTCTGTCCGTCGTCAGGGATTTTGGGACAGATGGCCGCCTGATCTAAGAGAGGGTCTGGCTCAACTGGTTGTTGTGATTA